>DASZOG010000330.1:0-3368 GCA_035550895.1 Acidimicrobiales bacterium
CGATCGACGCGTTCGCCTGCCTGGTCGAGGGCCTCGGCGACCGCCTCGGCCCGAACGTCGGGCTCCTGCGCGACGCGCTGGCGAACATCCGCCTGGCGTTCGTGCAGATCAAGGGCGCGGCCGCGTCAGGCGACGAAGCGCCCACTGGGTGAGCGCACGACGCGGCCGCGGCGCACGAGGACGCCCTCGGCGCGCAACCGGGCGGCGTGATCCCGTTCGTTGCCCGGCACGAGCCGACCGGTGCCGGTGACGACCCGCCACCACGGGACGTCGTGCGCCCCGCTGGCCAGGAGGTGGCCGACGGCGCGG
This sequence comes from Acidimicrobiales bacterium, assembly GCA_035550895.1. GTDB lineage: Bacteria > Actinomycetota > Acidimicrobiia > Acidimicrobiales > Ilumatobacteraceae > DASZOG01. The sequence continues at coordinate 310 of DASZOG010000330.1, forward strand.
GCCCGCCCGGGGAAGCCGGCGTCCGCGGCGACGTCGCCGTAGCTGACGACCTCGCCCGAGTGGAGCGCACGGAGCACGGCCACCACCCGCCGCTCGAGCTCGGTCACAGGTCCACCCTGCGGGTGGATGGGTGACCGGGTCGCCACTGCGTGGCGACAATCGACCGTGCGCGCTGGACCTCGCTTCGCTCGGTCGTCATGCCTGCTCGATGCGGGCGGCCTCCCACCGACCGAGCTTCGGGAGCACGGCGAAGGACACGGCCGTGCCGACGGCGATCGTGCGCGTGCCGTCGGCGATCTCGGTGCACTGGAAGGGAAACGCCGTGCCGTCTTCAGCGACGATCGTGCCGAGGCCGGCGGCGTCGTCGAACTCCGTCACCGACCCGCGCAGCACCGGACGAGCGCTCAATGGACGATCTTCGACAGCGGCAGCTCGAGGATGTCGCTCGCGCCGGCGTCCTTCAGGGCGGGGATCAGCGTGTTGATCGCCGACTTCGGGACGACCGTCTCGACGGCGTAGCCGCCATCGCCGAACAGCTTCGACACGGTCGGCGACTTCAGGGCGGGCACGAGCGAGATCACCGCGTCGAGGTCGGCCTCTGCCACGTTGAGCTTGACGAGTACCTTGCCGCGCGCCTCGAGCGCACCGAGCAGCAACGTCATCAGCTGCTGCATCGCGTGGCGCTTCGCCGGGTCGGCGTGGCTCGCCGGGTAGGCGATCACCTCCGTGTAGCTGGTGAGCATCGTGTCGATGATCCGCAGCCCGGCGGCGCGCAGCGCCCGGCCCGTCTCGGTCAGGTCGACGATGCAGTCGGCGATGTCCGGCACCTTCGCCTCGCTGGCACCGTACGACAGGCGCACGTCCGCCTCGATGCCCTTCGACGCGAAGAAGCGCTTCGTCAGCTGCGGGTACTCGGTCGACACCCGCACACCTTGCGGCAGGTCGCCGACCTTCTCGAACGGCGAGTCGGCACCGACGGCGACGACGATCCGCACCGGGTCGCCCGTGGCTTTCGAGTACTGGAGCTCGCCCAGGCTGACCACGTCGGCGCCGGTCTCCTCGATCCAGTCGCGGCCGGTGACCCCCACGTCGAACAACCCCTCCGCCACATATGACGGGATCTCTTGCGGCCGCAGGATGCGCACCTCGCTGATCCGCGGGTCGGCGATCGCGGCCTTGTAGTCGACGGAGGAGGTACGCGCCAGCGCCAGGTCCGCGGCCTCGAACAGCTCGAACGTCGCCCGCTCGAGCGATCCCTTCGGCAGCACCAGGCGCAACACGGGCGCGCAGGCTAACCGGCTGTTCCCGCGTTGCTCAGTGCGATGTGGGCGCCTCGCTGAGCAGGCGCAGGGCGTGGGGCAGGATGTCGAGGACCGCGTCGAGCTGTTCGACACAGCCCTTCGTCGATCCCGGCGTGTTGAGGATGATCGCGTGGCCGCGCACTCCGGCGATCCCGCGACTCAGCCGGCCGAGCGGGTTCACGAGGCGCATCGCCTCGGCCAGCCCGGGCGCCTCGCGCTCGATCACGGCGCGGGTCCCTTCCGGGGTGAGATCGCGCGGTGTGAACCCGGTGCCCCCGGTGGAGACGATCACCCCGGCGAACCCGTCGGCCATCTCCAGCAGTGCGCCGGCGACGCTGTCGGCGCCATCGGCCACCACCCGGTGGTCGGCGACGGTGTACCCGTCGGCCTGCAAGCGCTCGACCAGTGCCGCGCCGGAGCGGTCCTCGCGTGCGCCGTTCACGACGCCGTCGGAGACGGTGAGCACCTTCGCTTCCAGGCCTGCGCCGGGCGGACCGGCCGGGACACTCATCCCGACGGCGGCGTCCAGCTGGCGCGCACGCGCTTGATGCCGTGGATGAAGTCGGAGTGGAGGATCGCCGGCTCGCTGCTGGCGTGGATGTCCGGGACCAACCGATGCAGCTCGCGGAACGCCATCGTGATCTCCCGCCTGGCGAGGTTCGCCCCGAGGCAGAAGTGCGGGCCACCCGCGCCGAAGCCGACCTGCGGGTTCGGGTCGCGGCGGACGTCGAAGCGATAGGGATCCGCGAAGTGGTCCTCGTCGCGATTCGCCGAGGCGTAGTACATCGCCACCTTCTCTCCGGCGCGGATCGTGATGTCGCGCAGCTGGACGTCGTCCTTCAGCGTGCGGCGCATGTAGATCACCGGCGAGGCCCAGCGGACGATCTCCTCGACTGCGGTGCGGGACACACCGTCGAAGTCGGCCCACCAGGCGTCGCGCTCCGCCGGGTTGTTCGTCAGCGCGACGAGGCCGTGGCTGATCGCGTTGCGCGTCGTCTCGTTCCCCGCAGTGATCAGGAGGATGAAGAAGGAAGCGATCTCGGCCGAGCTCAGCTGCTCGCCGTCGACCTCCGCCTGCACCAGCGCCGTCGTCAGGTCGTCCCCGGGGTTGCTCCGCCGCTCCTCTGCAAGGGTGTAGGCGTACGCCCCGACCTCCTGGGAGACCTGGATCAGCTCGCCGAACTCCGTGGCGATCTCCTCGTCACCGATGCCGAGGATGACGTTCGTCCAGTGGAAGACGCGCTGTTCGTCCTCGGCCGGGATGCCCATCATGTCGCAGATGATCTGCAGTGGGAGCGGGGCGGCGATCTCGGTGACGAAGTCGCACTCGCCATCGGGGTGCCGTTCGACCATCCCTTCGACGATGCCGCGCGTCCGGTCGGCGACCGCCTGCTCGACCTGGGCGACCATGCGCGGCGTGAATGCCTTCTGCACGATCGAGCGCAGCCGGTGATGGCGCGGGTCGTCGAGCACGATCATCGAGCCGAAGAATTCGGAGATCTCCTCCGGCATGTCGGCGATCACGATGCTCGGCCGGGAGCTGAACCGTTCGGGATGCCGGCTCGCCTGCCAGACGTCGTCGAGCTTCGTCAGCGCCCAGAAACCGGGACCAGGCGCCGGGAAGCCCGGTACCTCCGGCTCGGTGAAGAAGGCAATCGGCCGCTCGTGGCGCAACGTGGCGAACGCTCCGTCGCGGTAGTCCGTGGGTCGCGACCAGAACTCGAGCGACCCGAGATCGATCTCGTCCAGCGGGACGTC
>DASZOG010000331.1:0-7764 GCA_035550895.1 Acidimicrobiales bacterium
TCGAGGTCCGCCGCCACGCGGCCGCCGACCGTGGCGACGACGGGCGAACGACGCAACGCGCGCGCCGACGCGGTGGAGGACAGGTTCAGGGCCTCGACGATGCCGGTCCGCATCGCCGGCACCCAGAGGTCCTCCTCGAGCGGTGAGAGCGGCTCGGGAAACGTCTCCGCGACGGGACCCGGGCCGAGCACCGGTCCCTTGCCCGGATCGGGCGGGAACAGCGTGGTGATCGGGCGGGCTTGCAGCAGGCGCAGCGTCCCGTCGGTGTCGATCGCCCACTCGATGTCCTGCGGGCCGCCGTACTCGGCGGCGACGCGGGCGGAGAGCTCCGCCAGCGACCGGGTGTGCGCCTTGGTGAACCCGGGCAGCGGGCGGTCGGCCTGGATGATCCGGCCGCGACCGGTGAGCAGGTACTGCGCACCGTCGACTTCCCCGCTGACGAGGCGGTCGGGACCGCCCGACACGGCAGCGACCACGAGGCGGTCCGTGCGGCCGGTGACCGGGTCGGCGCCGAACAGCACACCGCCGAACGCAGGACGGAGGAGCGGCTGGACGAGCACACCCATCGGCGCCCGCTCGAGGCCGGGCACCTCGCTGCCGGAGCGGATGACGGCGTGCATCGCCTCCACGAACGCGTCCCAGCCACGCACGTCGACGACGGACGTGAACACGCCGGCCATCGAGGTGACGCCCGTGTCCTCGACGGTCGAGGAGGAGCGCACGACGAGCGGCAGGTCACCGTGCAGGGAGAGATCGCGCCAGGCGGACTCGATCTGCGCCTCGACGTGCTCGCACGACGGATGATCCGGGTCGAGCAACGGCGTCGCCCACGTGGTCACCACGAAGCCCGGCAGGGCGGGCAGCCCCGCCGTGCGGGCGCGGGCCAGGTTCGCCGCCTTGGCGCCGGTCAACTCCGATCGGCGGGCGTCGTGGTGGTCGAGCGGCAGGATCACCGGCTCGGTGGTGTGCTCGATCTGTTGCGGGAGCCAGGTCAAGCTCATCGTCAGTCCCCTCGGCTGTCTGGTCGGGAATCACGATGCGCTTGCGGCCTTGTAGATACCTTGCAACCCGCTGTTCACCCGCTGACCACGTGTCAGAGGGCCGGTACGCAGGCAAGATGCCTGCGGGCCGGCCCTCCGCTTGAATCCTGGCGGTGCGCCGCGCCGAGCGCGGCTGCACTGGTCAGGTCGTACCGAACTCCTCGGCGTTGGAGCACAGGGCGTAGATGACGAGCACGTCGAGGGCGAGCACCGTCAACGCCCACAGTGGCGCCTGGAAGATGAGGAACACCGTCAATGTGGCACTGAGGAACGCCCACACCAGCCCCAGGTACAGCCCGGCCGTGCTCCGCGCGTAGATCAGGTAGGCGACGACCACCTGGACAATCCCGAGGATCAGCCAGAACCAGCCCCAGGCGGAGATGTCGACGCCGTACAGCACTTCAGCGATCTCCTCCGTCCGATCCGACTCAGCGATCGCGGCGATGCCGCTGAGGATGTTGTAGACGCCGGCGATGCCGGCCATCACCGCGGCGAAGGTGACCCAGCCACTGCGCAGCTGGATGTTGGTGCTCATGCTTTCCTCCATTCAGGATCCGACGTGGATGCCTGGCAGGAGTCTTCTCCGCCGCGACGCGCGGAACGCGGATGCTGCGAACGGGTGGGGAGCGCGAGGCGCGGGTTCAGGCTGGAGGCGCGGGATGGTCGTTCGGCGGAGGCGGCACCGGAGGGGTGTCGGGTGCGGTTCCGCCTGCCGTGCCCGAGGCACCAGGCGCCCCGGCCGCCGGCTGGTCCCACGGATAGGTGCCCGCGACAGTGCCAGGCGCGGGCGACACCGCGGTCGGCTGGTCGTACGCGGGCGCCGTGCCGTAGCCACCGAAGGCGGCCCGCTCCTGCGCGTCGTACGCGGCGAGGAGCCGCTCCTGCTCCTCGGCGCGGTCCAGCCCGGCGATGTGTCGCGCGCACCAGTCGACGACGCCATGGAGGACGACGCCGAGCACGAGATAGACGAACAGCGCGAACAGCAACGACGCGTCGAACACCGACGTGTCGTTGATCTGCTGCGTCGGGAAGATGCCGCGGAACGGTTCCATGATTCGCGCCGCGGCGCGGTAGATCCACTCGGCGAAGTCCGCGTCAGGGTTCGCTCCCAGCAGGCGGAGTACGAACGCGATGCCGAGAATGACGGCGTACGCCAGCACGACGGCGTAGACGACCAGTACGACCAGTCGGGCGATCCAGAGGATCGTGCGCTTCGTCTTGCGGTCCATGTGACAACCCCCGGGACGATTCGGGGGTTCATGGTATCGACGCTTCCGCGGCGGATCGGGGATCGGTGGTCCGGACGTATCCGGGAATGTGCTCGCGTCTCCAGATCACACTGCCCCGAGCCGTGGGGGATCGGGGCGAAGGGAGGCCGTCATGCACGACGACGCGACCGATTCCGATTGCGGCTGCGGGCACGAGGAGACGCTCGTCTTCGACGATCAGGGCAACCTCAGCGACGAGGTCCTGCTGCCGGGACGGGAGTTCCGTCCGAGCCTGTTCGAGCGCCTCCTCCGGCCGCGCCCGTGCGCGATCGGCACGTTGAACGGATCGTGGCTGCTCGAGATCGAGCCGGCGCGCCGGTTCCCCGGGACCGTGCTGTCCAGCTACGTGCGCGGTCCGATGCGGATCGAGGTGGGCAGCTCGCTGCTGCGCATCTCCGGTGACATCTACACACAGCGGCGACTGATCGCGACGTCGGCGACCGCGCTCGCCGCTCCGCCGACCGTGCCGTGGTACCCGCAGCTGCCACCGAGTGAGTACGCGTGGTACTTCCGCTCCACGGGCTGCGTGTACAGCGGCGGGACGCTGCAGATCTCCCTCGTCCGCCACCTCTGGAACCGGGCCGCGCAGGAGTTCGTCTCCACCGACGCGGGCACGATGCAGCTCACCTGCCAGCGGCCGCTGATCACCGTGCTCGGCTCGCCGACGGTGATGACCGGCACGGCGACCTTCGGCGGTGTCAACTACACGGTGCGGGCGACCCAGACGTCGACTCTGCAGCGCGGGTGCCGCGTCGAGGTCGACGTGATGCGCAACCGCACCTGGCCGGCCACCGCCAACCTCTGCAGCGGCGCTGGGGTGACGTTCGAGTCCATCTACGCGACCGCCGGATGGGACATCAGGTTGACGGTCGACGAGCTGAACGTGCCGGAGGACGCCGAGCTGACGAACGCCGAGCTGCAGACCCTCCTCACGAACCACCGCGCTCCGGCCCCCGCCGGCGACTGGCGGCTGTGGTTGTTCGTCGGGTCGAACATGGGCGGGCTGTTCGGCCTGATGTTCGACGACGACACGATCCCGCGCGAGGGAGCCGTCGGCTTCGCCGATCCACGATTCGGCAACCAGAACACGATCCAGGCGGCGGCGCGCGGGCAGGAGCTCGGCGACGTGCCGCTGGCGTTCCTGCGGACGCTCGTCCACGAGGCGGGCCACGCGTTCAACCTGTTCCACCCGAAGCACGACGTCCACGCGCCGGCGATCGGGACGTCGATCATGAACCAGACGGGTGACGTGATGGGCTTCGCCACCGTCACCAACCCGTATCCGTGCAACGCGACGATGGCCTTCGACGACCACAGCCGCACCTCGCTGCTCCACTCCCCCGACCCGCAGGTCCGCCCGGGATGGCGGAACTTCGGCTGGGGGCACGGGAGCCTGTTCGCCGGCGTACCTGCACCGGTCGACGCGGACGGCCTGACGAACGTGGACGACGCGGACGACCTCGAGCTGGCGATCGCGTTCCCCGACGCCGTGTTCGTCGGCGAGTACGTCTACGCCGAGGTCACGGTGACGAACGTCGGAGAGGCGCCGCGCGAGGTGACCACCCGCCTGAACCTTGCCGAGGGCGACCTGCGCTTCCTCCGCCGCCGACCGGACGGACGGCTCGACCAGGTACGCGACATCGTCGTCGCCTGCGGACCGCGACCGACCGCGGTGCTGGAACCCGGGCAGTCGATGTCGAGTCGCGTCCAGGTGTTCTTCACGAACCTCGGCTACACGTTCGAGGAACCGGGCATCCACGACGTCGTGGCCGAGCTGGACCCCGGCGACGGGGTGACGATCGTGCGCAGCGCGCCGGCGCGGCTCCAGGTGCGGATGCCGGGGACCGACGACGAGCGCGACATCGCGCAGGCGACGCTCGACCGCAGTGTCGGCCGGGCGCTCGCGTTCGGCGACTTCGGCAGCGACACGGCGGCGCGCGACAAGCTCGCCGCGTGCGCCGAGGGCCACGCCGACGCGGACACCGGCGCGGCGTGCGCGCTCGTGCTGGCCAACGCGCTGTCCCGCCGGCACGTCGAGTACGTTGCTGACGGTGCCGACACCGTCCGTGCGCCGGACAACGCCGAGGCCCGCCGGTACCTCGACCTCGCCGTCCAGGGCCGCTCGGCCGAGAAGGTGTTGGCGCTGGCGACCACCGTCGCCAGCCCCGTCGAGCGGGACGCTCCGGTGGTGGAGAACGCGCTGGCCCGGGTGAAGCGGGCCCGCAAGCCGAAGGCCGACGTCGCTCGCGCCGAGGACCTCGCCGCCGGGTTCGTCGACCCGACTCCTTCCTGACGTGCGGCTGCAGCTCGACGTCCCGGAGCGGTCGCGACTGGACGAGCCGCTCGTCGTGGTGGCCCGCTTGGAGAACGACGGGGCGTCGCCGGTCGTGACCAGCACCCGGTTGAACATCCTCGAGGGCGACCTCTCAGTGGCGCTGCGGCCACCGGGGGGCGCCCCCGGGACCGTCGTGTGGCCGTGGCCGATGGACAGCGCCCGGCGGGAGGCGACGCTCGCGCCCGGCGAGCGGATCGAGGGCGGCGTCCTCCTGCACTGGGGCGTCGCCGGACCGGTGTGCAGCTCCGCCGGGCGGTACGAGGTCGGGGGCGAGTTCACGACGGCGCCAGCTGAGCCGCCGGTCGCCAGCCGGCCGGCGACGGTGCTGCGCGACGACGCCGGCAGCGGGTCCGCGCTGGCGTGCCAGCGGCTGCTCCTCGACGCCGACGTCAGCCGCAGCCTGGCCAGTGCGTCCGTGGTCGGGAGCGCGGGTCCGGCGCTCGCCGAGCTCGCGTCCGCGGACGCCCCGGCGGCCACCCGCTTCCTCGCCACGCTCGCGCTCGGCGACGCGGCCGCGGTCGCCGCGCTGGCGGCGACGGTCGAGCCCGTCGACGCGGCGGCGTGGACCACAGCGGTGCTCCCGGCCGGGCTGTTCGCCACCGATCCCCGCGTCGCCGCCGTAGCCGAGGCGGTGGGTACCGACGCGCGTGCCGCGGCGATGCTGGCGGAGCGCCCCATCTGACCTTCCTCTTGCGCTTCTGACGCGGTTTGGGCGCACGTCGTGCGCCCAAACCGCAAGTGAACGACGGGCGAACGGCATCAGCTCTGCGATGGTCTCCCCCTTTACGCGCCGCGTCGCGCGGACTCATGATGATCGCGTCAACGAGCGACGACGAAGGAGGACACGATGGCCGAACCCGCAACGTGGACCGTCGGCATCGAGTTCCACGAGGACGGAAGCACGACACGTGCCGACGCCGTCCTCACCGGGACCTCCGAGGACCTGCGCGGTTGGGGCCGGGCGCGACGGAATCCCTCCGATCCAGATCTGCCGGCGGTCGGTGAAGAGATCGCCGCGGCTCGGGCGCTCTCGGACCTCGCCCATCATCTGCTGGACCACGCCGCGCACCGCATCGAGTCGTGGGAGGGACACCCGGTCGACCTGCCCTCCTGACGTTCGCGCCCGAGCCCCGGACCTCGGGTGGACCTAGGCAGTGTGATCGTCGGCGAAGCCGTCGACCTCGGGACCGAGATCGGCACCGGCCCCCAGGATCGCGTCGAACAGGTATTGCCCCGCCGAGCGCTCGCAGTGCAGCAGGTAGGAGCGGATGCCGCCGAGGTCGTCGCGCACCACGTCGGTGACGACCTTGGCCACCCACGACCGGAACGCGCGGTGGTCGGGCACGGCGTGGTCGGCGAGGTCGATCGCGCACAGCCGGGACAGCACCGCCGGTGCTCGGGTGCCGGTCAGGCGGACGAGCGCGCGGCCGTGGGTGACGTCGATCGCGCTGACGAGCTCACCCGCGGCGCGGGCCTCGGCAGCGGCAACCAGCTCCGGGGCGCCGCCGACCGGCCCGAGCAGCAGCCATTCCCCCACACCGGATCCGATGACCAGCCTGCCGTCCACTCGAGCCACTCCGCCGAACGGCACCCGCGCATCGCGCGCGTAGACACCGGCGGGATCAGCGCGCACGAGCACCTTGGCCAGGGGCGTCCGATCTGCGAGCGTCAGGGGCCCGCCGGCACGGCGCCGCGACACCTCCCAGCCGTCGACGACGGCCGTCGGCGGCGCCGGGGTGATCGGCGAGCGGGCGACCGGCGAGTCCGGTGGTGACGCGTCAGCCACGGAGACGCGCGCCCTCCGGATCGAAGTGCGCATGGTGCTCCATCACCCGCGCCTGCGCATCAGCGCCGTCCGGCAGCCGCACGGTCACCATCGAGCCGGCGTCGCTGAGGTGTGGCGCAACGAAGCCGAGGCAGATCGACCGGCGCAACGTCGGCGACATCCGGCTCGACGTGATCCGCCCGACGCTGCGCACCGCTCCTCCGTCCGTGCGCTCGATGATCTGGCAGCCCTCGTCCGGCACGCACATCGGGTCGAGCGGCTGGAGGCCGACGAGGCGCGGGTAGTCGCCACGGCGCTGCTGCCAGACCAGTTCCGGCCGGCCGGCGAAATCGTCCTTGTCGAGCTTGACGAGCGGGCCCAGCCCGGTGGCGAAGCCCTGCGTGAGCCCGTCCGTGTCCTGGCCGACGATGAAGTGCCCCTTCTCCAGCCGCATGATTCGCTGCGCCTCGACCCCGAACGGTCGCAGGCCGAGGTCGGCACCGACGTCGAAGAACGCCTCCCACACGTGCAGCCCGAACGCCGCGGGCACGTGTAGCTCGTAGCTCAACTCTCCGGTGAAGCCGATCCTCCACATGAAGCACGAGTCCACGCCGGCGACCGTGCCCTGCCGGACGTGCATGTACGGGAACGCCGCCGGGGCGAGATCCACGTCCGAGACCAGCCGGAGGAGCAGCTCCCGGCTCGCGGGGCCGGCGATGTTCATCGAGGCGTAGGCCGTCGTCACCGGCGTGACATGGACCTGCCACATCGGGTGCTCGGTCTGCAGCCAGTTCTCCACCCACTCCCACACGGTTGCCGCACCAGAGGAGGTGGTCGACATCAGGTAGTGCTCCGCGCCCAACCGGCCGGTGACGCCGTCATCGAGGATGACTCCGTCCTCGGCGCACATCACGCCGTACCGGACCGACCCCACGGCGAGCTTGCTCCACCGGTTCACGTACAGCAGGTTCAGCAAGTGCGGGACATCGGGACCGCGCAGGTCGAGCTTGCCGAGCGGCGTGACGTCGATGATGCCGACGGCGGACCGCACGTTGTCGACCTCGGCGGCGGGATCGCCGTAGTGCTCGGGCCGGATCCAGTCGCCGGCGACGAGCGGATGGGCGCCACGCGCCTCGTGCCAGCCCTGCATGGGTGAGTACCGGACGGGAGCGACGCGCGGCCCGGCGAGCGCGCCGAGCGTGATCGGGGCGTAGGGCGGACGCCACACGGTCGTCCCTGTGTCCTCGATCGTCGCACCGGTCGCCTCTGCCAGGGCGGCGACGAGGTTGACCGTCTCCAGCTTCCCCTGGGCCGGTCCCATCGTCGCCGTCGTGAACCGCTTGACCAGCTCGATCG
>DASZOG010000332.1:0-5794 GCA_035550895.1 Acidimicrobiales bacterium
GTGGCTGATGAACAGCTGGCGGGCGATGTCCTGGTTCGACATGCCGCGGGCGACGAGGTCGAGGACCTCGCGTTCCCGATCGGTCAGCTGCGGGAACGGCACGGTGTCGAACGACGGCCGTTGCTGCAGGTGGGCGAGGACCCGCTGCGCGATCGCCGGCCCGAAGATGGCCTCGCCACTCCCGACGGCGACGACCGCGGCGGCGACCTGGCGGTCGTCGGCGTCCTTCAGCAAGAAGCCGCGGGCTCCGGCCCGCATCGCGGCGAAGACGAGGTCGTCGTCGTCGAACATCGTCAGCACGAGCACCGCGACGTGCGGGCTCGTGGTGGTGATCCGGCGGGTCGCCTCGACACCGTCCAGGTCGGGCATGCGCAGGTCCATGACGACGACGTCGGGCTGCAGGTCGTGGACGAGCGACACCGCCTCCCGACCGGTGCGGGCCACGCCGACCACCTCGAGGCCGTCCGTGCCGGCGAGCAGGCGGGCCAAACCGTCGCGGTACACCGGGTGGTCGTCGGCGACGACGAGGCGGATCGGCTCGCTGTCGGTCATCTGCACCGCACCTGCATCCCACTCATCCGACCGGCAGCGTGACGGCCAGCGTGGTGCCGCGCCCGGGCTCGGCGGACAGCTCGGTGCACCCGCCGAGCTCCTCGACGCGGCTGCGGATCGAGCGCAGGCCCGTCCCACCGGCGAGGGCCGGATCGAAGCCGACGCCGTCGTCGCTGATCCGCAGATCGAGCGTTCCGTCGCGGTGGATCCACACCCGGCACGACTGCGCCCGGCTGTGGCGCACGACGTTCGCCAGTGCCTCGCCGACGACGCGGTACGCGGTTCCGGCCAGGGCGGACGGCAGCTCACCGACATCGTCGTCGGCCTCCAACACGACCGCCGGCCCGTCCACGGCGGCGCGGTTGACGTCCTCGACGAGCAGGCGGACCGCGGGGAGCAGCCCGAGATCCTCGACAGTCGACGGCTGGAGCCCGTCGACGATGCGGCGCACTTCACGGATCGCGTCGGCGACGTCGCGCTTGAGCTCGTCCAGCGTGCCCGCGCCGACCACCCCGTCCGTGCGCCGTTGCGCAACGCCGAGCTTCAGCCGGATTGACGCCAGCGTCGGGCCCAACCCGTCGTGCAGGTCGCGCCGCACTCTGCGCCGCTCGTCCTCGTAGCTCCGCTCCAGCAGCCGCTTCGACTCCTCCAGGTCCTCACCGAAGCGGATGGCCGCGACCGCGACGGAGACGACTCGGCTGAGCTCCGCGGCCAGCCGGCGGTCGGCGCGCCCGAGGCGCTCGCCCGGACGAGGGACGAGGACCATCGACCCGATCACCTCACCGCGGTGGACGAGGGGCACCGTCAACGGCGTGGCCGCGCCGGTCGACCCGGGATCGGCGGCTGCCTGGTCGGCGGCGACTTGGTCCAGCCGGATGTCGACGCGCGCCAGGCGCAGCTCCCGTTCGACGGTTGCGGCCAGCTGCGTGAGCAGGTCCGCCCCCTCGTCGGTCTGTTCCAGTTGCGCTCCGAGGCGGGCGACGACCTGGCGGGAGTCCGGTGACTGGCCGCTGACCCGGCGCGCGGCGCGGCGCGCCAGCCGGGCAAGCGGCGCCACCGTGAGCGCGACGACCGCCGCGGCGACAACGGGCGGGCCGCTGAGCTCGGCACCTTCACCGAGCACGGCAGCGAGCACCCACACGACGCCGACGTAGACGATGGCGATGGCAGCCACGACGGCTACCGCGGTGACGGTGCGGCTCACGACGAGGTCCACGTCGTAGAGGCGATGGCGCGCCATCGCCAGCACCATCGACACGGGGATCGCCAGCGCAGTGAGCGAACGCGCCCACTGGGGCAGGCCGGAACCGACGATGGCGAGGTCGACGAGCACAGGGACGATCGCGACGGCGCCCCCGAGGAGTAGCCACTGCAGCTGGTACCACTCGTCGCCCCGGGCCCGGCGCGAGGCCACGGCGACAGCGCCGAGCGCGACCGCCGCGGTCACCCACGCGGCGACCACGCCGGCCAGCGCCGCGGTCGTGGCCACCTGCGCCCACCCGGACGGCGGAGCGGCGGGGATGTCGAGCAGCTCGAGCGCCGGCTCCGTCGCAGCAGCGACCGCCCCGCAGGTCGCCGCGACGAGCGTGCAGCACGCGACAACTGCCGCGGCGAGGAGACCGAACCACCACCAGTTCCGCGACCGTGCCTGTCCACTCGGGAAGAGCAGCAGCGGCCAGGCGAAGCCGAACCAGACGACGAGCGGCGCGATCCACAGCGCGACCCATGCCGCGGCGACACCGCCCGGGAGCGCGCCCAGCTCGCGCACGAGCGTCTGCCCTGCCCACCAGTTCGCGGCGAAGCCGAGCGCGGCGAGCACGCCGGCCACCTGCAGCGACCACCCGCACCGATGGTGCGGGTCCTGGCGCCGGATCAGGAGCCCCGTCAGTCCGAGCGCAATGGCGATCGGTCCCATCGGCCACGCATCGGCGTTGCCGTCGACGTCACCGGTGACGATCGTCGCGGCAGTCGCCGCCCCGCCGAGCGCCACGGTCACCACGAACAGACCACGGGCGACCCGATGGCCCCCATCGCGCACGAAGCAACGGTGCCTGATGCCGGGCGGCGCCACAAGGGCTCCGTGTCACGACCGCCGTGACGCGCGCCCCAGGGGGTAGAACAAGGGCATGGGCATCTCGGCGATCGTGCTCGCCGCCGGGCAGGGCACCCGGATGCGCTCGGACCGGCCGAAGCCGATCCATGTCATCTGCGGGCTGCCGATGGTGCTCCACGTGCTGCACGCCCTGCACGGTCTGGGGATGGACCACACGATCCTCGTCGTCGGCCACGAGGCGGAACAGGTGACGAAGAAGGTCCAGGACCTCGCGCCGTCCGACCTCCACGTCAGCTTCGTCGAGCAGGCCGTGCAACGCGGCACCGGCGACGCCGTCCTCGTCGGGTTGACGGCGATCCACGTCGACGACCACGAGGACGACACCGTGCTGGTCCTCCCCGGCGACACACCGTTGCTCCGCCACCACACGGTGGCCGAGCTCGTCGCCGCGCACCACGCCGGCGCGCACGCGGCGACGATCCTCACGACGCGCCTCGCCGACCCGACCGGCTACGGGCGCGTCGTGCGCGGGCGCAACGGCCGCGTCGCGGCGATCGTCGAAGAGCGTGACGCGACGCTCGAGCAGCGAGCGATCGACGAGATCAACACCGGGATCTACTGCTTCCGCCGGGACCTGCTCGGGCCGGCGCTGCGGCGTGTGACGCCGGCGAACGCGCAAGGCGAGTACTACCTGACCGACGTGGTCGCCGTGCTGTACGACGCCGGGCACCCGGTCGACTCGGTCACGGTCGACGATCCGGCCGAGGTGCAGGGGGTGAACGACCGCGCCCAGCTGGCCACCGCGGAGGCCGAGCTGCGCAGGCGGATCACGCGCCGGTGGCTGCTCGCCGGAGTGACGATGCTCGATCCCGAGCGGACCTACATCGACACGACCGTCGAGCTCGGCCGGGACGTCACGCTGTTTCCGGGCACGATGCTGCAGGGCCGGACGATCGTCGGCAGGCGAGTCGAGATCGGTCCCGACACGCGGCTCGTCGACGTCACCGTGGGCGACGGGGCGGTCGTGTCCCACTCCGTCGCGATCGACAGCGAGATCGGCGCCCGCGCCGTGGTCGGCCCGTTCGCCGCGCTCCCCGCCGGGTCCTCGGTGGCTCCCGGCGAGCGAACGGGGCCCTTCTACACTGGGACGCGCGAGCCCGGCGCGGACGACCGGCTCGAGGGGTAGCGATGCAACCGATGGAGAAGATCACCAAGAAGCGCCTGGCGCTGTACTCGGGGCGCACGCACCGTGCGCTGGCGGAGGAGATCGCCACCTGCCTGCACGTCGAGCTCGGTGACCCGAACCTGGTCGACTTCGCCAACGGCGAGATCCGCGCCCGCTTCGCCGAGAGCGTGCGCGGCAACGACGTGTTCATCATCCAGACGCACTACGGCTGCGACGGGCGCTCGATCAACGACGCGATCATGGAGCAGCTGATCATGATCGACGCGGCGTACCGCGCCTCGGCGAAGCGGATCACTGCCGTCGTGCCGTTCTACGGCTATTCCCGCCAGGACCGGAAGGCGGAGGGCCGGGAGCCGATCACGGCGCGGCTCATCGCGGACATGTTCAAGGCCGCTGGTGCGAAACGGATGATTTCCATCGACCTGCACAGCGGCCAGATCCAGGGTTTCTTCGATGGGCCGGTCGACCACCTGACGGCGATGCCGGTGCTCGAGGCGTACCTGCGCGAGTACGCGCCCCGGGACCTCGTCATCGTCGCTCCGGACGCCGGGCGGGTGAAGGTCGCCGAGCGCTTCGCCCAGCACCTCGGCGACCGCGGCGCCGACCTGGCGTTCATCAACAAGCGCCGCCCGAAGGGGATGACGAACGTCGCTGTCGCTCGCGAGGTGATCGGCGACGTCGACGGCCGGCACTGCGTGATCACCGACGACATGATCGACACCGCGGGCACGATCTGCTCCGCGGCCGACATCCTGCTCGAGAAGGGCGGGACCGAGGTGTGGGCGATGGCCACGCACGGCGTCCTGTCCGGCCCGGCCATCGACCGGCTGAAGAACAGCCCGATCAGCCGGGTGGTGATCACGAACACCCTGCCGCTACCGCCGGAGAAGGAGATCGACAAGATCGAGGTCTTGTCGATCGCCCCGATCATCGGCGACGCGCTCGCCGCCGTCTTCGACGACACGAGCGTGAGCGAGATTTTCGGCGGCGAGAACCAACCCTGACCCGGATCGGTCCGCCCCGCGCCACTCAGCGCCCGGACCCGCCCACCGCGCCGCCTGACCACCGCCCACGCCTGCCCGGGCGGCCGCTCACAGCCGCTGCCTGCGAATCCCGGGAGGTTCGGGTCGAATACCGACCCGGACCTCCCGAGGTTGCTGTCCGGTGAGACGCTGCTGACGCTCCAAGGCGGCGAGGACCTCGCGCGTCACCTCCTCCGGCCTGGCCAGGTCCCACCACCACAGCTCGACGATGTCCCACCCGAGCTCACGCAGCGCGCGCCGGCGGCGAACGTCGCCGTACTGCTGCCGCGGGCTGCCGTGCTCCGCCCAGCTCTGGCACTCGACCCCGACCCGCCACCGCGGCGCGGCCAGGTCGAGTGAGGCGACGATTCGCCCGCTGAGGTCCGTGACGGGAAATTCGTGCTCGAGCGGGATCCCCGCGCGGTCAAGGACGGCCTGCGCCATGCGCTCGAACCAGCTGCGCGGCAAGCGACGGTTGACCCGCTCGGCGAGGAGGTCCAGAAGCACGTTCGGGCCGTGCAGGCCCCTGCGGCGGAAGCGCTCGGCGGTCTGGCGCAGCCACCGCGGCGATGACCCAGCGCGCAGAACATGGTCGAGCGCCTGCGCGACCCGCGCCGTGCTGGCGACTTGGGGAAGCAGACACAGCGTCGCGGCGACGTTGATGACAGGCACCCCACGGACAGTGGTCCGATCGGCGCGACCGGGCACGTCGGATCGGTGCAGGGTGACGCCCTTCGGCACCGCTGCACGGCACTCGCCGTGCCCGAGGACCTCGATCGCCGGCGGCTGCGCGAAGCCGTCGAGGCCGTGGGCGTGAGCCGCAGCGCGGTGGCTGACCCACAGCCGCCCAGGCTGGACGAGCGTGGCGACCATCGCCCGCCGCAGCCAGGTGTCCGGCGAACTCGCCACCACGACGACGCCTTTCGCCGCCCACCGCCACTCCCCGCGACGCAGCCGCGAGCGGACCTGGGCTCGCGTCAT
>DASZOG010000333.1:0-4994 GCA_035550895.1 Acidimicrobiales bacterium
GCGGGGAGATTCGTCGACGACCTCCCATCGCTCGACTGTCTCCACGTCGCCATCGTCAGGTCGACGCATGCGCACGCCCACATCCTCGGCGTCGATGTCTCGGCGGCTCTGAAGATGCCTGGGGTGGTCGCCGTCGTGACGGCCGGTGACCTGGCAGAGGTCAACGCTCCCTTCCCGACGCTGATCGACCATCCCGGCCTAGCCCGGCCGTACCCGCCGAGGCCTCTGGCGACTGACCGTGTGCGGTTCGTGGGCGAGCCGGTCGCCGCGATCGCCGCGACCGATCCGTATCTGGCCCATGATGCGGTGGAGCTCGTCACGGTGACCTACCAGCCTCTGCCGGCCGTCACCGACGTCGAAGCTGCGGCGGCCCCCGGCGCGGCCGTGATTCATACGGAGCTCGGGAGCAACGTCGGCGCCGAGTGGCGACAGCGAGTCGGTGACACTGAAGCGGCGTTCCGCCGGGCGGAGGTCGTCCTTCGCCTTCGCCTCCGCCTGGCCCGCGGCGGTGCCCACCCCCTCGAGCCGCGGGGGCTTGTGGCCACCGTCGACGCTGACGGGCTCACGGTCTGGGCCGCGGTCCAGATGGTTCACCGCCACCGACGCTTCATCGCACGTCAGCTCGGGCTCCCCGAAGGGCAGGTTCGCGTGGTCGCGCCCGCCGACGTGGGCGGCGGGTTTGGAACAAAGGGGATGTTCTACCCGGAAGACATCATCGTCCCGGCGCTCGCCCGAGCGCTGGGCCGACCGGTCAAATGGGTGGAGACCCGACGGGAACACGCCCTTGCTGCGTACGTGGAGCGTGAGCAAACGCACGCGATCGAGCTTGCGGCCACCGCGAGCGGAAAGGTTCTCGGCCTCCGCCTACGTTTCCTCCACGAGTTCGGGGCCTACACCGCGTACGCGCTCAACCTGCCGCAGAACACGATGATCCACGCCGTGGGCCCGTACCGTATCCCGAACCTCGATCTCACGCTGCATGGAGTCTTCACGAACACCACGCCGGTAGCCGCGTACCGGGGCGCCGGACGTCCGCAGGGGACGTTCGTCATCGAGCGCGCTCTGGATGCCCTCGCACGCGAGCTGCAACTGGATCCGATGGAGATCCGGCGCCGGAACCTGCTCCAGCCGCACGAGCTTCCTCACGACACCGGGCTCCGGACGGTGGGTCGGGGCCCTGTCGTCTACGACAGCGGCGACTATCCCCGCTGCATGGACGTCGCGCTGCGTGCGCTCGATCTCCCCGCCCTCCGCACCGAGCAGGGACGACTGCGCAAGGAGGGACGGTACCTTGGCGTCGGCGTCGTCAACTACGTCGAGGCGACCGGGACTCCAGCGCTCGAGAGCGCCACCGTCCGCGTGAACCGCGACGGACGCGTCGTTGTGATCACCGGAGCCGCCCCGCAGGGGCAGGGACATGTGACCGTACTCTCCAGGGTGGTCGGGGAGGTGCTGGGCATCGATTCCGAGACGATCGACGTGGTCACCGGCGACACCGGACAAATCGCCGACGGCGGTGGCACCTTCGGCAGCCGCACCACCGCGCTGGGGGGAAGCGCGGCGTACGTCGCGGCCGGCGCCCTGCGGGAGCGGGCCGTGCGCATGGCCGCCCACCTGCTGGAAGCCGCCCCGGCCGACATCATGTGCGCACACGGCCGGTTCGCCGTGCGCGGATTCGCTGCCCGTTCGGTCACCTGGGCCGCCGTGGCCAGCGCCGCGGCGGGCGCGATGGCAGGGAACACGGGGCTCGAGGAAACCCACATCTTCACCGTGCCCCAGTCGACCTTCGCCAACGGCACGCATGCCGCCGTCGTGGAGGTGGATGTCGAAACAGGCGCGGTGACCGTCATCCGCTGGGTGGTCGCGCACGATTGCGGCCGCGTCCTCAATCCCGCGCTGGTCGACGGGCAGATCCATGGCGGAGTCGTTCAGGGCCTCCCCGACGCGCTGAACGAGCAGCTCGCTCACGACGAGACGGGGCAGCGCCTGACGGCCACGCTGATGGATTACGCGCTCGCGACCGCCTGCGACGCCCCTCCGCGCTTCGAGATCCACCACCTCGAGTCGCCCTCGCCGTTGAACCCGCTCGGCGCCAAAGGAGCGGGAGAGGGCGGGATCATGCCCGTCCACCCCGTCCTCGCGCAGGCCATCGAGGACGCGCTCAGCCCGTTCGGGGTCCAGATCTCTCGCGTCCCCGTCACCCGCGCCGCGATCCGCGATCTGGTCGAGCGGGTCCGGCGGCCCCCGCCCTGAAGAGACGAGAGGCGGGATCCGGTCCAACTCCTCACGGCGGGCGGCCTTGCGGACCAAGGCCCCCGACGGCCCGCACCGCGGTCGCACTGGTGCTACAATGTAGCACTATGAAATCGATCGGCGTTCGGGAGCTTCGACAGCGCGCGAGCGAGTTCCTCCGGCACGTCGAGGGAGGCCGTACGGTGGAGATCACCGCCCGCGGTCGGCCGGTGGCCCTGCTCGTTCCGTTGCGCGGGGTCGGTCACGTCGAGCGCCTGGTGCGCCGCGGGCGCCTCATCCCACCGACCGGTGACCTGCTCGAACTCGGCCCTCCGCTGGCGCGGGTGGCCGGCCGTGTTCGCCCGAGTCGCGTGCTCGCACGCGCGCGGTCACGCGAGCGATAGGCGATGGTCTATCTCGATGCCTCGGCTCTCGTGAAGCTGGTCGTCGCCGAGCCAGAGTCGGCGGCGCTCCGCCGGTACCTCGGGGTCGAGCGCGACCGGGCTTCCTGCGCCCTGTCGCGGGCGGAGGTTCTCCGAGCCGTCCGCGGCCACGGCGGCACCGCGCTGGTGCGGGCTCGACGGGTCCTGCAGCGACTCCACGTCGTGCCGATCGACGAGGAGCTTCTCGACGTGGCGGCCACGCTGGACCCACGAGTCATGCGGAGCCTCGACGCCATTCATCTGGCCGCCGCCTTGCTCTTCGGCGACGAGCTGACCACCGTCGTCACCTACGACCGACGCATGGCGGCGGCGGCGGGACTGGTTGACCTGGCCGTCGCGGCTCCTCGCTGATTCCGCCATCTCCGCAGCTGGAGCCTCTTTCGATGCCCGACCGTGACTGTTCCCCGGCGGCGGAGTATGGGCGCCGCGCCCATCACCACCGCGCGCGGGTGGCGGAGAGCGCGCGCCGACAGGAAGCGATCTCGAGGGGTCGTCTGGCCGCCGCCCTGGCGGCCGCCCTTCTCTGGTGGCTGGCCGCGACAGGCCGGCTGTCGTCGTGGTGGCTGCTGGGACCGGTCGTGGTGTTCGTGGCGCTCCTCGTCGCTCACGCGCGCCTCCGGGCCCGCCGCCGGCGGGCGGAGCGCGCGGCGGGGTTCTACATTCGGGGGCTGGCGCGCCTCGACGGCCGGTGGTCGAGTGCCGGAAGCACCGGCGCGCAGTTCCTCGAGCCTGACCACCCCTATGCTGCCGACCTCGACATCCTCGGCGCCGGCTCCGTCTACGAGCGCGTGTGCACCGCCCGCACGTCCATGGGCGAGGAGACGCTCGCCGGCTGGCTGCTGGCGCCGGCCGATGC
Source organism: Acidimicrobiales bacterium (assembly GCA_035550895.1). Lineage (GTDB taxonomy): Bacteria > Actinomycetota > Acidimicrobiia > Acidimicrobiales > Ilumatobacteraceae > DASZOG01. Next base: position 3,532 of record DASZOG010000333.1, read on the forward strand.
CGCGTCGGTCCGCGCGCGCCAGGCCGCCGTGCAGGAGCTGGCGCCGCGGCTCGACCTCCGCGAGGACCTGGCCGTCCTCGGTGAGGACGTCGCCGCAGTCGTTCGTCCCGATGCCCTCCTCGCGCTGGCGAGGCCGACCACGCCCGCCCCCACAGGCCGCGTGCGCGCGGGTGCGGTCGCCGTCACCGCGACGACGCTGGCCGTGGTCGCCGCGGCGTCAGTGGGGTGGGCGCCGGTGACCCTGGCTGCGGGTGTGGTCGCGTTACAGAGCGTCGTGCGGTGGCGGTTGCGCGAGCGCGTGCGGGACGTCGATCGGGCCGTGGCGGGACACGGCCCCGACCTCGAGCTGCTCGCCGCCGTGCTCGCGCGATTCGAGCGTGAGCCGCTCGCGAGCCCGATGCTGGCCCGGCTCCGCGACGCCCTCGTGACGGACGACCAGGATCCCTCGGCCATGGTCCGCCGCCTGCGCCGGCTGGTCGATCTCCTCGACTCCCGGCGCAATCAGTTCTTCGCGCCCGTCGCGCTGCTGACGCTGTGGGACGTGCACTTCGCGTTCGCGATCGAGGCGTGGCGGGCGCGCCACGGCGCCGCCCTCGGCGGATGGCTCGCAGCCGTCGGGCAGCTCGAGGCGCTGGGCTCGCTGGCCGGCTACGCCTGGGAGCAGCCCGACGACGTCTATCCGGACATCGTCGAGGGCGAGGCGCGCTTCGAGGCCACGGGACTCGGGCATCCGCTCATGCCCGCGACCCGCTGCGTGCGCAACGACGTGACGCTCGGCGCCGCGACGCGCGTGCTGATCGTCAGCGGCTCGAACATGTCGGGCAAGAGCACGCTGCTGCGGGCGGTGGGCGTCAACGCGGTGCTGGCGCTGGCCGGCGCCCCGGTCCGGGCGACGCGGTTACGCCTCTCGCGGACCGCGGTCGGCGCCACCCTGCGCATTCACGACTCGCTGCAGGAGGGCACCTCACGCTTCTATGCCGAGCTGCTCCGGCTGCGCGACCTCGTCCGCACCGCCGACGGTCCCGTGCCCCTGCTCTTCCTGCTCGACGAGATCTTGCATGGCACCAACTCGCACGACCGCCGCCTGGGCGCCGCCGCCGTCGTGCGCGGCCTGGTGCAGCGGGGCGCGATCGGCCTCGTGACCACTCACGATCTGGCCCTGTCGGAAGTGGCGGACGACCCCGCCGTCCGCGCCGTCAACGTCCACTTCGAGGACCGTCTGGAGGATGGCCAGATGCGCTTCGACTACCGCATGCGGCCGGGCGTCGTGCGGACGTCGAACGCCCTGGCGCTCATGCGCACGCTGGGGCTGTGGCCCGACGCGCCGCCACCCTGATACTCCCGCCCGCTCGCTCGAACCTTGGACCCGCCGATCACCGTTCCAGAAAAACCCTCACAACGTGCGCAGGAGGTGACCGTACTCGGCGTGCGTGCCGACTCGGAACCACACGATGACGTCGCGT
>DASZOG010000334.1:0-14759 GCA_035550895.1 Acidimicrobiales bacterium
GCGACGATCCTGCACAACCTGATCTGCTCCCGCGCCGTGCCGGAGGTGATCCGCGAGCGCGGCGGGGTGCCGGTCCGCACGAAGGTCGGCCACTCGTTCATCAAGCAGGTCATGGCGGATACCGGCGCCGTGTTCGGCGGCGAGCACTCCGCGCACTACTACTTCCGCGACAACTACCGGGCCGACAGCGGCATCATCGCCACGATGCACGTCCTCGAGGAGCTGAGCGTTTCCGAGCAGCCGCTGTCCGTCGTGCGCAAACCGTACGAGCGGTACGCCGCTTCGGGCGAGATCAACACCGAGGTGACGGACCCGCGCCACGTGATCGAGGCGGTGGCCGCCCGGTTCCCGTCCGAAACGCAGGACCGCCTCGACGGGCTGACCGTCGACCAGGGGAGCTGGTGGTTCAACCTGCGTCCCTCGAACACGGAGCCGTTGCTGCGCTTGAACCTCGAAGCGCCGACCCGCACCGAGTGCGACGAGCACGTCGCCGAGGTGCTCGCCCTGATCACCAGCGCCTGACCGCCGATCGAGGAGAACCCACGATGACGCTCGACCCGAAGCTGCTCGAGATCCTCGCCTGCCCTGAGGACAAGGGACCGCTCTACTACTTCGTCGACGAGGACGCGCTCTACAACCCGCGGCTGCACCGCCGCTACCACGTGCGCGACGGGATCCCCGTGATGCTCATCGACGAGGCCGAGGCGGTCGACGACGTCGAGCACGAGCGGCTGATGGGGAAGGTCGCCGCGGAGAGCCTGAGCCCGACGTTCAGCGGGTAACCTGTCGCCCTCGCGGGCTGCTCCTGATCCGGTGCCAGTGGGCCCCAGCCCTCCGACAACGGGCGTCCACGTCGGCGTCCCCGTCCATCTTCAGCTGGAGGCAGCCACATGTCCTCGACCCTCGCCGCGCGACGCGACTTCCGCGTCGCTGACCTCTCCCTCGCGCCGTTCGGGCGGAAGGAGATCCATCTCGCCGAGCACGAGATGCCGGGCTTGCGCACACTGCGCAAGGAGTTCGGGCCGCGCAAGCCGCTCGCCGGGGCGCGCATCTCCGGCTCGCTGCACATGACGATCCAGACCGCCGTCCTGATCGAGACGCTCGTCGAGCTCGGGGCCGAGGTCCGCTGGGCGAGCTGCAACATCTTCTCCACGCAGGATCACGCTGCCGCCGCAGCGGTCGTCGGGCCGAACGGGACGGAGGACGACCCGCAGGGTGTGCCGGTGTACGCGTGGAAGGGCGAGACGCTCGAGGAGTACTGGTACTGCACCGAGCAGATGATGACGTGGCCCGACGGTGACGGCCCGAACATGATCCTCGACGACGGCGGCGACGCGACGCTGCTGCTGCACAAGGGCGTCGAGTACGAGAAGGCCGGAGAGGTGCCCGACCCGACGAGCGCGTCCAACGCCGAGCTGGCCATCGTCCTCGGTCTGCTGCAGCGCTCGTTGAAGACCGACCCGACGAAGTGGACTCGGTTGGCCGCCGGCATCAAGGCGGTCACGGAGGAGACCACGACGGGCGTCAAGCGGCTGTACAAGATGGCCGAGCGCGGCGAGCTGCTGTTCCCGGCGATGAACGTCAACGACTCGGTGACGAAGTCGAAGTTCGACAACCTGTACGGGTGCCGGCACTCGCTCGTCGACGCGATCAACCGGGCCACCGACGTGATGCTCGGCGGCAAGGTCGCCGTCGTCTGCGGCTACGGCGACGTCGGGAAGGGGTGCGCGCAGAGCCTGCGCGGCCAGGGCGCGCGGGTGATCGTGACCGAGATCGACCCGATCAACGCGCTGCAGGCGGCGATGGAGGGCTACGAGGTGACGACGCTCGAGGACGTCGTCTCGACGGCTGACGTGTTCGTCAGCGCCACCGGCAACGAGCACATCATCACCGTCGACCACATGGCGCGGATGAAGCACAACGCGATCGTCTGCAACATCGGCCACTTCGACTCGGAGATCGACATGGCCGGTCTCGCCCGCAGCGGTGCGACGCACGACCAGCTGAAGCCGGGAACGGACCTGTGGACGTTCCCCGACGGGCACGCGGTCATCGTCCTCGCCGAAGGCCGGCTGGTGAACCTCGGTTGCGCGACCGGTCACCCGAGCTTCGTGATGAGCTGCTCGTTCTCGAACCAGGTGATCGCCCAGATCGAGATGTTCCAGCACACCGAGCGCTACCCGCTCGGTGTGTATGTGCTGCCGAAGAAGCTCGACGAGAAGGTCGCCGCGCTGCACCTCGACGCCCTCGGCGTGAAGCTGACGCGGCTCACCGACGAGCAGGCGGACTACATCGGCGTCAACCCCGGCGGTCCGTACAAGCCCGAGCACTACCGGTACTGAGGTCGCGGGCTGCGGGTCTGGGCGCGGGAGCACGCCGGACAGGCGGCGTACGTCCGCGGACTCCTCGGACGCTGACGTCGGCGCCGCTGACCGTCCTACGCTGGGCGGCCGGAGGCGTCATGGTCTATCGGGTCCTCGCCGACGGCGTGATGGTCACGCACTTCGCCTTCATCGTCTTCGTCGCCGCGGGCTCGTTGTTGGCGATCCGCTGGCGGTGGCTGGTGTGGTTCCACGTTCCGGCGCTTGTGTGGGCGGCCGTCTCGGTCACGATCGGCGCGACCTGCCCGTTGACGCCGATGGAGAAGTGGCTGCGGCGGATGGCGGGCGGCGAGGGCTACGACGGTGGCTTCGTCGACCGCTACATCGAGGACGTCGTCTACCCGGACGAGTACACCGGTGTGCTGCGCGCCGTGGCCGTCGTGACGATTGCCGCCGGCTACGTCGCGCTCGGTGCGAGCGGCGCGAGCCGCAGGCGGGGGAGGAACACCTGGACGAGCGGGCCGATCGCCAGCGCGAACGCCACTGTGCCGACGCCGACCGATCCACCGAGCGCCCAGCCCGAGACCAGCGCAGCCAGCTCGATCGCCGTCCGCGCCGCTCGGATCGACCACCCGAAGCGCTCGTGCAGCCCGATCATCAACCCGTCGCGTGGCCCGGGCCCGAGCCCGGAGCCGATGTAGTACCCGGACCCGATGCCGACGAGGAGGATGCCGGCCGCGAGGTAACCGATCCTCAGGAGCAGTGGGCTGGGCGTCGGTGTCAACGGCAGCGTGACGTCCACCGTGAGGCCGATGAACAGCGCGTTGAGGAAGGTGCCGAGGCCGAGGCGTTGCCGCAGCGGGATCCACAGCAGGAGGAGCAGCACGCCGACGAGGATCATCACGGTCCCGAGCGGGATACCTGTCAGCTCGTGGAGGCCTTGGTGCAGGACGTCCCACGGACCGAGACCGAGGTCGGCTTCGACGATCAGCGTGACGCCGAACCCGAACACGACCAGGCCCCACACGCACCGGCCGAGGCGATGCGCCAGATCACGTCCGCGCGGCATGCCCAGCACGCCGGCCGAGGGTAGCGAGGCGCCACCCGCGATCGCCGTTGGTTCGCGGGCCCTCTGCGCACGCGGGTCCCGCAGCCGGGCGGTCCTGTCGCCAGAGGAGATTCCCCCGCGCCCCGGCTGCCGCCCGTGGCGGGCCCCTCCATCGTCCGGGTCACCCGCCCACCTCGCTGGTGGATCCCGCGCGACGCTGGCCGTCGTGACGTCGATGGTGGCGCTGTTGCGCGGGGTGAACGTGGGCGGGAAGAGCTCGCTGTCGATGGCCGATCTGCGTGCCGCCGCCGAGGCCTGCGGGTTCGAGCACGTCCGGACGTACATCCAGAGCGGCAACCTGCTGCTCTCGGCTCCGGGATCGCCGGCGGGAGTCGCGCAGAAGCTGCGCCGCTCCATCGCCGAGCGCACGACCCTCGATCCGCACGTCATCGTCCGCACTCACGCCGAGCTCGCCGGCGTGGTCGAGCGGAACCCGTTCGCCCGGCGCGGTGAGGATCCCGCTCATCTGCACGTCGTCTTCTCGGAGACGGAGGCGTCGCTCGGCTCGGTCGACGGCGCGGCGTATGCCCCGGAAGAAGCGGTCGGGTCCGGCCGGGAGCTCTACCTCTTCCTGCCGAACGGGCTCGGTCGGAGCAAGCTCGCCGCCGCCCTCGGCCGCGGCGGGTCCGCGGCGGGAACCACACGCAACTGGCGGACGGTCACCAAGCTGCTGGAGCTGGCAAATGAGATGAGGTGATGCGGGGCGACGCGATGGAATGCCTCTTGCGCCGGCGAGGGTTGCACCTGCTGGACGACGAGGAGGCCCACCATGGCTGAGCAGCGAGGCCGAGTACGCGTCGAGCCCGGGCAGAAGCGGGTTCGCGTCTACCTCGGGGGCGAGCTGGTCGCCGACACGACCCGGCCGCTCCTCGTCTGGGAGTTGCCCTACTACCCGGCCTACTACCTGCCGCGGGCTGACGTCCGCGGCGGCGTGCTGCAGGCGACCTCCACGACGTCACGCTCCCCGAGCCGCGGCACCGCCCAGCACTTCACGGTGAAGGCGGGCGGCAAGGAGGCGGTCGACGCGGCGTGGACCTACCCCGATTCGCCGATCGAGGACCTGCGCGATGCGATCCGATTCGACTGGAACGCGATGGACTCCTGGTTCGAGGAGGACGAGGAGGTCTACGTCCACCCGCGCGATCCGCACAAACGGGTCGACACGTTGCACAGCTCGCGGCACGTCGAGGTCTCCGTCGGCGGGGTCGTCGTGGCCGATTCCGCCCACCCGGTGCTGCTCTTCGAAACCGGCCTTCCCGTGCGTTACTACCTGCCGCAGGTGGATGTCCGCATGGATCTGCTCGAGCCGACCGACAAGGTCACGCAGTGCCCCTACAAGGGCACGGCTCGGTATTGGTCGCTCCCCGGTGTCCCCGAGGGCCAGGACGTGGCCTGGTCGTATCCGACGCCGGTGGCGGAGAGCATCAAGGTCGCTGGCCGCGTCGCGTTCTACAACGAGCGCGCCGACATCACCGTCGACGGCATCCCCCAGGAACGCCCCCAGACCCCGTTCTCCTGAGCCCTCGGATCGGCGTCTGCCGATCCTGCGGAGCTGTCACGTCGGGACGGGCCGGTGCGGCGGCGCTACGCTGCACGCGTGCTCGGCGGGATCGGAGCACCGTGGATCCGCGCTGTCGGATATGGCGTCGTTGCGGCGGTGTGTGCGGTCGCCGGGTGGCGAGACGCGCGCCGTGCCGGTGTAGATGGCCACGGGTGGCCGAAGTTCTGGTTCGCTTGCGCCGCGTTCCTCGCCGCGCTCGCCGTCGGGCGGGCGGCGGACTGGGGCGACCTCGTCTCGGAGGTCGGGCGGCGGGACGCCCGCTCGGTGGGTTGGTACGACGATCGACGCGACCTCCAGGTGCTCGCCGTCGGCGGGGTGCTCGCCGTCGCGGCGCTCGCTGCGCTGGCTGCCGCGTGGCGCGTGCTGCGGACCGGTCGCGTCCGGTATCTCCCGCTGCTGATCGTCGTGCTCGGTCTGGGCGCGTTCGTCGGTGTGCGCTTGGCGTCGTTGCACCAGATCGACACGCTCCTGCACGGCCGGTCGGTCGATGGCCTCCAGGTCGGGGCCGCCCTGGAGTTGCTCGGTATCGGCCTCGCGGTCGTCCTCGCGCTCGCGCTGGTCACCAGCCCGAACCGTGTCGCACCCGCGCCGTAGAACGGCGGAGTGCTCCTTGCCGACCGCTGCCCGATCTGTCGCCGTCCTGGTCCGGCGCCGTGTCCCGGCTGCGCGGCGGAGGCCGAGCACGCAGCGGCAGCGTCGCCGGTGCCGGTGGTGTTCGCGTTCGACGGAGTCGGTCGTCGCCTGGTCCTGGCGCTGAAGTACGCCAACGGGCGATCGCTCGTGAGACCGATCGCGCAGGCGATGGCGCGCCTCGTCCCGCGCGGCAGCGTCGACGTCGTGACCTGGGCGCCGACCAGTGCCGCTCACCGGCGGGAGCGTGGCTTCGACCAAGCCGAGCTGCTCGCCCGGGCGGTGGCCCGCCGCCTCGGCGTGCCCTGCCGCGGGCTCCTCGTCCGCGCCGCGTCGTCGCCACCGCAGACCGGCCGCTCCCGGGCCGAGCGACTCGTTGGTCCCGCGTTCACCGCGCGCGGGCGCCGCACCCGCGGCCGCGTGCTCGTGGTCGACGACGTCGTGACCACCGGCGCCACGCTGCGCAACGCGCAACGTGCGCTGTACGCGGCGGGGGCAGGGCAGGTCCGCTGCATCGCCGCCGCGGCCACGCCACCAGGGCGGATTCGCTGACAGGTAGGCCGGCTGGGGCGAGCGAGGCATCGCACGGCGTGTCGGTAGCATCGACGATCTCATGGGCATCCTCGATCGCATCCTCCGCGCGGGGGAGGGCAAGAAGCTCAAGGCCCTGGCGGGGCTGGTGCCGGAGGTCAACGCGCTCGAGGCGCAGACCCGCGCCCTGACGGACGAGGCGCTGCAGGCCAAGAGCGGGGAGTTCCGCCAGCGCTTGGAGCGCGGCGAGGACCTCGACGACGTCCTCGTCGAGGCGTTCGCCGTGGTCCGCGAGGCCGCCGACCGGGTCATCGGCCAGCGCCACTACGACGTCCAGCTGATGGGCGGCGCCGCCCTCCACTTCGGCTGGATCGCGGAGATGAAGACTGGTGAGGGCAAGACCCTCGTGTCCACCCTCCCTGCCTACCTGAACGGGCTGACGGGCCGCGGCATGCACATCGTCACGGTCAACGACTACCTGGCCAAGCGGGACCGCGAATGGATGGGCCAGATCCACCGGTGGCTCGGCCTGTCGGTCGGGCTGGTGATTCCCAACAGCGGCGACACGCCCGAGCAGAAGCGGGCCGCCTACGCGTCCGACATCACGTACGGGACGAACAACGAGTTCGGCTTCGACTATCTGCGCGACAACATGGCAGGACGCCTCTCCGACAAGGTGCAGCGCGGCCACGTGTACGCGATCGTCGACGAGGTCGACTCGATTCTCATCGACGAGGCCCGCACGCCGCTGATCATCTCGGGACGAGTCGCCGACGCGGCCAAGCTCTACTACCGCTTCGCTTCGATCGCCCGCGGCCTCGGCCGTGACGTCGACTACGAGGTCGACGAGGAGAAGCGCTCGGTCTTCCCCACCGAGGAGGGCATCGAGAAGGTCGAGCAGGCGCTCGGCGTCGACAATCTGTACGACGAGGTGCAGCAGAACCTCGTCCACCAGCTACAGGCGGCGCTGCGGGCGAAGGAGCTGTACAGGCGGGACAAGGACTACATCGTCCAGAACCAAGAGGTGAAGATCGTCGACGAGTTCACCGGCCGGATCCTCGAGGGTCGGCGCTGGAGCGAGGGCCTGCACCAGGCGGTCGAGGCGAAGGAAGGCGTGAAGATCAAGGAGGAGAACCAGACCCTCGCCACGATCACGCTCCAGAACTACTTCCGCCTCTACGAGAAGCTCGCCGGGATGACCGGCACGGCGGCGACCGAGGCCGCCGAGCTGATGAACACCTACGGCCTGCAGGTGGTCCCGATCCCGACGAACAAGCCGGTCGTCCGCGCCGACGATGCAGACCTGATCTACAAGAGCGAGGACGCCAAGTTCGACTCGGTCGTCGAGGACATCGCCGAGCGGCACGAGGCCGGTCAGCCCGTGCTCGTGGGCACGATCAGCGTGGCCAAGAGCGAGCGCCTGGCGAAGCAGCTGCAGCGACGCGGGATCCCGCACGAGGTGCTCAACGCCAAGCAGCACACGCGGGAGGCGGCGATCGTCGCCCAGGCCGGACGGCTGCACTCGGTCACGGTGGCCACGAACATGGCCGGGCGCGGTGTCGACATCATCCTCGGGGGCAACCCGGAGGGCCTCGCCCGCCACGAGGTCCTCAAGGAGGGCCACGCGCCGGAGACGATGCTCGACGAGTTCGCCCTGCCGGTGCCGGTCGACGAGTTGCCGGAGGAGGAGCGCGCGGCGCGCGACGCCGCGCAGGCGCGCTACCGCGAGCTGCTGGCCGAGTTCACCGAGCAGTGCGCCGCCGAAGGGGACAAGGTCCGCGAGCTCGGCGGCCTCTACGTGCTCGGCACCGAACGGCACGAGAGCCGACGCATCGACAACCAGCTCCGTGGCCGCTCCGGGCGCCAGGGCGACCCCGGCGAGAGCCGCTTCTACCTGAGCCTCGACGACGAGCTGATGCGCCTGTTCGCCACCGGTGCGCTCCAGTGGGTGATGGGCCGGGCCTTGCCCGACGACGTGCCGATCGAGGCGAAGATGGTCACGAAGGCCATCGAGCGGGCCCAGAACACGGTCGAGCAGCGCAACGCGGAGATCCGCAAGAACGTCCTCAAGTACGACGAGGTGATGAACGAGCAGCGCAAGGTGATCTACCGGCGCCGCGACCAGATCCTCTCCGGCGCGGACCTTCGCGCCGAAGCGCTGGAGTACCTCGACGACGCGGTGGCGACCACGATCGCCGCGCACTGCGTCTCCGAGGTCGAGGACGAGTGGAACCTCGACGGGTTGGCGGACGAGCTGAAGACGCTCTATCCGTCGACGGTGACGCCGGAGCAGCTCGGCGAGCAGCGCCACGTCGACGACATGCGCGAGCTCGTGATGGACGAGGTCGGTGCCTTCTACGAACGGCGTGAGCAGGAGATGGGCCCGGACGTGATGCGTGAGGTCGAGCGGCAGGTGATGCTGCGGATCATCGACCAGCGCTGGCGCGAGCACCTGTACGAGATGGACTACCTGCAGGAGGGGATCAACCTGCGGGCGATGGGCCAGAAGGATCCACTCGTCGAGTGGCAGCGCGAGGGCTTCGAGATGTTCGGTCAGCTGATGCACGGCGTCGCCAACGACTTCGCCCGCTACGTCACGCACGTGCAGGTCGTCCGCCAGGACCAGCCGGCGACCGCGCCGGCCGCTGAGGAACGGAAGGTCGAGGCGCCGACGATGGCGGCCGTCGCCCGGGACACGGACGAGCAGGCGGAGCGCGACACCGAGACCGACGACGACGCGGTGGATCGAGAGCCGGCGGTGGCCGCCGCGCGGCCGGCGCGCCGCGGGAGCACCGCCGCTCCGGCCACACGTGTCCCGCAGACGGTCGTCAAGGACGAGTGGGCGAAGACGCCACGCAACGCACCGTGCCCGTGCGGCAGCGGCAAGAAGTACAAGCTCTGCCACGGCTCGAACCGGTAGCGGGCCGATGCGCGACTTCAGCGACGACCTGAAGGAGCTGCGCCGGCGGGTGGAGGAGGCGCACCGCTACTTGCGCATCGACGATACGCAGGCGCGTCTCACCGAGCTCGAGGCCGAGGTGCAACGCCCGGACCTGTGGGACGACCAGGAGCGCGCCAAGCAGGTGAACACGGCCTACGCCCGGGCGCGAGAGGACGTGGTCGCCTACACGGATCTCGCGTCGCGGTTGGAGGACGCCGAGGTGCTGCACGAGCTGGCGCGCGAGGAAGGCGATGACAGCCAGGAGCCGGAGATCGCCGAGGCCATCGCCGAGCTCGATCGACAGCTCGCCGACCTCGAGCTGCGCAGCCTGTTCACCGGGGAGCACGACGAGGCCGACGCGATCGTGCAGATCAACGCCAAGGACGGGGGTGTCGACGCGCAGGACTGGTCGGAGATGCTCCTCCGGATGTACACCCGCTGGGCGGAGCGGAAGGGCTTCTCGTTCGAGATCGACGCCGTCTCCGAGGGTACGGAGGCCGGGATCCTGTCCGCCGAGCTGACGATCCACGGGCGCTACGCGTACGGCCTCATGACGGCCGAGCGGGGGACACATCGCCTCGTGCGGATCAGCCCGTTCGACAACCAGGGCCGGCGTCAGACGAGCTTCGCCGGGGTGCAGGTGTGGCCGGTGATGGAGGACGTCGAGCTCGAGGTCAACGAGGCCGACATCGAGATGGAGGTGTTCCGCGCCTCCGGCGCCGGCGGCCAGCACGTGAACAAGACGTCGTCGGCCGTCCGGCTGATCCACGCCCCCTCGGGGCTGGTCGCCTCGTCGCAAGAGGAGCGCAGCCAGCTGCAGAACCGGGTCAAGGCGATGACCCGCCTGAAGGCGATGCTCGCCGCCCGGGCCGAGGAGGAGCGCCAGGCCGAGCTGGACCGGATCGCCGGGAAGCAGGCGCAGGTCGGCTGGGGGAGCCAGATCCGCAGCTACGTGCTGCAGCCGTACCAGATGGTCAAGGACCTGCGGACGAACGTCGAGAGCGGCAACGTCGACGCGGTCCTCGACGGTGACCTCGACGAGTTCATGGAGGGCTACCTCCGCTGGCGCCGCGCCGAGGCGGCAACGAACTGAGCCGGACGGCACCGCACGACATTCCGCCGGCCGCCGCACCTCGCCGGCCGCCACCGGCTCCCTGAGCCGTTCTGGGCGCGAAATGTTGCGCCGAGCGCACCATTCCGCGCCGAGAAGCGGCGTCCGCCCGACGGGTGAGCGCCGAGATCTCGGCGCCCACCCGTACGGGTCACTCAGTCACGACGCCATCAGGCCGGGGCCGCGGCCGCCGCCCTCCTCGGCGAACGTGCCTTCCGGACCGGCCGGCGTCGGCAGGTTGATGCCCCCGGGGATGTTCTTGCCGGGGACGCCGTTCACGGACTCCGTCGTGTACGCGAAGTACAGCATCGCGAAGGCGATCAGGTCGCTGTTCACGTCGAGCGCGTGCAGGTTCACGTTGCCGAACACGTCGCAGTCCTCGTGGTAGCACGGGTCGAACTGCTCGTCGACGTCGCCGCCCCAGATCGCGGCCTGAGCCTCGGTCTTCGGCTCCTCTGCACCGGTGAACAGCCCGCCCGCCGGGATGCCGTTCAGGATGAACGCCTCGTAGTCGCTGCGGCCGTCGAACGCCGTGTCGTCGTACGGCTCACCGACCATCGTGTAGTACGACTCGTAGACATCCTCGATCGCCGTCGAACCAGGTGGAACCGTGACGCCGAAGTCCTCCGCGACGAACGTCGACTCGTCCGCGTCGTACACCATGAAGATGTAGTTCGGCGAGCCGACCATGTCGTAGTTCATGTACAGCGCGATGCGGTCCCGCTCGGCCGCAGACAGACCGTCGACGTAGTCCTCGGAACCGATGAGGCCCAGCTCCTCGGCGGCCCACCAGGCGAAGCGCACGGTGTTCTCCGGCTTGAGCTTGGACATCATCAGGGCCGTCTCGAGCAGTGCGGCCGAACCCGAGCCGTTGTCGTTGATCCCCGGGCCAGCGGTCACGCTGTCGAGGTGCGCGCCGGCCATCACGACGTTGTTCGTGTTCGTCCCCTCCTTCTCGGCGATCACGTTGAAGTCCGTCCGCGTCTCGGACGGCAGCACTCGCACCCGTGCGGTCGAGCCGGGCTGCGCGAGCGCGACGCCATCGGCGAAGCTCGCCCCTACGACCGGGATGGTGGGCGTTGCGGGGTCGAGCGTCCCGACGATGAGGCCCTCGCGGTCGGGCGAGTTGCCCTCGTTGAAGATGATCACGGCAGCAGCCCCGGCCGCTTGGGCGTTGAGCGCCTTGTCGGCGAACGTGCAGGTGCCACGCTGGACGAGAGCGATGCTCCCTGCCGGGAAGGCCGCGAAGTCGTTGGTCGCCTCGACGTCGGCGTCACCCAATCCCTCGCAGCCGCTCGTCGAGCCGCCCGTCGACGGCAGGAGCAGGTCGACGCCGACCACGTTCGCAGTGACGTCGCCGCTGCCGCTGTTCGTAAAGGTGCCGGTCTCGTACGGCGGGCTGGGCGGGGTGAGCTGCTGCAGCAACGCCGGGAAGACGAACTGGAACTCGACTTCTTCGAGCGTCACCGTGTAGCCGGCCGCTTCGAGCAACCCGGCGACGTACTCGACGCTCTCGTCGTATCCCTCGGTCCCCGCAGCCCGGGTGCCTGGGTAGAACTCGTCATCGTTGTTGGCTGCGATCGCCTGGAACGCCGCCTGGTGGGCACGAACGCCCTCGAGCGTCACGCACTCGAGCAGCTTGGCGATGGTGTTGTTGTTCCGGTTGGCGCAGCCTGGTGGTGCGGATGCCCCCGCACTGCTGGCGACGCCGACCGCCAGTGAGCTGGTCAACAGCGCGCCAGCGAGGATTCCGGTGGACAGTCGTTTCATACCAACTCCTTTGTTGGGTTCCCGCTTCTTGGCGTTCCCGCTACCCCCACCCGGGCAGCGTCATAGCTCCTAAACGGTGGGGAGTCAACGGTCGGGGTGCCACCACTCTCCGTCGTCCGGCCGGTAGCGTGTCCGATTCGGCGGGCGCACTACCCCCGAAGCACCGCGCTCATGATCAAGCTCGAGAACGTCACCAAGGCCTACAGCCCCGAGGTCATCGCCGTCCGGGATGCCTCGTTCGACGTCCCCAAGGGCGAGTTCGTCTTCCTCGTCGGTCCATCGGGCTCTGGCAAGTCGACCCTGCTGCGGCTGATCGCCAAGCAGGAGAACCCGGAGCGGGGCAACATCTGGGTCGCCGGCCGGAGGATCAACGACCTGCCAGGGTCGAAGGTGCCCTACCTGCGCCGGAACATGGGCAACGTCTTCCAGGACTACAAGCTCCTGCCCAACAAGACGGTGTTCGAGAACGTCGCCTTCGCGCTCGAGGTCATCGGTCGCCCGAAGCACGTCATCCGCCAGCAGGTGCCGGCCGTCCTCGAGCTGGTCGGCTTGGCCGGCAAGCAGGACCGCTTCCCCGACCAGCTCTCCGGCGGCGAGCAGCAGCGCGTCTCCATCGCCAGGGCGTTCGTCAACCGGCCGCTGATCCTCCTCGCCGACGAGCCCACCGGGAACCTCGACCCGGGCACGAGCGAGGGGATCATGCGCCTCCTCGACCGGATCAACAAGACCGGCACGACAGTGGTCATGGCCACGCACGACCAGCGAATCGTGAACATGATGCGCCGGCGGGTGATCCAGCTCGACCGGGGCACGATCGTGCGCGATCAGGCCCGCGGGGTGTACGAGTAATGCTCAACCGCATCGGCTACGTCCTCCGGGAGACGTGGGCCAGCCTCAGGCGGAACTTCACGTTGACACTTGCGGCGATCATCACCGCTGCCATCTCGCTCTTCCTTGGCGGGTTCTTCCTGCTCGTCCAGTACGGCGTGTCCAACGCGCTCGTCCAACTGCGCGGCGGGGTCGAGGTGATCGTCTTCCTCCGCCCCGACGTCACGGCCGACCAGCAGCAGGCGATCGAGCAGGTCCTCACGGACAGCCCGCAGGTCGTCGAGGAGTTCACGTTCGTCGACAAGGAGCAGGCGTACGCCGAGTTCCGCCAGCTGCTCAGCGGGTCGCCCGGGCTGGTCGACGCACTGCCCCCGGACCAGATCACGCCCAGCTATCGGATCGTCCCGGCGACCGACGACACGGCCGTGGTCGACGCCTTCGCCCGGCAGGTGGCGACGATCGACGGTGTCTACGAGGTGAAGTCGGCGAAGGAGATCATCGAGATCCTCCGCCGGGTGTCGTCCGTGGCCCGCGCCGTCACCCTCGCGCTGTCGGTCGCCCTGCTCGTGGCCGCCGTGATCCTGATCTGGAACACGATCCGCACGGCGATGGTCTCCCGGCGGCGGGAGATCGAGATCATGAAGCTCGTCGGCGCGACGAACTGGTTCATCCGCGTGCCGTTCCTCATCGAGGGGATCCTCCAGGGGCTGCTCGGCAGCCTGCTGGCGTGGATCGGGTTGGCCACGACGAACTGGCTGTGGACCAACCGGGTACCGCTGACGGACCTCGACATCGACGCGCTGCGGGCGACCTCCGCCCAGTTCAACTGGGTGGTGCTGCTGGTGTTCGTCGTCGGCGGGATCGTCGGCGGGGTCAGCTCGGCGTTCGCCGCCACCCGATATCTGGACGTGTAGTTCAGCTCGAGACTTGCCTTGACCACGGGCTGTGTCGCGGCCAGCATGGTGCGGTGCCACGTGGGGTCCGGCGGGCGGGCCTGGCTGCGCTCCTGCTCGCCGTCACCCTGATCTCCCCCGCCGGGGCCCAGGAACCGGCCGAGCGCCAGGACGGCTCGGCGACCGACCCGGGGTCGACGAAGCGGGCCGTCGACGAGGAACGCAGCCGGCTCGTCCGGCGCTACGACGAGACGCTCGCCCTCGAGGCGGAGCGCACGGCCGCGTACCAGCAGTCGGTCCAACGGGCGGGCCAGCTGGCGGCAGAGGTCACCCGGCTCGAGCGGTCGCTCGCCGGGATCTCCCTCCTCCTCGAACGGGCCGAGACGCGCTACCTGGCCGCCGTCGAGGCCCAGGGTCGGCTGGCCGTGCGGCTGGATGCGGCCAGGGAGGAGCTGCAGCGCGGGCTGGCGGACCTGCGCACGAGCGCCGTCGTCGCCTATGTCGAGGCCTCCGAGCTCGGCAGCCTGCGCGGGCTGAACAAGGCGTTCGACGACCAGGAGGGCGCCCTGGCCGTGTTCTACGCCAGCTACGTCGGCGACATCACGGACACCCGAGTCGAGGCCGTCGAATCGCAGGAACGCCACATCGAGGATCTCGTCGCCCGGGCCGAAGAGGCGAGCGGGGAGGCCGCAACGGCGCGTGGCGAGGTCGAGGCGCAGCAGGCCGAGGCGCAGCGCGTGCGCGACGAGGCCCGCGTCGCCCGCCAGCAAGCAGACGCCGAGGCAGCTCACCAGGCGCAGTTGGTCGCCGAGGTCACCGCGCAGCGGGAGCAGTACGAGCACGAGATGCACGCCCTGGAGCAGGAGTCGGCGCGCCTCGGTGAGCTGATCCGCGAGCGGGCCGCCGCTGCGGCCGCAGCCGAAGCACGAGCCAAGGCGAACGACGGATCCTCCGCGCCGCCCCGGACGAAGCAACAGGAGTCTCCACCCGCCGGCAACGGCGCCAGGACCGGCGATGGTGGCGGCGGCAACGGCGGGAACGGCGCCAGGACCGGCGGGAACAGCG
>DASZOG010000335.1:0-15945 GCA_035550895.1 Acidimicrobiales bacterium
TCGGTCTCGCCGCAGGGATCTGGTTCGTATTGCGCTACGCCGAGCGCGTGCGCCGTGAACCGTCGACCTCGCTCGTGTACGACATGAAGGAGGCGAACGAGCGGCACTTCGCCGCCGCGACGGACGCGGGCAGCGGCGACGTCGTGCTCACCGGGCAGCACAAGATCGTCCTCGCATTGTTCGGCGCGGCGTTCGCGGTGATGGTCTACGGAGTCATCCCGTGGGAGGACCTGAACATCGGCCTGCCCACGCTCTGGTGGTGGTTTCCGGAGATGACGGCCTCGTTCCTCCTGTTCGCCATCCTGATCGGGGTCGTCGGCCGGATGAAGGAGGGTGAGCTGACGTCGACGTTCGTCGACGGCGCACGGGACCTGCTCGGCGTGGCGCTGATCATCGGCATCGCGCGCGGCATCACGGTCATCATGAACAACGGTCAGATCACCGACACCGTGCTGCACTGGGCGGAGGAAGCGCTCGGCGACGTCGGTGAGGCGGCATTCGCCGTCGTGATGTACCTGCTGTTCCTGCCACTGTCGTTCCTGATCCCGTCGTCGTCGGGCTTGGCGACCGTGGCGATGCCGATCATGGCGCCGCTCGCCGACTTCGCCGGCGCCGATCGCAGCCTCGTGGTGACCGCCTACCAGAGCGCCTCGGGGCTGCTGAACCTGGTGACCCCGACCTCCGCTGTGGTCATGGGCGGGCTGGCCATCGCCCGCGTCCCGTACGGCAAGTATCTCCGGTTCGTATGGCCGTTGCTGGCGATCCTCGCCGTGCTGACCGTCCTCGTGCTCGTCATCGGAGCGTTCATCTGAGGGACCTCTCGGAGAGGTGGCCGCGCGAGCGACTGGCCGAACGGGTCAGCGCGGCCGCCTACGGCACGGTGCTCGTCGTGGCGGCACTCGCGGTCGTCGACACCGACGACGTCTCGTACGGCTGGGGCTGGGAGCTGATCACCGGCGTCGGGCTGGCGACGTGGCTCGCGCACCTCTACGCGGAGGTGGTCGGGGACCATCTCCGCCACACCGCCGACCTCCCGCCCGGCGAAGTCCGGCGGGCAATGGCCGACGGAGCGCCGATCCTCCTCGCCGCGGTGCTGCCGGCGGTCGTCCTGCTGCTCGGCAGGATCGACGTCCTCGCCGCGGGGTGGGCGCTGTGGCTGTCCGTCGCAGTGGCGTTCCTCCAGCTGGTCGGTGTCGGCGCCTTCGTCGGCTGGACGTCGTCGGAGCGGCGGTCCCGTGTGTGGGGGTATGCCGCGGCCACTGCCGCGTTCGGTGGGCTCGTGGTCAGCCTGAAGCTCGTTCTGAGCCATTGACACCGTCAGGTCTTCCACGCGGGATCCCACCCTGCGGCGGGTAGTGCCGGTCCACCCACGACCGGGGGACCATCCTGGAAGACGTCCAGGAGGGCGACCCGTGGCGCAGCCGAGCAATCCCACCCTGTCGACCGAGCAGGTCGCCCAGGCCCTGCGACTGATGCGGGGCGTGGACGGCGTCGAGCTGAAGTTCAGCGTGCCCGACGCCGAGCGCCGCTCGACGGTCGCCGCGCTCGACATGGACCCGCTCGACGCGCAGATCCGCCAGGTCGTCTTCTTCGACACCCCGGACCTGACGCTCAACAGTCACGGGGTCGTGGTACGGGCGCGACGCATCCAGGGCAAGGCGGGCGACGCGATCGTCAAACTGCGCCCGCTCGTCCCGGACGAGGTCCCCCCGGAGGTGCGTGCGGCGCCGGGGTTCGGCGTCGAGCTCGACGCGATGCCAGGCGGGTTCGTGTGCTCCGGCGCGATGAAGGCGGAGGTCCCCAACGTCGACGTGCGTGAGGTCGTGGGCGGCAACCGCCCTCTCCGCAAGCTGTTGAACAAGGCGCAGCGCGCGCTGTACGAGGCCCACGCGCCGGACGGGCTGTCGCTCGACGAGCTCGCCGTGCTGGGGCCGATCAACGTGCTCAAGCTGAAGTTCACACCGACCGACTTCGGCCGTCGAGTCGTCGCCGAGCTGTGGACCTATCCCGACGGCTCCCGGATCCTCGAGCTGTCGACGAAGTGCGCAGCGACCGAGGCGTTCGAGGTCGCCGCCGAGGCACGCGCCTTCCTCACCGCCCACGGGATCGACCTGACTGTGGAGCAGCAGACGAAGACCAAGACGGCGCTGGAGTTCTTCGCCCGGGAGATCGGCGGCGCCGAGCCGGTCCAGGGTCAGACCGACAGCTCATCGAACTCATCACAAGAGAAGCCGGTGTCTGACCTGCGCGAGACCGGCGCGATCGACTGGCTGCTGATCGAAGCGCCGGACAGAAAGATCAACGGCGAGCTCGTTCCACCGCTGCTCGACCTCGTCGACAAGCGGCTGATCCGCATCCTCGACGCGATCGTGCTGGTCAAGCCTGTCGAGGGCGAGGTCCAGGCGTTGACGACGTCTGATCTCGATCCGGACGAGGTCGGTGATCTGGGGGCGCTCGAGGGCGCTTCGTCGGGCCTGCTCTCCGACGAAGACGTGGCCGCGGCCGGGGCTGCGCTCCAGCCGAACAGCCTCGGCCTCCTCATCGTGTACGAGAACCTCTGGTCGCTCCCGTTCGCGATCGCAGCACGCAACGCGGGCGGACAGCTTGTGGGTCAGGGACACATCCCGATTCCGGCAATCGTCGCCGCGCTCGACGCGGCCGAGCCGCAGTAGGAGGACGCTCGATGGGACTCATCGGAGGCATGGCTCGCACGGCGGTCGTGGCCGGCACGGCAACGGCGGTGAGCAACCGCGTATCGAGGCGCCAGGCCAATCGGTGGGCGCAACACGACCAGTCCGCGTACGGCGCCCCGCAGTACGCCGAGCCGCAGTACGCCGAGCCGCAGTACGCCGCGCCGCAGTACGCCGCGCCGCAGTACGCCGCGCCGGCGCCGGCGCCGGCTCCTGCACCGCCGCCGTCGAGCGGCGACATGTTCGAACAGCTGAAGCAGCTCGCACAGCTCCGGGACCAGGGCATCCTCACCGACGAAGAGTTCGCGACGCAGAAGGCGCGTATCCTCGCCAGCTGAGCGCGCCACCGCCCCGGCACGACCGTGAGGCGACCGTTGAGGTCGGCGGACACCAGGCGGAACCTCGGGGGAGGGGACCTCCCAGTGGAGGAGCGATGGACGGACCGATGGATCCGGCGGTGCAGCGAGCCGAGGAGTTGGCGAGCTCGGAACCCCTGCTGCAGTTCGCTGCTGCGACGTGGCGTGAACCAGCGATAGCGGTGCGGTTCGAGGAGGACCCAACGGGGACGTTGAAGGAGTTCGGCGTGAAGGTCCCGCGCGGCCTCTCGGTGGTACCGCTCGGACAGCCAGGGCCCGACTTCGTCCCGTTCGAGATCCGGTTCAGCCGCTGCCGGACGTTCGTCGTCCGCGACGACGAGACCGGGCGGCTCTCGACCGAGACCGTCTGCTTCGGCTTCAAGATCGTGCCGACCACGATCAAGCGGGGCCCGGTCGCCTAGAACGGGAGTTGCCGCGGTCCGGGCCGAAGGATCCGGCGGGGTATTCACGGAGCGGGACCGCCCCCCGGTGCCAGGCGTCCAGCACAGGTTCGACGATGCGCCAGGCCTCCTCCGCCTCGTCGGCGCGGATCGACAGGGTCCGGTCGCCGCCGAGCACGTCGAGCAACACCCGGCCGTACGGCGGCAGCTCCGCGGGAGCGAGGTCCGCGTCGAACTCGATCTCGTCGAGATCGAACGGTCCGCCCGCCCCGGTCACCACGGCGCGCAGGGCGATGCGCTCCGGGTCGATCCGCATCCGCAGCCGGTTCGGAGGCGGTGTGGACGACGCGCCGAAGCCGCTGAGCGGCACCGGGGCGAACTCGAGATCGACGCACTGCAGATCTGCGTCGAGCGCCTTGCCCGTGCGCAACACGAACGGGACGCCCGACCACCGTGGGTTGTCGATCCACAACGTGAGCTCGGCGAACGTCTCCGTCTCGCGGGACGGATCGACCCCGGGCTCGTCCGTGTAGGCGGGCAGGCGGCGGCCGCCGACGTCGCCGGCGGTGTACCGGCCGCGCACACTCCCGGTGACGATCTCGTCGCGGGACAGGCGGCGCACGGCGTGCAGGACGTCAACCTTGCGGTCGCGCAGATCGTCCGCCTCGCGCATCGTCGGTCGCTCCATCGCCACCAGGCACAGCACCTGCAGGAGGTGGTTCTGCACCATGTCGCGCAGCGCGCCGGCGGTGTCGTAATAGCCGGCGCGTCCCTCGAGTCCGAGTGTCTCGTCGAAGCGGATCTCGACGCGGCGGACATGCTCCGCGCTCCAGAGCGGCTCGAAGATCCGGTTGGCGAAGCGCAGCGCGAGGACGTTCTGGACCGCCTGCAGGCCGAGGAAGTGGTCGACGCGGAACACGTGCTCCTCGCGGAAGGAGCGGTGGAGTCGGGCATTGAGGTCTTGGGCAGAGGCGAGGTCCCCGCCGAAGGGCTTCTCGACCACGACGCAACTGCCAGGTGCGAGCCCGGCTGCACCGAGCGCGTCGACCGCCGGCCCGAACGCGGCCGGTGGCAGCGCGAGGTACGCGGCCACGGGTTCCTGGTCGGCCGCGAGCAGGGCGTGGAGCACGGCCACCTCGTCGGCTTCCGCCTGCCGGTACGACAAGCGCCCACAGAGCCACGTGCGCGCTTGTGCAGCGATGTCGCCTGCCTGCCGTTCCAACCAGTCGGCGGCCCAGCCGCGGAACGCTTCGTCATCCCAGTCGGAGCGGGCGAGCCCGGTCACCCGGAAACCCGGCGGCAGCAGCCGGTGCTCCGCGAGGCGGGCGAGCGCGGGCAACAGGTAGCGACCGGTCAGGTCACCGGACCCGCCGAGGATCGCCAGGTGCTCGATCACCGCGCTTCCAGTGGTCTCACGGGTCGCCGGCGCGAGTGGGCTGCACTCCTTGGAGCTTGCCACCCATCCCATGCCAACGCTGGTCCGCTCGAACGGCTGAGCCGCGCGCCCGCCGCCGCTACACGTTGAAGCGGATCTCGAGGACGTCGCCGTCCTGGACCTCGTAGTCCTTGCCCTCGACGCGCAGCTTGCCGAGTTCCTTCGCCTTCTGCCAGGAGCCGATCTCCAGCAGCTCGTGCCAGCGGATCACTTCGGCCCGGATGAAGCCGCGCTGCAGGTCGGAGTGGATCCGTCCGGCGGCCTCCGGCGCCCGGGCGCCGGCGCGCACGGTCCAGGCGCGGCTCTCCTTGTCGCCCGTCGTGAGGAACGTGCGCAGCCCGAGCAGGTGGTACGCCGAGTGGATCAGGCGGGGGAGCGCGCCCTCGCCGAGCCCCAGGCCCTCGAGCAGCTCGGCGCGCTCGGGGCCCTCCAACCGCGCGGCCTCCGCTTCGAGTTGCACGCAGATCCCGAGCACCTCTGCCACACCACCGAGCTCGTCGACCACCGGCTGCACGAGCTCGTCCGTCCGGTCCACGTCTGCCTCACCGAGGTTGACCACCGCGAGCACCGGCTTCGTCGTCAACAGGAAGTACGGCCGGAGCAGCGCGACGACCTCCGCCTCCAACCCGGCGCGGTACAGCGGCGTCGCGTCGTTCAGCACGCCCAAGGCTCGCTCCAGCGCCTCGATCTCGGTGGTGAGCGTCTTGTCCGCGCGCGCCGCCTTGCGTCGCTTGTCGACCTGCTGCGCGAGGCTCGCCGCGTCGGCGAGCACGAGCTCCAGTTCGAGTGTCGCCAGGTCGTCGAGCGGGTCGCTGCCGCCGGGCACGTTCTCGTCGACGAAGGCGCGCAGCACGAAGCAGATCGCGTCGACCTCGCGGATGCCGGCGAGGAACCGGTTCCCGAGCCCCTCACCGTGCGAGGAGCCCTTCTGCAGGCCGGCGATGTCGACGAACTCCGCCGTCGCGTGGACGACCTTGCGCGACTCGCTCATCACCGCCAGCCGGTCGAGGCGGTCGTCCGGCACAACGGCGACGCCGACGTTCGTCTCGGTCGTCGAGTAGGGGTGCGCAGCCACCGGCGCCGCGTCGCCCGTCAGCGCGTTGAACAGCGACGTCTTCCCTGCGTTCGGCAGGCCGACGAGTCCGAAGCGTTCCATGGCGAGGAGGCGAGGTTACGAGCACTGGTCCCGGAACCATCGCCAACTACCGTCTGATCGTGAGCAACGGGGGCCTCGCGCCGAGCGGCCTCGGCCGGTACGTCCCCCGCATCGCCGCGGAGTGGGATGTCGAGGCACCGGGCAAGGCCTGGCGGGCGATCGACGCCAGCCTTTGCTTCGTCGACATCTCCGGATTCACGAACCTCTCCGAGCGCCTGGCGGCGCGGGGGCGGATCGGTGCCGAGGAGCTGACCGAGGTCCTCAATCGGGTGTTCGGCGGGATGCTCGGCTTGGCCTACCTGCGGACGGGGACGCTGCTCAAGTTCGGCGGCGACGCGCTGTTGCTGCTGTTCCGTGGTGAGGACCATGCGCTGCAGGCCGCCAGCGCGGCGGTCGAGATGCGCACTGCGCTGCGCGCCGCCGCGCAGGTGCCGACCTCCGTCGGCCGCGTCCCGTTGCGGATGTCCGTCGGTGTCCACTCGGGCACGGTGCACCTGTTCCGCGCCGGGACGTCGCATCACGAACTCGTCGTCGCCGGCCCGGCCGCGACCGTCACCACGGAGATGGAGCACGCCGCCGACGCAGGAGAGATCGTTGTCAGCGACGCGACGCTCGCCTCGCTCCCTGGCGGAGCGGCCACCGCCCGCAAGGGACCGGGATCGCTCCTGCGCTGGCGTCGGGCCGCCGTCGCCGGGCCCGGACCGCAAGCTCGGCGGCCGACCACCAACCAGGCGATCGCCGAGTGCCTCCCGGTCGTCCTCCGGGACCATCTCGCCCACGGGACCGCCGAACCGGAGCACCGCACCGCGTCCGTCGCGTTCGTCAAGTTCCGCGGCACGGACCGGCTGCTCGCGGAGCAGGGGCCGGATGCGACCGCGGCGGCGCTCGACGAGCTCGTGCGCGCGGTCCAAGTCGCGGTCGACGACGAGGGCGTGACGTTCCTCGCCACAGATATAGACGCCGACGGGGGCAAGGTCATCCTCGCCGCGGGAGTCCCTGGTGCGCGCGAGGACGACGAGGGTCGCCTGCTGCGGGCCGTCCGCCGCATCGTCGACGGCGACCGTACGCTCGACGTGCAGATCGGCGTCAACCACGGGCACGTCTTCGCTGGCGAGGTGGGCACGCCGTTCCGCGCCACGTACACCGTCATGGGCGACACGGTGAACCTGGCCGCCCGCCTGATGTCCGCGGCTCCCCCCGGCGCGATCTACGCCAGCCCTGCCGTGCTGGAGCGCTCGCGCACGCTCTTCGCCACGACGGCGCTGGAGCCGTTCACGGTGAAGGGCAAGGCGGAGCCGGTGCAGGCGTACACACTCGGTCCCGAGGTCGGGGCGCGAGAGGCGACCGTGCGCGCCGAGCTGCCGTTCGTCGGGCGGATGGAAGAGCTCGTCGCCCTCGCAGACGCGCTCGCCGACGCGGCACTCGGCAGCGGCGGTGTGCTGATCGTCGCCGGAGAGGCCGGCAGCGGGAAGAGCCGTCTCGTCGAGGAGGCGCTGCGTCACACCGAAGACATCGACGTGGTCACGGTCCGCGGCGAGCCCTACGGCACGACGAGCCCTTACCGCGCGCTGCGCGACCCTGTGCGCGACCTGCTCGGACTGGAGCGCGGCGATCCGGACTCGATGTCGGCGGCGCTGGAGAAGGTCGTCGCCGAGGTCACGCCAGCGCTCTCCCCGTTCCTCCCGCTCCTCGCCGACGTCGTGCAGGTGCCCACGGAGCGCACGCCGGAAGTCGACGCGATCGAGCCCCGGTTCCGTCCGGAGCGGCTGGCCGACGTGACGGTCGAGCTGCTCGACGCGCTCGCACCCGGCCAGCTCGCCGTCGTCGTCGAGGACGCGCAATGGCTCGACGATGCGTCCTCGCAACTGCTCGACCGGATCGCCGCCGTAGCTCGTGACCGGGCGTGGTTGCTGCTCGTTCTCCGCCGGCCGCAACCCGGGGGATACGTCCCGTCGTTCGGCCCGACCGTCGAGCTGCGCCCGCTGGCTGAGCACTTCGCCCGGGAGCTCGTCATCGGCGCGACCGCGGCGGCGCCGTTGCGCCCGCACGACCTCGAGGCGGTGGTCCAGCGGGCCGGTGGGAGCCCGCTCTACCTCGAGGAGCTCGTGCGCGCCCTGCGCGTCGCAGGGAGCGCGGCAGAG
Source organism: Acidimicrobiales bacterium (assembly GCA_035550895.1). Taxonomy (GTDB): domain Bacteria; phylum Actinomycetota; class Acidimicrobiia; order Acidimicrobiales; family Ilumatobacteraceae; genus DASZOG01. Next base: position 8,180 of record DASZOG010000335.1, read on the forward strand.
CTGCCCGACTCGCTGGAGAGCCTCGTGGCGAAGGAGATCGACGCGCTCGCGCCGGTGCCGCGGCGGATGCTGCGCTACGCGGCGGTTCTCGGCCGCAGCTTCCGCCTGGCGACGATGGACGAGGTGCTCGCCGGCGAGGCGGACACGTTCGACGACTCGACGCAGCGCGAGCTGGCGCGCTTCCTCGAGCCCGACACGCCGGAGCGGCTGCGGTTCCGCAGCGCCGTCGTGCGCGACGCGGCGTACGCCGGCCTGTCCTACCGGCGCCGGCGCGACCTCCACCGCCGCGCCGGCGAGGCCACGGAACGCCTGGCGGGCGACCAGCCCGAGGCGCTCGCCGGATCGCTCGCGCTGCACTTCGCGCTCGCTCAGGACCACGAGCGCACCTGGCGGTACGCGCGCCTCGCCGGCGACCGGGCGCGTCAGGCACACGCCAACGTCGAGGCGGCGACGCACTACGAGCACGCCCTCGACGCGGCGCGCCGGCTCCGGGACGTCGCAGCCGCGGAGCAGCGGGCGGTGTGGACCCAGCTCGGTGATGCGCGCGAGCAGGCCGGGCTGTTCGACGCGGCGTTGGACGCCTACCGGAGGGCATCACGCCTGTCGGCCGGCGACGCTGTCGTGCTCGCGGAGCTCCTCCTGAAGCGAGCCCGGGCGCGCGAACGGGCGGGAGCATTCAGCGCCTCCATGCGCGAGCTGTCGGCCGCCTACCGGGTGCTCACCGGCGTCGAGTCCCCGGACGCCGCCAAGGTGCGCGCGAAGGTCACGTCGTTCCGCGCACTCATCCGCCAGGCGCAGGAGCGCCCGCGCGACGCGATGACGCTCGCCGAGCGGGCCACGCACGAAGCGGAAGCAGCGGACGAGAAGTTCGCCCTGGCGCGGGCGTACACGGTGCTCGACTGGGCCAAGCAGGTGCTCGGCGATCCAGATCGCGGCGCGCAGTTGAACGCCGCGCTCGGGCTCTACGCCGAGATCGGGGATGTCGAGGGCGAGGGGAACGTGATCGGCGCGCTCGGGACGAACGCGTACTTCGACGGGCGATGGGACGATGCCGTGGAGTACTACTCCGGTGCGGCGGAGCGCTTCCGCCGAGCGGGCAACGCCGTCCAGGCGGCCATCTCCGACGCGAACATCGGTGAGGTGCTCGTCAACCAGGGCCGGCTCGATGAGGCGGCGCAGCGGTTGCGTGACGCGTCGCGGGTCCTGCGCGCGTCCGGCTTCGTCGACGGTGCGACGTTCGCGGAGGTACAACTCGGGCGGGCGCTGCGCGGTTCCGGCGACGCCTCCGGCGCCGACGCGCTGCTCACGAAGGCGCGCAGCGACCTGCTCGCGCTCGGTCAACCGTCGAGCGCGCTGGAAGCCGCGATCCACCTCGCCGACTGCCGGATCGGCGCCGGCCACCCGGACGAGGCGCTGGAGCTCGTCACGGATGCGGTGGTCGCCGGCCTGGCCGGCGCGCCCGTGTTCACGGCAGCAGCCGCCCGCGTCGAGGCGACGGCGCTCGCCGCGCTCGGCCGGCGCGACGAAGCGCTCGACGTCGCCCGTCGCGGTCTCGAGGAGGCCCGCCGGCAGGCGTTGGACTTCGACGCGGCGCAGCTCCTCGTGCTCCTGTCCTGGGTCGCCGGCGACGCGGCGGCCGCGGACGAGGCCGGCGAGCTGTTCGACCGGCTGGGTGTGCTGCCCGACGCGCCGGCGCGGCTCGTCCCGGCGATGACCGGATGACCGGGTGACCGGATGACCGGATCACCGGATCACCGGGTCGCACCGGAACTCGGCGCGCTAACGAGCGCCGCTGCGCGCCAGTTCGGCCAGCGCGTCCCCTGTCAGCCGGTGCACGGTCCACTCGTCCATCGGCACGGCTCCGATGGAGCGGTAGAAGCCGAGCGCCGGCTCGTTCCAGTCGAGCACGGACCACTCCAACCGCCCGTAGCCGCGCTCGACGCAGCGCCGCGCGAGGTGGACGAGGAGCGCCCGGCCGATCCCGTCCCTCCGCCGGTCCGGGCGGACGTACAGGTCCTCGAGGTAGATGCCATGGCACCCGAGCCACGTGGAGAAGTTGAGGAACCACAGGGCGAACCCGGCGACTTCGCCTTCGACCTCTGCGATGTCGCAGAACGCGGCCGGGCGCTCGCCGAACAACACGTCGCGCAGTTGCTCCTGTGTGGCACGGACCTCGTGCAAGCCGCGCTCGTACTCCGCGAGATCGCGGACCAGTCCGAGGATCACGGGCACGTCGGCGGGAGTCGCGCTGCGGATCACGGGCGCACGGTAACGTCGCGGCGCCCGCGTCGAGGAGGCCGTGCATGGGCGAGCAGGTCGGCGAGCAGGTCGAGCTCCGGCTCGAGCCCGTGAGCGAGCGCTTCGACGCGGCGGACGACCGCTGGCTCGATCAGATCGCCGGGTTGGTCTCGGAGCTGCAGGAGGAGGTCGGCGGCGTGTCGCGCCGGCGCGAGCCGGTCGAAGGGACGAAGGGCGCGCTCGACTCCATCCTTCTCTCGCTGACGTCTGCCGGCGCGTTGACCGCCGCGGTGGAGTTGCTCAAGGGCTGGCTCGCCCGTGACCGGTCTCGGACGGTGAAGGTGGCCTGGTCGGCGGACGGGAAGCTGCAGGAATTGGAGCTGTCGGGTGCCCAGGTCGACCCGGCGGCGTTCGACCAGGTCGTGCGTGCCGTGGCCCAGCAGCTGCCGGGGACGACGTGACCACCCGCACCTACCGCGCGCTGATCGTCGCCAACTCGACGTTCCCGAGCGACCCGCACAACCTGCCGGAGCTCGAGGGGCCGCGCAACGATCCGGCGTTGCTGCGCGACGCGCTCTGTGACCGGACTGCGGGCCTCGTGCCGGCGGACAACGTCCGCCTCGTCACCGAGCGGACGATGTCCGAGGTGTTGCGCGAGGTCGAGGACTTCCTCCACTCGGCCTCGCGGCAGGACACGCTGATCCTCTACTACAGCGGCCACGGCGTGCTCGATCAGAGCAACGAGCTGTTCCTCTGTACGCGCGATACACGGTCGGACCGGTTGCGGTCGACGGCGGTCAAGGCGTCGGACGTCGGCGAGATGATCGACGCGTCCTCCGCAGCGACGACCGTGATCCTGCTCGACTGCTGCCACAGCGGGCGGTTCAAGGGCGGTGACGTGCCCGCGACGTTGGCAGGACGCGGGCGGTTCGTCGTCACGAGCAGCCGCTCGGGTGAGCTGGCGAACGACACGGATACGCGCAACCACGCCAGCCTGTTCACGCACCACCTCGTCCGCGGCATCCTCGACGGTGCCGAAGACCGCGACGGCGACGGTGTCGTCAACCTCAGCGATCTCTACGAGTACGTCCATGCCGCGCTGACGGACCAGGGCCGCCAGGTCCCGCAGAAGCGGTTCGAGGGTGACGGCGACGTCCCCATCGCGTTGCGCACGTCGACGACGGTCGCGCATCCGCAGCCGGAGCTGCTCGATCCGGCACTCGTCGCCCCGGTCCTCGACGTGCCCGAGACGACGATCGACCTCGGCGAGATCGACAGCGACGAAGTGCTGCCGCCCGAGCGGATCGCGGTCGTCAACCGGGGTGGGGGCGAGCTGGAGTGGACGGTCGAGTCCAGCGCGAGCTGGGTCGAGCCAGTGGCGCACGAGCGTGACGTCGTTCTCCAGCTGCGGCCGGTGCCGGGCCCGAACCGGGCGAACGTCTACATCCGGGACACCCGTACCGGAGTCATCAAGACGGTGCGCGTCAGCGTCCGCATGCGCTCCCCCGTGGCTGCTCCGGCGACGCCGCCGATCCGGCCGTCCACGGTCGTCGTCGGGACGCTCGTTGCGGCGCCGGTGGGCGAGCCGCCCGTCGCCGAGCCGCCCGCTGCCGAGCCGCCCGTCCCCGAGCCGCCCGCTGCTACCGCTGCCGCGCCGGTGGCCGAGCCGCCCGTCCCCGAGCCGCCCGTCGCCGAGCCGCCCGCTGCTACCGCTGCCGCGCCGGTGGGCGAGCCGGCGGTGGCTGACCGCGTTGCGCCGGGACCCGCACCGGAGCCGGTCGAGCGTGCAGCACCGGTCGTCGAGCGGGAGACAGCGGTGGGGGAAGCCGAGCCGGCAACGGTGCCGCGACAGGCGGTGGCGGCGTCGGCGGTCGAGGTGCCGCCGGCCGACGATGCGCCGCCGCCGCCTGAGACCTACCTCGGCGCGCAGCCCGCTCCCCGGCCGCGAGGACGGGGTGTGCGCGAGCTGCTCAGGACCTGGCTGCCGCTCGTGATCGCCGCGCTGCTGGTGATCGTCGGCATCCTCCTCGCCGCGTCCGGGGTGCAGGCTGCGGACGCCATCGAGAAGGCGGGCGGCCCATGGCCGATGCTGCGCGCCTACGAGATCACGGCGATGCTCATCGCCGTCCTCGGCGGCGTCGTGATGATCGTCGCCGGGTTGGCGACGCTCGTCCGGCCGCTGCGCGGCATGGCGCTCGGCGTTGCGATGACGATCGCTGCGCCGACCGGCTTCGCCCGCCTCGCGGACCACGAGGCGATCACCAACGCGTGCGAGTGCGTCGGCCCCGACGACGGTGTCTTCGCCTTCGCCGGGATGGGCGGGTGGTCCGTGCTGCTCGCATTCCTCTGCGCTGGCGCGCTCGGACTCCGCTGCGAGTGGACGCGCAGGCTGTGGCTCCCCTGGTCGCTGCTCGGCGTCGGCGTTGCCGCCGCGCTCCTGTGGGGCTGGCGGTCGAACACCGACCTCTACAGCTACTACGACGACCCGTTCGGCTCGTACATGGGTCTCGGCAACTCCAGCTTGCGGATACTCGCGCTCATCGCCGTCGTGGCCGGCATCGTCGCCGCAGGATTCCTCGTCCCGCTCGTCGGTCGGGCGGCGCTGGTCGGTGCGGTCGCGATCCCTGTTTTCTCCGCGCTGATGGAGCTCATCTACGTGCCGACCGTGGCCACGGACGCCGGCTACCACGTCGTGGGGGTCTGGCCGTTCTTCCTCAGCGCAGCCGTGATGATCGCCGTCGCCGTCGCCGCCTGGCGGCGCGCCTCGAAGCTGCCGACCGGCGAATGCGCTCCTAACCTGACCGGGTGACCCCTGCCGAAGCGCTGGAACGCGTCGTCCACTGCCTGGACCGCGTCCACGAGCGGAGCTTCAGGTCGAAGGCGTGGTTCGGCGCGCTGCAGACCGTGCGCGCCACGGACCCCGCCGAGCTCGCGCAGCGCGCCGCCGACAAGACGCTGACCGAGCTGCCGGGCATCGGCGACAGCTCGGCCCGGCTCATCACGGAGGCCCTGACGGGGGAGACGCCGTCCTACGTGGAGAAGCTCGAACGCGAGTCGGTCGTGCCGATCACCGAGGAGGGTGCCCGCTACCGTGCCGCTCTCAGGGGAGATTGCCACCTGCACAGCCGGTGGTCGGACGGCAGCGCCGAGATCGAGGCGATGGCCCGCACCGCCATCGCGCTCGGCCACGAGTACATGGTCCTCACCGATCACTCGCCGCGCCTGACGATCGCCCACGGGCTGAACCGGGAGCGGTTGGAGCAACAGCTCGAGGTCATCGCCGCGCTGAACCTGGAGCTGGCGCCGTTCCGCATCCTGACCGGGATGGAGGTGGACATCCTCGAGGACGGCGGGCTCGATCTCGACGACGACCTGCTCGAGCGCCTCGACGTGGTCGTGGCCAGCGTCCACTCCAAGCTGCGCATGGACGCGCAGCCGATGACGGAGCGGATGGTGCGGGCGGTCGCGTCGCCGCACGTCGACATCCTCGGCCACTGCACCGGGCGGTTGATCGGCAAGCGGCCTCAGTCCCGCTTCGAGCCGGACTACGTGTTCGCCGCCTGCGCCCAGTTCGGCACCGCGGTCGAGATCAACTCCCGTCCGGAGCGCCTCGATCCACCGCGTGAGCTGCTCGACCTGGCGATCGACCACGGCTGCTACTTCTCGATCGACTCCGACGCGCATTCGACCGGCCAGTTGGAGTGGCAGCCGCACGGCTGCGACCGCGCCGCCGAGCGGGGTGTGCCGCCGGAGCGGGTGGTCAACACCTGGCCGATGGACGACCTCCTGGCCTGGACGGCACACCACTAACGATCCGCGAAACCTTTGCCTGCAACGATTGCCCGCTGCCGCGGCCAAGGGTTCCATAGCATCGATGCGCCCGACACTCGACCCGATCGACATCCCTCCTCCGCACCCGCGGTCGCGAGCAGGGTGGCGCCGGCTGTTCCGGAGAGGAGTGGTCATTCCGGCCGGGATCGTGCTGCTCGGTCTCGTCGTCTTCGTACTCGTCTGGTTCCAGCCGCAGAAGCTGTTCATCGATGACAAGGTGGACGAGACGGCGCCGGTCGGTGCGACGCCGCTGTCGGTCACTTCACCAGCGACGAGCGCGCCCGCGCCATCGACGTCCGGTGCCCCGGCGGTGTCGGCGGGGGCCGACGACCCCGCGACGACCAGCGCTCCCTCGACAGTGTCACCGACGACGGTGCCGGCCCCTCCGCCCCCTCCCGCCCCGGCGCAGTTCATCAGCCTCGACCACGGCACGACGGGGAACCTGCTCGTCCTCCAGGACGCACAGGGCACGCGCTACGTACGGTTCGAGGCGTTCGCCACCGAAAACGGCCCCGACCTGTTCGTGTACCTCTCGACCAATCCGATCGATGGCCCGGAGCAGGCGTTCGACGACGACTTCGTCAACCTCGGTCGGCTGCAGGGCAATCTCGGCGACCAGAACTACGCCGTCCCTGCGGACGCCGACCTCTCGCGCTACCGCAGCGTCGTGGTCTGGTGCGACCGGTTCAACTCCGCGTTCGGCGCCGCGCCGCTCATCTGAACATCGCCACTCGGGGCGCGGCCCGCAGCATTCCCGCTCGCCGCCACTAGCCTCGGATCCCTATGTCGAAGAAGACGAAGAAGCGCAAGGCGCGGATGCGCCGCTCGAAGGCGAACCACGGCAAGCGCCCGAACATGGGGCGTGGCTGACCCTCGAGCGCTGACGCCGCCGCCGGCGGCGCGCCGGGAGGACCTGGTCGAGGTCCTCCATGGCATCACCGTCGCCGACCCCTACCGCTGGCTGGAGGACGGCGAGGCGCCAGAGGTGACGCAGTGGGTCGGCGCGCAGAACCGGCGCACCCGCCTGGCGCTCGACGCCCCCGCCGACCGAGCCCGCTGGCACGAACGGCTCGTCGCGCTTCTGGCGGCGCCGGTATCCACGTCCGCACGCGTCGCCGGGCCGCACGTGTTCGCCCTGGAACGCGGCGCCGGCCTGCCGCAGTTCCGGCTCGTCGTCCGCCAACGTGACGTTCCGGACGACCCCGGCCGGACCCTGCTCGACCCGGCGCGGGTGACCGGCGACGACACGGCGGCGATCGACTGGTACCACCCCGCTCCGGACGGCCGGCGCGTGGTCTTCGGACAGTCGGCGGGCGGCGACGAGCGCAGCGTGCTCCGGGTGATCGACGTCGAATCCGGCCAGCATCACGCCGACGCGATCCCCGACACCCGGGCCGCGTCGGTCGCCTGGCTGCCGGACGGGAGTGGCTTCCTCTACACCCGCTACCCGGCGGACGACGAGTACCACCGCATGGTGTACCGCCACGTGCTCGGCGCTCGGTGGGAGGACGACGAGCTCGTCTGGGGCGACCTGCCCACTCCGGAGGCGTGGCCCGAGGTCGCGTCGTCCGCGGACGGGCGGTTCACGCTCGTCACCGTCAGCGTCGGTTGGAGCCGCAGCGACCTGCACGTGCACGACGCGGCCGACGGCACGTGGCGGACGTTGATCGCCGGTGCGTCGGCCACCACTGCGGCCC
>DASZOG010000336.1:0-6185 GCA_035550895.1 Acidimicrobiales bacterium
GCCCGAGGGAGTCGTCGCCGCCGCCGCCCTGAAGTGCATGGGCGGCGAGATCCAGGGCCAGCTCTACCCCCGCGACGACGAGGAGCGCAAGGCCGCGGAGGACGCCGGCTACGACCTCGACGCGATCCTGACGATCGACGACCTGGTGCAGGGGGACAACTGCTTCTTCGCGGCCACCGGGATCACCGACGGGGAGCTGCTGCACGGTGTCCGCTTCGACCCCCGCGGTGCCCGCACGCAGTCGCTCGTGATGCGCTCCCGCTCAGGAACGGTGCGCCTGATCAACGCCAGCCACCGTCTGGACAAGCTGCACACGTTCGCCAGCGTCGACTACAGCTGAGCGCGGCCGCCGAGCTCGTCGCGCAGGACGCGGCGGAGCAGCTTCCCGGTCTCGGTGTACGGCAGGTCCTCGCGGAACTCGACGCGCGTGGGCAACTTCGAGGAGCGGAGGTTGCGCTTCACCCACTCCTGCAGCTCCGCCTCTGTCACCGCACATCCCTCCGCGAGCACCACCGCGGCGACCACCTTCTCACCCCACTCGGTGTCGGGCACACCGACGACCGCGGCGTCGGCGACGGCCGGATGGCGTGCGAGCACGTCCTCGATCTCGCCCGGGGAGAGGTTTTCCGCGCCGCGCACGATCACGTCGTCGATCCGGCCCTCCAGGTAGAGGTATCCATCGGCGTCCAGCAAGCCGGCGTCCTGCGTCGGGAACCAACCATCGGCGAGCGGATCCTCGTGGCCGAGGTATTCGCCGGCCACCTGCTCGCCGCGCACCCAGATCTCCCCCGGCTCGGCTGCGGGGAGCGGCGCACCGGTTGCGTCGCGGATCTCGACCTCGACGGTGGGCAGCGGGCGGCCCACCGAGCCGAGCCGGCGGCGCAGGACCGGATCGCTTGCCGCGACCGCGCTGCGGTGGTCGTGCGGACCGAGCACGGCGATCGTCGAGCTCGTCTCGGTCAGCCCGTACGCGTTCACGAAGTCGACGTGCGGCAGCAGCTCGAGCGCCCGCTCGATCACGGGTATCGGCATCCGCCCGCCGCCATAGGAGAGGTGCCGCAGGTGCGGGAGCCGTTCGTCCTCGCGCTCGAGGACGTCGAGCACGCGCGCCAGCATCGTCGGGACGACCATCGCCTGCGTCACCGCCTCGTCGCGTGCCGTCGCCACCCAGGCCTCGGGCGTGAACCTCGGCAGGTAGACGACCCTCCGCCCGGCGTAGAGGTTCGTGACGACCGCCGACGCGCCGGCGACGTGGTACGGCGGCACGCTGACCAGTGCCGCCTCGTCCTCGGCGGCGCTCATGAACTCGACGGTGGCGATCACGTACGACGCGAGGTGTCGGTGGCGGAGCACCGCCGCCTTCGGGTCGCCGGTGGTTCCGCTCGTGAAGAGGAGGATGGCGATGTCGTCCGGTGACGAGTCCAGTGTCGACGAGGCGTCAGCCGGGTGGACGCCGTGCAGCTGGTCGAGGAGCTCCGCGCGCGCGACGAGCTCCACGCCGTCGATCCGGCCGACACGTTGCGCGACCTCCTCTTCGACGACGAACACGGACGGCGCCGTGCGCCCGAGGATCGCCGTCAGCTGCTCGTCCGCCAGGCGGTAGTTCACCGGCACGAACGGGAGCCCGGCGAAGCTCGCCCCGAACAGCAGGGTCGGCACGACGTCGGAGTTGACGTCGACGAGCCCGACGCGTTCGACGCGCCGCGCCGCGGCCCAGGCACCGGCGCGCCGCGCGCGATCGAGCAGATCGGCGTACGTCACCCCTCCGGTGCGCGGTCCGTACGCGACGTGCTCGCCGAACCCTTCGGCGGCCATCTCCAGCAGGGTCGTCAGGTGCACGTCGACCTCAGCCCGACGTCTCAGTCCGACGAGGGCAGCGGCTTGGCCTCCTTCACGCCCAGCCGCTCGGCGCCGATCGACAGCGAGCCGTCGCCCGCCTTCGTGCACAGCACCTCGATGCCGAGCTCATCGTCGGCGTAGCGCTTGCCGATCAGGGTGCCGTCGCCGTGCGTCGGGTCCACCGTCCCGCTCGGCTCCGCGGCGTCGGCCTTCGCCACCATCGGCCGTCCGCCGCAGCGCAGGTCGACCGGCCCGGCGGGCGCCTTGACGACGATGACCTCCGTGCTACACACCGTGCTGGCCAGCCGCAGTCCCGGCTTCAACTCCATCTCGACATCCCTCCGGGCGCCAACTCCCGACCGATGATGCCCGACCGGCCGACGACAGGCGAAGTCCTCAGCCGGCGCCGCCCGCGACCGGGAGTGGTGCCTGGTCGCCGATGCCGGCGAGGGTGCCGACGAGCGGGTCGCCGCCTGCTGCGCCGACGACGCAGTACACGACGCGCAATCCCGCCTGCCAGGCCTGCTCCGTCGGGATCGCCACGGAGAACGACAGGTCGTCGCGGGCGGTGATCGCCAGCTCCTGCGCCACGGGTGCGCGGCACCGTTCGGCGAGCGCCGGATCCGACACGGTGGGATACGTGTCCTGCCCGGCCTCGATCGCCGCGACGTACTCCAGGTCGTGCGGCGAGGTGCACGGCACGAAGCCGGTCGGGTCGTCGCAGATGCGATAGGCAGCCGGTAGTGGGCTGGCGCCGACGCCCTGCAACGTGCCCGAGATGCTGGTCTGCTCGCCAGGGGCCAGGGGCGTGACGAACGCGTCGCACCGGAACCACCGCGCGCCGCCTGCCCACTCCTCCTCCGTCGGTACGAAGTAGGCGAAGTCGCTGACCCGGTTCGGAACGACGTACGGGCCCGCTTCCGGCAGCGCGAGATACTCCTCGAGCGCCGGCTGACAGGCAGCGAGGATCTGCTCGGTCAGGCCGGCGGGCAGGTCCTCCCCCGGCCACGCCTCCGGCGCGTCGAGCAGTTCGCCGACGTGCACCGTCTCGAAGCCGTGCGGCTCCGCGCAGGGCACCGGGGGTCGGGCGTCGCTGGCCGGATCGATCTCGGCCTGCGTCACGGGACCCCGGCACTCGCCGACGGCAGGAGCGCCGACCATCGTCGGCGCGATGGTCGTGGTCGGGGTGGTCGGCGTGGTCGTCGTCCTGGCGACCTCGGCCACGTCGATCCCCGGCCGAGTGTCCGAGCAGCCGGCCAGCACGGACACCACGAGCAGCGCGAGCACGCCGAGCACCACGGGCGCGACCCGCGGCCGCCGCCGGACCATGGGCGTACGTTAGGGCCCGGACCGCCCCGAGCCGGGGGACCGCCACGCCGCCATCGTGCCCGCGGCGCGGCGCACGATCCCCCGCGGCACGAACGACGACGTCGCCACGAACGTCTTGTACTGGAGGCCCGGGACCGAGACGGCCCGGCCCTTCGCCGCGTCGGTCAGGCCTGTCGCGGCAACCGCGTCGGCGGACATCCACAACGGCGAGACGAGCCAGTTGTCCTCGGCGTCGGCCCCGCTGACGTCCACGAACTCGGTGCGCGTGAGGCCAGGGCAGAGGGCGGTCACCTTCACGCCCGTACCGCGCAGCTCCTCGTGCAGCGCTTCGGAGAGGCTCAGCACGTAGGCCTTCGTCGCGGCGTACACGGCGAGGCGGGGCACGGGTTGGAACGCGGCGACCGAGCTCACGTTCAACAGCCATCCCCTGCCGCGGTCGACCATCCCGGACACCGCGGCGCGGCAGAGGACGGTCAGCGCGAGCGCGTTCAGCTCGACCTCGCCGGCGAGGCGTTGCGCATCGACGTCGATGAACCGGCCGGCGCTGCCGAACCCGGCGTTGTTCACCAGCAGGTCGATCGGGCGATCCGCGTCGGCCAGACGGGCCTCGACCAGACCGCGCCCGCGGGCCGTCCCGAGGTCGGCGACGAGCACTTCCACGCCGTCCAGCTCACGCGCCAGGCGCTGCAGCCGTGCGGCGCGCCGCGCGACGACCACGGTCGGTACCCCGGCGACCGCGAGGCGTCGCACCATGGCCTCCCCGATGCCACTCGAAGCCCCTGTGACCAGGGCAGAACCGAATGGGTACCTAGACGCGGGCATGGTCACGGAGAGTACGCTCGTACGCCGTGGCGCGGCGGTGGCGCAGGAGAGGGGTCCCGCGGCTGCGTGGATCGAGCGGAGCGCTCGTCCTCGCGTCTGCGGTGATCGCGACGTCGTGCACGGGCACGGACTCGGAGGTGCGCGTCGGCACGCTGCCCGAGCGCTTCGGTCCCGTCGTCGAATCGCCGAGCGTGCCGAACCTGATGTTCGACGAGGTGCCCGCGGCGCTCCCGCAGACCAACGGCGCTTCCGGCTTCCACATGCTCACGCACACGTCGTCCGGTTACCTGGCCTTCGGGTTCGACTCCGACAGCGGGACCGCGGAGCGCAGCGCCGTGTGGCGCTCGGACGACCTCCGCCGCTGGGAGCGCACCGGACGCTCGCTCGGGGCCCTCTCCGGCCGCCAGGAGGTGCGGGCGGTTGCCGGCACCGGTCGCGAGCTGATCGCTGTCGGCGGTCAGCGCGACGAGCTCGGCACCGCCGAGAGCGAGCGCGCCAAGGCCTGGTTCTCCGAGGACGGAGGCAACCAGTGGACGCCGGCCGACCTCGGCGGGCTCGAGCTGCAGCACTCGGGGCTCATCGCCGTGGTCGAGGTCGCGGGCGGTCCGCTCGCAGTGGGTTCGATGGTGACGCCCAGCGGGCAGCGCGATGCGATCGTGCTGCGCACCGAGGACGGCGGTCACTCGTGGAGGCGCGAGCCGCTGTCCCACGCCGAGGGCATCTCCTTCGCTCCCGTGGCCGCCGTCGCCGACGGCGACGAGGTACTCGTCACGGGGCGACGGGTCAACGCGGCCGACGGCAGCCGGGTGGCAATGGTCTGGCGCTCGACCGACGGCGGCGCGACCTGGTACACGGAGGACCTGCCCGAGGGCACGTCGAGCGGGCCCGCAGTGCTGACCGACGGGCGGGCGGTCGTGCTCGGCAGTGCCGGTGCCACGACGCTGGCGTGGACGTCGGTCGACGGCGGCCCCTGGCAGCTCGTGCGCTCGGACGTGTTCGCCCGCCCCGCAGGTGAGGCGGTCCGCCCGACGGCGATCACCCGCCACGGCCGGTGCCTGTACGCGATCGGCGCCGCCGCGCTCGACGGCCAGGAATCGTACGAGGCGACGAACCTGGCGTGGCGCTCGTGCGACGGTGGCGCGACCTGGCTCGACCTCGGCTACACGGTGAACGCGAAGGACGGGCTGCGGGAGAACGAGGGCATCGCCTCCACCCCGGCGGGCGTGGTCATCCTCGGGTGGACGCTGCAGGACACGAGCCAGGAGCCGCGCCTGACCCGCATCCTCACCGGCTGACGCCCCGCACGGCCGTCAGGGTCAGCGCGCGGCCGAACCCCTGGCGGCGGCGAGGCGGGCGTGGGCGCGGCGTAGCTCGGTGGCAGCCGTCGCGTCGTCCTCGGCGACGCGCAACTGGTCCTCCAGCTCGGTCACCCGCCGCTCGACCGAGGGCACGTCGATGTGCTCGGCCAGCTCCGCCATGTCCGACAGGATCGACACCTTCGTCCCGGTGACCTCGACGAACCCCCCGTGCACGGCGAGGTCTTGGATCCGCCCGTCGGGCTCGTAGATCCGGGTGTGGTTCTCGGTCAGCGCGCCGAGGAACGGGGCGTGCCCGGGCTGGAAGGCCACCTCGCCGCCCTCAACGGTCCGTGTGACGACCATCGTCGCCTCGCCCGAGTAGAGGATCCGCTCCGGCGACACCAGCTCGACGTGCAGCGTCCCCGGCATCGCTCAGCCGGCCTGTTCCTGCAGCTGCTGGGCCTTGGCCTGCACCTGCTCGACGCCGCCGACATTGAGGAATGCCTGCTCCGGGATGTGGTCGAGCTCGCCGTTGACCAGCGCCTCGAAGCTCTCCACGGTGTCCTGCGTGGACACGTACTCGCCGGACAGCCCGGTGAACACCTCGGCGACGTAGAACGGCTGTGAGAGGAACCGCTGCACCTTCCGGGCGCGGGACACGATCAGCTTGTCCTCCTCGGACAGCTCGTCGATGCCGAGGATGGCGATGATGTCCTGCAACTCCTTGAACCGCTGGAGGATCTCCTGCACGCGGCGGGCCACCGCGTAGTGGCGATCGCCGACGACTTCTGGCGAGAGGATCGTCGACGTCGAGGCGAGCGGGTCCACCGCTGGGTAGATGCCGAGCGCGGCGATCTGGCGCGACAACTCGGTCGTCGCGTCGAGGTGGGTGAACGT
>DASZOG010000337.1:0-1687 GCA_035550895.1 Acidimicrobiales bacterium
GGAACATCACCTCGTCGCCAATGAACTTCACGACCCGGCCGCCGGACGCCGCCACCGCGTTGGCTGCATGCTCCTCGAACGAGGCGATGGCGCGGCCGATGTCGCCGAGCGGGAGGTGCGTGGCGAGGCCGGTCGATCCGACGACATCGACGAACCCGACCGTGGCCGTGACCGTCTCGAAGCCTGACGACACGCCGGTGACGTTCGGCCGCGCCGCGTCCACGAGGTGGTGGCGCAGAAGCCCGTCCATCGCCGCCGACAGCTGCGGGAACAGCGCGGCCGCGGCGAGGTTCGCTTCGGCGAGCGCGCCCGTCACCGGGTCGGCTGCCATCGCCGATGCGCCAAGCGTCGTGATGAACGTCGACACGGCGGCGTCAGCCACCCGCGACACCGACGCCCCGACCACCCGCAGCAGCTGCATCGTCGCGGCTTCGCCGAACAGGCCCGCAGCAGCCTCGAACGTCCTCACGAGCTCGACCTCGGCTTCAGTGAACCGGACATCGTCGGGTTCGGGGTCCGCGAAACCGGCCGCCCGCCACAGCTCGATGAACCGGTCGACCCCCACGCCAGCCCTCGCGGCGACCTCCGCCGCCGTGTAGCGATCCTGCCCGGCGACCACGAGCAGTTCGGCGGCAAGTCGGGACAGGCGGCCGGCCTCGTTCGCCCGGACCATCTGCTCAATCGTGCCGCCTCTCGCCTCGAGCAGGCGCAGCAGGTTGAGCCGCTCGCTGGCGTCCGGGGCGCCAGGGTCGTAGAGGCCGGCGGCCACCAACCGCTCGACGTCGAGGGGGCTCATGCAATCCTCGTCAGGCTGGGCGTGAACACATCGTGGACCCCATTCGCCAGCCCACGCCAGAGCCCTGATGCATCAGCCGATGCGCCTGTGGAGCTCCCCCGGTTCTCTGGAGCTTCGAGGACCAGTGGCGGCGATCGAGCAGCTCGGTCTGCAACACTCGACCGATGCGGTGGGTACTGGCGACCTGTGCCGTGGCCCTCGTCCTCGCCGGGTGTGGCGACGAGGGGCAGGAACTGCGCGCACCGAGCTCCGAGCAGACCACGACATCGGCGAGCACGACCTCCACGACCGCAGCGTCGTCCACGACCGACGTCGCCGCAGGCACGGGCGGCGGGACGAGCGGGCAGGACGCCGCCAGCGGCGGAGGCACGGCGACGACCGCCACGACCCTCCGCCTGACCAGCCCCGCGTTCGAGAACGGGGCGGCCATCCCCACCGAGTTCACGTGCGTGGGCGACGACGTGTCGCCGCCTTTGGCGTGGTCCGGGGTACCGGCGGGCACCGCGGAGCTCGCGGTGGTGGTACGTGATCCCGACGCCGACGGCTTCATCCACTGGGTCGTAGCCGGCTTGCCGCCCGATCTCGGTGGGGTGGCGCGCGGGAACCCGCCCTCGCAGGCGATCGAGGAGCTCAACGACTTCGGCCGCCAGGGATGGTCGGGCCCCTGCCCACCGTCGGGCACGCACAACTACGACTTCCGCATCTACGCCCTCGCCCGGCCGAGCGGTCTCGCCGGCGGTGCGGACGGGGCACAGGCGGCCGATCAGCTGGAGTCCGCCACCGTGCTGGCGTCGGCGGCGCTCAGCGGGACCGCGGCTGCGCCCTAGTGTCGGGACACTAGGGGCGCTCGCGGAAGTCATCGTGGCGTCTCGCCGGCCAGATCCGCCGCTG
>DASZOG010000338.1:0-26197 GCA_035550895.1 Acidimicrobiales bacterium
TCCTCCAATGGTGAAGAACCCGAGACACAATCATGCGTCGGAGGCCTTAACGGCGTCTTCCCGGACCGACTGGGGGCGAAGGCGGCGCCTCGACTACTCCACACGCAGGCCGGAGATGGCCCGGCTGATCACGAGGCGCTGGATCTCCGAGGTGCCTTCGAAGATCGTGTAGATCTTGGCGTCGCGGTGCCAGCGCTCGACCGGGTACTCCCTGGTGTAGCCGTAGCCGCCCAGGATCTGGATCGCCTGCTCGGTGGCCCACACCGCGACCTCGCCGGCCTTGAGCTTCGACATCGAGCCCTCGCCGGCCGTGAACGGCACGCTGTTACGCGCCATCCAGGCGGCCCGCCAGACGAGCAACCGGGCGGCGTCGATCTCGGTCTTCATGTCGGCCAGCGTGAAGGCGATCGCCTGGTTCATGATGATCGGCTTGCCGAACGCCCGGCGCTCCTTGGCATAGTCGAGCGCGTACTCGTATGCGGCACGGGCGATGCCCAGGGCCTGGGCGCCGACCGCGGGTCGCGTCGCCTCGAACGTGGCCATGGCAGGTTGCTTGGCGCCGGACCGACCGGCCTCGCGGGCCTTTGCCAATCTGGCATCGAGCTTGTCCTTGCCGCCGAGCAGGCACCGCCCCGGCACGCGCACGTCGTCGAGGACCACCTCGGCGGTGTGCGAGGCGCGGATGCCGTGCTTCTTGTACTTCTGGCCCTGGGAGAGGCCGGGTGTGCCCGGCGGGACGACGAACGACGCCTGGCCGCGGCCCTTCAGCTCGGGATCCACCGCGGCGACGACGACGTGGACGTCGGCGATGCCACCGTTGGTGATCCACGCCTTCGTGCCGTTGAGCACCCATTCGTCCTTCGCCGGGTCGTAGACGGCGCGGGTCCGCAGGGACGAGACGTCGGAGCCGGCGTCGGGCTCGGACACGCAGAACGCGCCGAGCTTGATGTCCTCAGGAGTGCCGTAACACTGCGGCGCCCACTCCATGACCTGCTCGGGGGTGCCGTTGCCGGAGATGCCCGCCGCGGCCAGGGCGCTGCCGAAGATCGCCAGGCCGATCCCGGCGTCGCCCCAGAACAGCTCCTCCAGGGTCACCGGCAGCATCAGCCCGGACGACTCGAACAGCGCGTTCGCCATGAAGTCGAAGCCGTACAGCCCGATCGTCGCCGCCTCCTGCACGATCGGCCACGGGAACTCCTCCCGCTCGTCCCATTCGTGCGCCGCCGGGCGCACCACGTCCTCGGCGAAGTCGTGGACCCATTTCTGGACCTGCTGGACGTCTTCGGACAGCTCGAGGGAGAACTCCGGCATGACCTCAAGTTACCCGTCGGTAACCGACATCGCAACCTCGGCGCCGGTCGCGATGAGAGCTCCGTGGCCTGCCGAGCAACGAGTTCCTCAGTCGCTAGGCCCGATGGACCTTGGTCCCCTCCTTCGTGGTCTGGACCACCCACCCGCCCGACTGCAGCGCGGCCCGGATCGTGTCGGCCGTCGCGAAGTCCCGCGCCGCGCGGGCCGCCTCGAGGGCCACGATCTGGGCGGCGACGTCCTGCGGCACGTCGTCGTCGGCGGCGCGCAACTCGAGCCCGACCGCGTGGCACATCGTCCACACCGCGGCCGCCAACGGCGCCGCTTCGTCGGCCCGGCCGGCGTCGATCGCCGTGTTCGCCCGGGTCACCGTGTCGAAGAGCACGGCCGTCGCGCCCGGGGTGTCGAGGTCGTCCTCCATCCGTGCGGCGAACGCGGCGAGCACGGCCGGGTCGGGCTCGGCGTCGGGGAGCACCTCTGCCCGCCGGGCGAAGCTGTCCAGCCGGGCCAGTGCCCGCACCGCGTTGTCGAGCGTCTCCGGACCGACGCGCACCGGAGAGCGGTAGTGCGCCTGGAGGAGCAGCACCCGGTACGCCCGCGGGTCCCACTGCTCGGTCACGTCGAGCAGGTTCTCGACGTTGCCGAGCGACTTCGACATCTTCTCGCCGGTCGTGTCGACGATGAACGCGTGATGGATCCAGTGGTTGGCGAACCGGCGGCCCAGCGCCACGGCCTGGGCGCGCTCGTTCTCGTGGTGGGGGAAGCGGAGGTCCTCGCCGCCACCGTGGAGATCGAACCCCTCGCCGAGCAGGTCGAGCGCCATCGCCACGCACTCCGTGTGCCACCCGGGCCGGCCATCGCCCCACGGCGACGGCCACGACGGCTCACCCGGCTTGGCCAGCTTCCACAGCACGAAATCGGCTGGGTGGCGCTTGCCCGGGGCGCCGACGAGCTCACGCTCGCCACCGCCGGCGCGCATCTCGTCGATCGATTGGTGGGCGAGCAGCCCGTATCCCTCGACCTGTTCGACGGAGAAATAGACGCCGTCGTCGGTGCTGTACGCCACCCCGCGGCCGACGAGCTCGTCGATCACCGCCACCATCTGCTCGACGTACTCCGTGGCGTGCGGGGTGTCGGACGGGCGGGCGAAGCCGATGCGGTCCATCGCCTGCCACCACACCGCCTCGCACCTCGTCACGATGTCCGTCCAGTCACGACCCTCGCGGGTCGCCCGGTTGAGGATCTGGTCGTCGATGTCGGTGACGTTCGAGACGAACCGCACCTCGAAGCCCTGCCATTCGAGGTACCGGCGGAGGATGTCGTAGACGAGCGTCGACCGTCCGTGGCCGAGGTGCGGCGGGCCGTACACGGTGGGCCCGCAGACGTATATCGACACCTTGCCCGGGTCGCGCAGCTCGAGCTCGCGGACCTGTTGTGTCGCGGTGTCGTACAGCCGGAGCACGACGGGCCAGCGTATCGGCAGGGTCGCAGCGGACCGGCTCCGTTAGCGTGTACCAGCCATGGCGAACGTGCCCGAGAAGCCGACCCTCGACGGCATCGAGGCGCGCTGGATCGAACGCTGGGAGCAGGACGGCACGTACCACTTCGATCGCACGGCCCGGCGCGACCAGGTCTTCGCCATCGACACACCGCCGCCGACGGTGTCCGGCTCGCTGCACATCGGCCACGTGTTCAGCTACACGCAGACGGACACGACCGCCCGCTTCCAACGGATGCGCGGCAAGGCGGTCTTCTACCCGATGGGCTGGGACGACAACGGCCTGGCAACGATCCGCCGCGTCCAGAACGTGTACGGCGTCCGCTGTGATCCGTCACTGCCGTTCGACGCCGACTTCGCCCCCGGTGACGAACCGTTCGACCCGCCGGTCGCTGTCAGCCGGCCGAACTTCCTCGCGCTCTGCGAGCGCCTGATCGCCGAGGACGAGGTGCTCTTCGAGGAGAGCTGGCGGCGCCTCGGCCTGTCCGTCGACTGGTCGTACCTGTACCGCACGATCGAGCCGCGCTGCACCCGCGTCAGCCAGCGGGCGTTCCTCCGCAACCTCGCCCGTGGCGAGGCGTATCAGGCCGAGGCGCCGACGCTGTGGGACGTCGACTTCCGCACCGCCGTCGCGCAGGCCGAGCTCGAGGACCGCGAGCGCCCGGGCGCCTACCACACGCTCGCGTTCCACCGCGCCGGCGACGACGGCGACGTGCTGATCGAGACGACACGCCCGGAGTTGCTCGCCGCCTGCGTGGCGCTGGTCTGCCATCCGAGCGACGCGCGGTACGCGCCGCTCGTCGGCACGAACGTACGCACGCCGCTGTTCGACGTCGAGGTGCCCGTCGTCGCCCATCCGCTCGCCGAGCCGGACAAGGGCACCGGCGTGGCGATGATCTGCACGTTCGGCGACACCACCGACGTCACGTGGTGGCGGGAGCTCGACCTGCCGATCCGGGCCATCGTCGGGCGTGACGGGCGGATCGTCGCCGATCCGCCGCACGGCATCGACAGCGCGCCGGGTCGGGCGGCGTTCGCCGAGCTGGCCGGCAAGACGATCAGGCAGGCGCAGCAGCGGATCATCGAGCTGCTGCGAGACCGCGGCGAGCTCCTCGGCGAGGCGCTCCCGATCACGCATCCGGTGAAGTTCTACGAGCGCGGCGAGCGCCCGCTGGAGATCGTCACCAGCCGGCAGTGGTACATCCGCAACGGTGGCCGAGAGCCGGAGCTACGCGAGGCGTTGGTCGCCCGCGGCCAGGAGATCGCGTGGCATCCCGAGTTCATGGTCCACCGCTACGAGAGCTGGGTCGGCGGACTGACCGGCGACTGGCTGATCAGCCGCCAGCAACCGTTCGGCGTCCCGTTCCCGGTGTGGTACGCGATCGACGACGACGGCGAGGTCGACTACGCGCACCTGCTCTTCCCGCCCGAGGACCAGTTACCGATCGACCCATCGACCGACGTCCCGGATGGCTACACCGAGGACCAGCGCGGGAAGCCCGGCGGGTTCACTGGCGATCCGGACGTGATGGACACGTGGGCGACCTCGTCGCTCACGCCGGAGATCGGCGGCCGGTGGGAGGACGATCCCGACCTGTTCGCACGGGTCTTCCCGATGGACCTGCGACCGCAGGCACACGACATCATCCGCACCTGGCTGTTCGCCACGGTCGTACGCGCCCACTTCGAGTTCGGCACGATCCCGTGGAAGAACGCGGCGATCAGCGGATGGATCCTCGACCCCGACCGCAAGAAGATGTCGAAGTCGAAGGGCAACGTCGTCACGCCGATGCCCCTGTTCGAGCAGTACGGCACGGACGCGGTGCGCTACTGGGCGACGTCCGGCCGACTGGGCACCGACGCCGCGTTCAGCGAGGACCAGATCAAGATCGGCCGGCGGCTGGCAACGAAGCTCCTCAACGTCACCCGCTTCGTCCTCGGCTTCCCGGAGCCGCCTGCCGGCGCGCAGGCCACCGATCCGCTGGACCGGGCGATGCTCGCCCGCCTCGCCGGTGTGGTGGCGGCGGCGGCGGACGACTTCGAGTCCTACGACCACGCCCGAGCGCTCGAACGGGTGGAGTCGTTCTTCTGGTGGTTCTGCGACGACTACGTCGAGCTGGTCAAGAGCCGCGCCTACGGCGCCCGGGGCCCTGACGGCGCGGCGTCGGCGGGGGTCGCGCTGCGCGAGGCGTTGGCCACACTGCAACTGCTGTTCGCGCCGTTCCTCCCGTTCGTCACCGACGAGGTCTGGAGCTGGTGGCACGACGGCTCGGTCCACGGCGAGCGATGGCCCGACGCGTCGGCGCTCGGCACCGGCGAGCCGGTGGACGACACCGGGTTGGAGCTGACGAGCGTCGTCCTGGCGCAGGTGCGCCGGGCGAAGACGTCGGCGAAGGTGTCGCAGCGGGCGGCGGTGGACCGGGTCGCGGTGCGCGGCCCCGCCGACCATCTCGCCGCGTTGGCGATCGGTCTTGCCGACCTGCAGGAGGCCGGTTCGATCCGCGAGGTCACGACCGAGCCCGGCGAGGGGCCGCTCGAGGTCCTCATCGTCCTCTCCGACGGGGCCTGAGCGACCCGGCGCTGGACTCGGTGGTGTCGATCAGCTCCTGGTGAGCACGACCTTCAGCGCGCCGGTCTCGCCGGCCCGACCGAAGACGTCATAGGCCTCCTCGAACTGGTCGAGCTCGAAGTGGTGGGTGACGAAGCGGTCGACGTTCACCTGCTGGCTCTGGGCGAGGCGCAACAGCGTCGGTGTCGAGTAGGTGTCGACGAGCCCGGTGGTGATCGTGACGTTCTTGATCCACAGCTCTTCGAGGTGCAGCGACGCCGGTTCGCCGTGCACACCGACGTTGGCGATGTGCCCGCCTGGGCGGGCAAGAGCGGCGGCCAGCTCGAACGTCGCCGCCACGCCGACGGCCTCGACGGTGACGTCGGCACCGAGCCCGGCGGTGAGGTCACGCACCACCGTCAGGGGATCCTCGCGGCTGTTGTTGACCACGACGTCGGCACCGAACTGCTTGGCCGCGTCAAGACGACTGTCGGCGAGGTCGATCGCCACGACGTGGCTCGGGCTGTACAACCGAGCTCCCATCATCACCGACAGCCCGATCGGTCCAGCCCCGACCACGGCCACCACGTCACCGGGGCGCACCTGGCCGTTGAGCACACCGACCTCGTATCCCGTCGGCAGGATGTCGGCGAGCATCAGCAACTGCTCGTCGGCGACTCCCGCCGGTTCCAGGTGGGTCGAGGTGTCGGCGAACGGAACCCGCACGTACTCCGCCTGCGTGCCATCGATCTTGTGGCCGAGGATCCATCCTCCGCCGCCGAGGCACTGCCCGTAGCTGCCTTCGCGGCAGTAGCGGCAGGCGCCGCACGCAGTGATGCAGGACACCAGCACCTTGTCCCCGGGCTTGCGGGTCTTGACCCCCGCTCCCACCGACTCGATCGTCCCGACGGCCTCGTGACCGAGGATCCGACCGGGGCTGACCGTGGGAACGTCGCCCTTGAGGATGTGCAAGTCGGTCCCGCAGATCGTCACCGCGTCGACGCGCACGATGGCGTCAGTGTCGTCGACGACCGACGGCTCGGGTACCTCCTCCCACGCCTTGTTCCCTGGCCCGTGATAGACGACAGCTTTCACGTCAGTTCCTCCTCACGAATCACGCGTATGCGTGCACGATCGACGATAAGAACCGGCTGCTCTCGTCGGTAGGGCCCTTCGGCCCCATCTCGCCACCCGTGTACCGGAATCTCTCCGGATCCCGGCGCCCCGCGTGCCGAAGAGGGCACGCGTGCGTCAGCCGGGCGCTCAATCGCGCCCGGTAGCGTGCGACGGATGCCCGGCCGACGTGTGCACCGCACATGGCCGCAGCGTCTCGTGCTGGCCTTCAGCGGGCTCGTCACGGTGGGGGCGATCGTCACCGCCGGGATCGTGTGGTTCGCCAACGACCGGCTCGGCGAGGTGCAGCGCGTCGAGATCGTCCGCAGCACCACCGAACCGCCGCCCGCCGACCTCAGCCTCGGGGAGGACGTCTCCACGACGGTCTCGGTCCCGGCGGTCGACCTCGAGGCGCGCAACTACCTCCTCGTCGGTTCGGACAGCCGCGACTGCATCGACCCGACGAGCCCCTACGCGGGCGCGTTCCTCGGCGAAGGAGACTTGGGTGAGCGCTCGGACACGATCATGCTGCTGCGCGTCGATCCCGACAGCTCGCAGGCCGCGCTCCTCTCGTTCCCGCGTGACCTGTGGGTGCGCATCGGCGACTCGGACCGCAAGGGCCGGATCAATTCGGCGTTCAGCCGCGACGACCCGAACATCCTCGTGCGCACGATCGAGCGCAACTTCGAGGTGCCGGTGCACCACTACGTCGAAGTGAACTTCTGTGCGTTCAAGGAGATCGTCGACGCGATCGGCGGCGTGAAGGTGCCGTTCGAGTTCCCGACGCGCGACGAGAACACCGGGCTGAACATCCCGGCGCCGGGGTGCTACCGGATGGACGGCGACCAGGCGCTCGCCTATGTCCGGTCCCGTCACTACGAGGCCGACATGGGCGACGGGTTCGAGGAGGACGAGACGTCCGACCGCGGTCGCATCGCCCGCCAGCAGGACTTCATCCGCCGGACGCTGCAGCGGGCGATCGACCGCGGCGCGTCGCGACCCGACATTGCCAACCGGCTGTGGAACGGCGTGGTCGACAACGTCACGATCGACGACGAGCTGAAGGTCGGCGAGCTCCTCGCGCTCGCCTCGCAGCTGCGCGACTTCGACCCGGACACGATCCTCAGCTACCGCCTCGACGGGCGGGGCACGACGATCGGCGGCGCGTCAGTCATCGAGCCCGAGCTCGACAACGCGGACACCGAGGCCATCCTGGCTGTGTTCCGCGGCGAGGCCCGGCTGGTGGATGCACCCGACCCGAACGCCGTCGCAGACGTCCCCGACGATCCCGTGGCGACCACCGCGACCGTGCCGGTCGGCACGCTTCCGGCCGGCGTCGACGCCACGGCGTCGCCGACCGTCTCGACCGTCGCTGTCGACTCGAACGCGGTCGGCATCTTCCCGCCGGACGACCCGACCTGCCGCTGACGTGACGAAGAAATGGTTCGGATCCAACCACTTCCTCGACATGTCGCACGAGGTGAGACCACCGTGACGAAGAAATGGTTCGGATCCAACCACTTCTTCGACATGAGAGGCCGCGCTGCAACGTTGCGCGTCAGTCGGCGAGGACGGTCTGCAGGGCGCGGGCTGCGTCGGACGGGCCGTCGACGGTGACGAGCCGGGCGCCGCAGGCCCCGGCGAGCGCCGCCGCCTCGTCGCTGTCACCGGCAGGGGCGACGATGCACAGCTCGTCGAGCGCGCGTGCCGCGGCGACCGCGTCGCCGGGCATCGTCGGCCGGCAGTCCGAGAGCAGCACGGTGATCCGCCGCCCGGCACGTGAGCGGGCGAGCTGGGCGCCCGCTGCCGTCAACGCACCGGCCAGGTCCGTGGTCCCGAACCCCCGCAAGGCGAGGACGTCGGTCACGACGGCGCTGGACGCGCGCTCCGCGTCCTGGCCCTTCGCGACGACGACGTCGCTCCCGAAGGCGAGCACGCTGTAGTCCTGCGGGGCGCGCGTCGCGATCGCCGCTGCCGCGACCGCCGCGGTGGCGAGCGGCCGGCCGCCCATCGAGCCGCTGCGGTCGACGACGAGGCACAACGCAGTGCCCGGGCGGACCCAGCCTCGGACGCGAAGGTCGTCGGGGCCGGGCGCCGCGCCCAGCGCGCGTGACCGGACGATTCCGTCGAGGCTGGCGTCGAGGTCGAGGTCACCGCGATCGGGACGGTAGGGCTGGACGTCGAGCCGCCCGACACCGCGCGGGCGCGCCGGGCCGCGCCGCGCCAAGTCGAGGAACAGCTGGCCGGCGAGCCGGCGGGCAAGCTCGCGCAAGGCCGGATCCGTGGCGCTCGTCAGGTCGGCGAGGAGGGCCAGCGTGTCGTCCGGCGCCTCGGAGAGCGCCTCGTCGAGCGCGTCCTCGTCGAGCCGGCCGACCTCGGGCGAGATCTGCTCGAACCGCTCGTGGCGCGACAGCTGGCGGCGCGACGTCGTCCGCTTCTGCGCCTCCTGCACCGCGCTTTCGGCCGCAGCGCCCTCCTTCAGGAGGGGGAACTCGTGGCCCCGTTCGGGGCGCCAGCTTTTCCCGCGCCGTCCCCCTCGCGCTGCTTGCCGAAGGCGCCCCACCACAGCTCGGTCACGATCTCGTCGGCGGAGCGTGTCACGCCCTCGCGCACACGGACGCGGCCCGAGAGCGAGAGCAGCGCCGCATCCAGCCCGAGGCGCGGATCGGTCGGCGAGACGCCGCGCAGTGCGCCGAGGCTGGCGGCCACCGCAGCACAGTCGATCGCCCCCCGCACGCTGGAGCCGATGCGCAGGTCTGGGTGGTCCCGGCTGGCGCGCACGACGTCGACCACCTTCGCCGCCCACACCGCGTCGGGCGCTGCCTCGCCGACGGCCCGCTGCACGATCGCCACCTCGTCTTCGGCGGACTGGTAGTCGACGAGCAACCGGCACGTGCGGTCGTAGACCGCGGACGAGATGCGCGCCGTGCCGACCGCGTCGAACGGGTTCATCGCTGCGACGAGCCGGAAGCCCGGGTCTGCGGGGATCCGTCCCAGGCGGGGCACGTGCAGCTCGGCCTCGCTCATCACGGTGATGAGGACGTTGAGCGTCTCCTCGGGGATCCGGTTGATCTCCTCCACGTACAGCAACGAGCCGTCCCGCAACGAACTCACGAGCGGGCCATCCACGAAGACGTCCGGCGCGTAGCCGTCCTGCAGCACGCGGGCCGGGTCGAAGTGCCCCACGAGGCGCGCCGGCGTGAGCTCGGCGTTTCCCTCGACCAGCTCGAAGCCGATGCCCAGCTCGTCGGCGACGGCGCGCAGCACCGTCGACTTACCCGTGCCCGGAGGACCCTCGAGCAGCACGTGGCGCCCGGCCGTCAGCGCGGCGACGACGAGCTCGATCTCCCGCCGCCTCCCGACGACGCGGCGGGAGACCCGCTCGACGAGGCCGCGCTCGCTGATCATCCGTGCACGATGACGCCGCGGATGTTCGTGCCGTCGCGCATCGCCTGGTAGCCGACGTTCACCTCGTCGAGCTTGTACCGGTTGGTGATCAGTTCGTCGAGCTTCAGCTGGCCGGCGCGGTACAGGTCCAGGAGCTTCGGGATGTCGGCGCGCGGGTTGAGCGAACCGAAGATCGTCCCCTTGATCTCCTTGTTCCACATCGCCAGCTCGAACAGGTTGATCGACGCCTCGGTCTGCGTCATCGGGGCGATGCCCGTGACGACGATCGTGCCGCCCTTGCCGCACAACCCGGTGCCCAGCGCCATGAGCTCACCGTGCAAGACGCCTGGCGTCATGATCACCTTGTCGGCCATCTGCCCGAAGGACAGCTCGGTCACGGGCTGCAGCGCCTCCTCCATCGACGCGTACGTGTGGGTGGCGCCGAACTCCATCGCCTTCTCGCGCTTGAACTCGATCGGGTCGATGGCGACGATGTGTCTCGCGCCGGCCAGGCGCGCCCCCTGCACGGCGTTGATGCCGATGCCGCCGATGCCCACCACGACGACCGTGTCGCCCGGCTGGACGTCGCCGCGCTGGCAGGCGGAGCCCCAGCCCGTGGCGACGCCGCACGACACGAGCGCGACGACGTCGAGCGGCAAGTCGTCGTCGACCTTGATCACCGAGGCCTCGGCCACCGTGGTCTGCTCGGCGAATGTGCCGAGCTTGCCGAACAGGATCGGGTCGACGTCGCCGCGCACGCGGTGACGGCTGGTGCCATCGGTGATCATCCCGCGCAGGAACGCAGCGGCCCCGAGGTCGCAGAGGTTCTGGCGCCCGGTGGAGCAGTAGCGGCAGCGCCCGCACGACGGGATGAAGCTGGCACTGACGTGATCGCCGGGCTGCACACTGGTGACGCCGGGACCGACGTCGGTGACGATCCCCGCACCCTCGTGACCACCGATCACGGGGAAGAACCGGTCGAGCCCGACCATCGCCAGCATCTCCGCCGACGGGACCATGTCACCGGTGACGAGGTGCTCGTCGGAGTGGCACATCCCGGCGGCCTTCCACGCCACGCTCAGCTCGCCCGCCTTCGGCGGGTCGACGTCGATCTCCTCCACCGACCAGTCCTGGCCGGTTCCCCACAGCACCGCGGCTCGCGCCTTCATCCACGCCCCTTCGTGCCCGCCCCGTCGGCGGCCCGGCCGAAGTTAGCTACGGGAACCTCGCATCGGCCAGCGGTGTCAGGAGGGCATGAAGCGACTCCTGCTTGCCTCGTGCATCGCCGTTGCCGCGCTCCTGGCCGGAGGGACGACCGCGTCCGCCGGCGGCTGGGCGGTGACCACCCTCGATGCGCTGCCAGAGATCCCGCCGGACGAGACCGTGACGATCGGGTTCATCATCCGCCAGCACGGCGTGACGCCGGTCGACGTCGACGGCGTGGCCATCGTCGTCATGCCGGAGCAGGGCGGCACTGCGCAGCGCTTCCCGGCTCGGCTCGAGGGACCGACGGGGCACTACGTCGTCGATCTACGCGTCCCGGCCGGGAACCACCGGTGGGTCGTCGAGCAGGGCTGGTTCGGCCCGCAGGAGCTCGGCTCGCTCACGGTCGGCGGCGACGCCGCGTCCGGTGCGCCCGCACCCGCCCAGCCGGCGACGGACTCCTCCAGCCGGTGGGTCGCCGCCGACAGCATTCGGTGGGGCCTGCTGATCGTGACAATCCTCGCCGCAGCAGCGTTCGTCGGGCTGGTGGCATGGCCGTCTCGCGCCTCGCGCACGCAACCGGCGCGTTAGCTGTCGCCCTCGGCGCGCTCACCGTGTGGGCGTGGACCGAGCGCGACGCGGACATCACATCCGCCGATGTGGCGGCGGATGTGGGCCCCACCGCACCGGCTTCCGCCGCTCTCGACGGCGCCAGCCTGTTCCGGGCCAAGGGCTGCGCCACGTGCCACGACGGTCCCGGTGTCCGCTCGCTGGTCGGTGTCGCGCCGAGCCTCGCCGCCGTCACGGATTGGCCACCCGTTCGCCGCCGCGACCTGGCGATCGAGGACTACCTCCGCCAGTCGATCCTCGAGCCCGCCGCGTACGTGTCGCGGGAGTTCTCGCCGGCCGGACCGCTGGGGGTGATGCCCCCCATGCCGGTCTCCCCGGCCGAGCTCGACGCGCTCGTCACCTACCTGTTGACCGGCTAGGGCGATCCGCCGGGGGCGGCCGGCGGCACCGGTCCGTGGTACACCTCGATGTCGGCGGCGGCGAGGTCGGCGTAGAGCGCCTGGCGCAGCGCGCGCAGGAGCGCCCACTGTTCGCCGGGCAGCGTCTTGACCACGATCCGCATGACGATGCCGCTGGAACCGAGCCGCTCGACACCCCACACCTCCGGCGGCTCGAGCACCTTGTCGTTCCACTCTTCCGCTTCGCAGACCCGCCGCGAGGTCTCAGACATGATGGCCTCGGCGCGCGTGACATCGGTCTCCAACGCCAGCGGTAGGTCGAGAAGTGCCCGGCTCCACTGCTGGCTCTGGTTCCCGACCCGGCGAACCTCGCCGTTGGGCACGTGCCACACCGTGCCGTCGGTGCTGCGCAACCGGGTCCGGCGGAGGGAGACCTCCTCCACGACGCCGCTCGCCTCGCCGACGTCGATCACGTCGCCGACTCCGAACTGGTCCTCGACGATCATGAAGAACCCGGCGAGGAAGTCTCGGACGATGCTCTGCGCACCGAACCCCAACGCTGCGCCGGCGATGCCCGCGCCGGCGATCAGGGGCGCGAGGTTGATGTTCAGCTCACCGAGGATCATCAGGAACGCGATCGTCCAGACGACCACCGAGACGACGCTGCGGACGACGGCGCCGAGTGTCGTCGCCCGCGCCGTGAGGCGGATCCGCTCGCCCTCGCTCGGCTGGAGCATCGCCGGCCGAGTGCGGAGCATGTTCCCGAGCATCCCCTTGCGTGACCCGTCGATCACCCCCTCCGTGACACGCCGGATCCCTCGCCGTGCGAGCCGGTTGACGATGTACGCGGCGAGGATGATGAGGAAGATCCGGACCGGACGACCGAGGAGGACGTCGGAGGCCTCCGCCCAGCCGACGCTCCCGGTCCAATCGAGCATCCGCTCGCAGATCCAGGTCGGGTCGTCGCCGCAGGCGTCGAGCAGCTCCTCGGGCGTCGATTGCGCCACGGCGGTCAGCAGGCGCAGACGGACTCAGTCGTAGACGAGCACGCCGCGGATGTTCTTCCCGGAGCGCATGTCGTCGTACCCGTCGTTGACGCCGTCGAGCGGGTAGGTCTTGCTGACGAGGCCGTCCACGTCGAGCTGGCCGTCCGTGTACAGACCGATCAGCTTCGGGATGTCGTAGCGCGGGTTGCCCGACCCGAACAGCGAGCCGACGACCTGCTTCTCCATCAAGGTCAGGTCGAAGAGGCTCGCCGTGACCGACATCTCCAGCGCCGGATGGATGTTCGTGACCACGACGCGGCCGCGCTTCGCGGCGAGCGCCAGCGCCTGTGCCATGACCTCGCCACTGCCGACGCCGAGCGTCATGATCACCTTGTTCGCCATCGTGCCGAACGTCAGCTCCTGCAGTAGCGGCAGCGCGGCGTCCAGCGACTCCGCGGTGTGCGTAGCGCCGAACTGCATCGCCTTCTCCCGCTTCAGCTCGATCGGGTCGATGGCCACGATCTTCTTCGCCCCGGCCAGCTTCGCTCCCTGGATGGCGTTCGACCCGATGCCGCCGATGCCGACGACGACGACCGTCTCGCCCGGCTGTACGTCGGCCGCGTACACGGCCGAGCCCCAGCCGGTGACGATGCCGCAGCCGAACAGGCAGGCTCGGTCGAGCGGCACGTCGGGCTCGATCTTGATGCAGCTCGCCTCGTTGACCACGGTGTGGTGGCTGAACGTGCCGAGCAGGCACATCAGGTGGAGGTCTTTGCCCTGTGCGTGGTGGCGAGCCGTCTGGTCGGAGATCTGCAGGCCGGAGGCCAGGTACTGGCCGAGATCGCACAGGTTCTGGTGACCCGTCGAGCAGCTGGGGCACCGGCCGCAGGACGGGATGAAGCCGAACACCACGTGGTCGCCAGGCTGCAACCAGCTGACGCTGTCGCCGACCTGTTCGACGACGCCCGCGCCCTCATGGCCGCCGATGATCGGCAGCTCGAACGGCAGGTCACCGGTGACGAGGTGCTCGTCGGAGTGGCACATCCCCGAAGCGGCCATCTTCACCAGGACCTCGTCGGGTCCCGGGGGGTCGAGCTCGATCTCCTCGACGCTCCACGGCGTGTTCGTCTCCCACAGGACGGCAGCCTTCGTCTTCATCACGTACCCCCTCATGATCACGGACGGGCCGGACGGTAACATCGCCGCCGATGGAGAGCACCACGGACACCGTCCCTGCCGCACCGACCGAGGAGCAGGCTGCCGAGGACCTGCTCGACGAGGAGCTCCTCGTGGAGGAGATCTCCATCGACGGCATGTGCGGGGTGTACTGAGCGGCATGGCCGTCGAGCTCGACGGCGCCTACGAGCTCCACCCGGACGTCGCGCTGCGGCCCGAGCCGTTCGGCGCGCTGGCCTACCACTACGGCAACCGCCGGCTCGTGTTCCTCAAGCACCGCGACGTGGTCTCGGTCGTGCGCGCCCTCGGGGACCGGTCGACGGTGGCCGAGTCGCTACGGTCCTGCGGCGTCGACGAGCACCGCTGGCCGAGCTTCGTCGCCGCGCTGACGTCCCTCGAGTCCGCGGGGGTGGTGCGTGCACGCGATGCCGCTCACTGAGCAGCTGAAGGCGGGGCTCGACGCGCCGATCTGCCTCACGTGGGAGCTGACGTACGCGTGCAACCTGGCCTGCGTCCACTGCCTTTCCTCGTCGGGCAGGCGTGACCCGGACGAGCTCTCCACGGCCGAGGTGAAGGCCGTGCTCGACGAGCTGCGCGACCTGCAGGTCTTCTACATCAACATCGGCGGCGGAGAGCCGATGATCCGGCGCGACTTCTTCGAGCTCGTCGACCACGCCACGGCCAACGGCATCGGTGTGAAGTTCTCCACGAACGGGGCGTTCCTCGACGCGGCCCGGGCCGCGCAGCTGGCGGCGATGAACTACGTCGACGTGCAGATCAGCCTCGACGGGCTCGACGCGGCGACGAACGACGCGGTCCGTGGGGAGGGCTCGTACGCGATCGCCCGGCGGGCGATGGACGCGCTCGCCGCAGCCGGCTTCGGCCCGTTCAAGATCTCGGTCGTCGTGACCCGGCACAACGTCGACCAGCTCGACGGGTTCAAGGCCCTCGCCGACGCCTACGGCGCGCAGTTGCGGGTCACCCGGCTGCGGCCGTCAGGCCGCGGCGTCGATGCCTGGCCCACGTTGCACCCCACGGCCGAGCAGCAGGTGCAGATCTACCGGTGGCTGCTCAGCCACGGAGAGACCGTGCTGACCGGCGACTCGTTCTTCCACCTCAACGCGCTCGGCGAGCCGCTGCCGGGGCTCAACCTGTGCGGGGCCGGGCGGGTCGTGTGCCTCATCGACCCGGTGGGCGATGTCTACGCGTGCCCGTTCGTCATCCACTCCGATTTCCACGCGGGCAACGTCCGCGACTCCGGCGGCTTCATGCATGTCTGGCGGGACAGCGCGCTGTTCCGTTCGCTGCGCGAGCCGCAGTCGGCTGGTGCCTGTGCATCGTGCGGGAGCTACGACGCCTGCCAGGGCGGCTGCATGGCGGCGAAGTTCTTCACCGGCCTGCCCCTCGACGGGCCGGACCCGGAGTGCGTCAACGGGCACGGCGAGGTCGCCTTGGCCGGCGTGGCGAGTGGAAGCGCTCCGATGCCGTCCGTCGACCATTCGTCGCCCGTGGCGTTCACCCGGAGACGAGCCCCGGTTCCGGCTGAGTGACGCGGCGCGCCGCCGCGGGCGTCGGCCAGCGTTGTGTGAGCCGCTCGCAGCGGAAGAACGGCGCGTAGGCGATGCCGAGCAGGTGGTACGGGAAGACGATCGCCATCAGCGCCGTGATCCCGACATGGAATCCCCAGGCGAACGCAACCCACACCGTCCGCACCCGTCCACCGGCCAGGGCCACGGGTGCTGCGAGCTCGACGGCAACCGTCAGCAGCGCGAGGGGCACGAAGACCCAGGCGTAGCCGACGAGCCACCCCCCGAGCGGCGAGTGCAGGTCCCCGAGCAGCTCCTTGCGCAGGTTGTCGAACGCGACCTGGTTCCGGAGCACGTCGCCGACCAGCCAGTCCCAGCCGCCGTTGCGCACCTTCGCCACGCCGGCGACGACGTACGTCGTCACCGTGAGCAACGCGAGGACGCGGACGGGCCAGCCGAACCGCGCGTTGGGCGCGTGCCCGCGGCACCCGGCGGCCGCGCTGAAGCCGATGACGAGCAGGTGGAGGCTGGCGAGGTTCTCGGTGTGCAACACGTGCCCCCACGAGAAGCGGTAGGTCGTGACGGCCAGGAACAGCAGGGCGAACGCCGGCCCGCTGACGCGCCACCACCGGCCGGCGACGAACGCGACGCCGGCCGCCACCGTCACCACGGCGACGACCACGAAGACGGCCGGCGCGACGCTGGCCGGCATCCAGGCGAGCACACCGACGGGCTCGAACTGCCGCTCGGGCAGGCGTGCCGCGCTGAGGAATCCGGGGAACCGGACGACGAGGAAGCCGAAGCAGTAGCCGCCGACGAGCACGCGCAGGGTCGCCAGCCGCGCCGGCGGCGCAGGGGCGAGGAGCCACCGATCGACCGTCCGCGGCACGGGCGTCATGGCACGGGGCAGCGGGCGTGGACAACCCGCCCCAGTGGCTGGCGGTCGCCGGCATACCAGGCGACCGCGTCGAAGCGCTCTGTCACCACCTCGACAGCGACCACTCCGTCCGGGCCACCGTCGGCGACCCGCGTGGCGATGTCTGTGCAGAGGGTGCCGGTCTGCCCCTGAGCAATCGCGTCGCTGACCGTCGCTGCAGCCTGGATCACCTCGTCCGTGGCGGCGATGAGCTCGGGCGAGAGGCGCTCCACGGCGTCGCCCGAACCGACGGCGACTGCAGTGTTGAACGAGGACTCGGCGGTCCGCCTGGTCGAGAACATCGGGTAGTCCGACAGCGGGTAGCTGTCCCGCTCGAGCAGCACCGGGACGAACCCGACGCCGACCACGACGGCGATCACCGCGGCCCATGCCCAGACGCGCTCGGCCACCGCGCCGAACCTAACCTGCCGCCGCATGCGACGGGATGGGTCGAGGTCGATGCTCGCGAGGACGGTGTTGGCGTGGGCACTGGGCACGGTCGTGGTGCTCGGCCTGACGCGGACTGTCGTCGCGTTGCCCGAGCAGTGCGCGCCGCCGAGCGACGCGCAACTGCAGCAGGGGATCACAGAGGCGGTTGCGTGGTTCGAGCGGAACCAGCTCCCCGACGGAACGTGGCTCTACCGCTTCGACGTCGACGCCGGCACGGACCTCGGCGGGTACAACTGGGTGCGCCACGCCGGCGTGCTGCTCGCGCTCGAGCAAGCCGCCTCGGCCGGCGACGCGACGGCGCGGGAGGTCGCCGACCGGGGCTGGCCGCCGCTGCGCGAGCGCTTCGTCGCCCACGGCGACCGGCTCGGCCTGGACAACGGTGACTTCCTGAGCACCGGCGGGACCTCGCTGGCCGTGGCCGCACTCGGCGAGCGGCGCGCGTCCACGGATGACGCGACGTACGACGAGGAGCTGCGGGCCCTCGGCCGGTTCCTCCGCCAGCAGGTCGCCGACGACGGCCGCGTCGACGAGGACACCGACATCGCCCCGGGCGAGACCGTCCGGGGCACACCCTCGCCGTTCTCCACCGGCGAGGCGATGTTCGCCCTCGCCCGCCTGGAGCGCCTGTTCCCCGGTGAAGGCTGGGGTGCGGACTCCCGCCGCATCGGGCGCTACGTGGCGTTCGAGCGGGCGGATCGCGAGGGGTACGTCCCGGATCTCTCCGACCACTGGGCGGCGTACGCGCTCGCGGAGACAACGCGCTGGGACGGCGACAGTGCGCGCCTGCGGGACCACGAGCTGTCCTTCACGCGGCGGCAGATGGGCATCGTCAGCATCGAAGTCCGGTACGAGGCGCAGCGCACGAACGGCGGCGTCGACCGCTGGCTGCGCGGGCGGACCTCGAAGGGCGCCGGTCTCGGCACGCTCGGCGAGGCTTCCGGCGCGTTCAGCGTCGTCGCCGCGGCCGAGCCGCGGTTGAGCGGCGTCGAAGGCGGGATCGCCGATCGCCAACTGTGCGTCGCCAGCCTTCTCCTCGACCGGCAGATCGATGCCGACGAAGCAGCCGCGCTGCCGGACCCGAACGCGAGTCGCGGCGCGTGGACCCAGTTCGGCATCACGCAGATGGACGACCAGCAGCACGCGCTGTCGGCGCTCCTCGCGGCGACCGACCGGCTTGCCGACGTCGACCAGATCCCGCGCCGGTCACCTGTGCCCACCGCGGCCTGGCTCGTCGTCATCGCCGCGATCGCGGCGCTGAACCCGGTGCGTCTCGCGTTGCGCGGCGCCGGCGCGCGCCCGGTCAGGGCCGCGGGAGCGGCCGGGGGCGCCGCCGTCCTCGGTCTGCTGGCTGCGGTCGGTGGCCCGCTCCTCCGGGCACTCGACGTTTCGACGGGCACGGCGGTCGTCGGCGCAGGTGCGGCAGTGGCCGTGCTGGGGCTCCTGACCACGCTGCGCTCGGCGACCGCGCCGATCCCCGGCTGGGGCGGCTGGCGCGACGCCATCGTGCCGACCGCCCTACCCCTCACGCTGCGGCCGGACCTGATCGTGCTCGCCTTCGCCTGCGGCGCGGGTGGCCGGGGCTGGGTGTTCGTCGCCGGGCTCGCCGTAGCGGTCCTCGCCGGTGTGGCGATTCCGCAGTCGGCCGAGCCGGCGGAGCCCGAGCGAGCGAACGCACTACGCGTCTGGGGCGTGCGGCTCTGCGCCGTGATCGCGATCGCCGCAGGGATCGCGCTGATCGTCGATGGCGTCTACGCGGTCTGACCGCTCGCCAGGCGGGCCGGCGTCGGCGTGAACCGCAGCGGGAGGCTCACCGGGCCCCAGATCCCGGCGGTGTTCGCCTTCCACGTGATCGCCCCGTCGACCGCAAGGTCGGGCAGCCGGCGGGCGAGCACCGGGAGAGCCTCCTGCAGCTCCGCCCGCGCCAGCCACGCGCCGAGGCAGAAGTGGATGCCACTGCCGAACGTGAGGTGGAGCGTCTCCCGCTCCAGCGTGATGTCGAACCGCTCCGGCTCCTGCCACACCTCACCGTCGAAGTTGCCGGCGAGCAGGCTGGGGAAGACCAACGTGCCGGTCGGGAAGAGGACGTTGCGGTACTCGATGTCCTCCGAGGCGAAGCGGCCGGTGCCGCGGATCGCCCCGATGTAGCGCATGGATTCCTCGACCGCCCGGCCGGCGAGCTCGGGCCGCTCGGCGAGCAGCGCCCATTGGTCGGGATAGCCTGTGAACAGGGCGACCGCGCACGCGAGCTGGTTGCGCGTCGTGTCCGTGCCGCCGAGGAGGATGGCCTCCGCCATCATCACCAGCTCCTCGGTGGAGAGCCGGTCGCCGGCCTCCTCGGCGCGGATCAGGTCGGACAGCAGGTCGTCCCGCGGGCTGCCTCGGCGCGAGTCGATCAGCTGGCGCACGTACTCGTCGAGCTCGTCCTGCGCCTTCATGATCACCGGCAGGTCGTCCGCCAGGTTGGCGTCGAAGATGCGGAAGATCTCCGTCGCCCAGCGGGAGAACAGCTGCCAGTCCTCCGCCGGCGCGCCGAGGAGCTCGCAGATGATCGGGATCGGGTACGGCTCGCAGACGTCGGCGACGAGCTCGCAGCGACCGCGCGGCGAGATCTCGTCGACGAGCTGCTCGATGACGTCCCTGATGAACGGCCGCAGGCGGTCCGCGGCCTTCGGGGTGAACGCAGGTGCGACGAGCCGCCGCAGACGGGCGTGGACCTCACCTTCCGCGGTCAGGATGGACGTCCGCCGCCGGGCGAAGTACTGCGGGTCTGTCACGCCCTGCATCTCGGCGATCAGGTTCGCCGCCGAGTGGAACCGGCGGTCGCGCAGGATGGCGACGATGTCCTCGTAGTTCGTCAGCACGTAGCCGAACGGGCCGCGAGCGAGCCAGTGCTCGGCGCGGACGCGCTCGAACTCGGCCAGCCGGACGTCGCGCTCATCCGCGCGAGTCACGTCGAGCTCGGGGAGGTCCAGCTCGTCCACCCTGGTCGCCATCTGTCGCCCTCCTCCGCTCACCGCTGACCGTAGTGGGGAACCGGGGCGGCCGGCACGACGTCCAACGAGCGTCGAGATCGAAGGGGGACCGATGCGCCACCGACTCCTCACCGCCACCGCCGTTCTCGCCGCCGGTGTCCTGGCAGGCGCGCCCGCCGCCCACGCCTGCGGCTTCCTCGTCGCTCCCAACGGAGCGGTCCAGCTCGTGCGCACGTCCACGTTCGTCGCCTGGAACGACGGCGTCGAGCGGTACATCACCAGCTTCGAGTTCGCCAGCGCGCAGCCGAGCTTCGGCTCCATCGTCCCGTTGCCGGCCCGACCGATCGACGTCGAGCGAGCCGGCGGCTGGACCCTGCAGCGCCTGCAGCAGGAGGTCACCACCGAGGCGCCGGCCGAGACCTCCGCGGCAGCAGATGCCGAGGCAGCGGGCGGCGCCGTCGTCATCCTCCAGAAGCAGATCGACTCGCTCGACGTCACGGTGCTGCAGGGCGGCGGCGCGGACGTGTTCCAGTGGGCAGTGGACAACGGCTTCGACCTCCCTGCCGGCCCGGAGACGGCTGCGTTGCTCGACTTCTACGGTGACCGTTCGCCGTACTTCCTCGCCGCCCGCTTCGACGCCGATCGCGCCGCGGCGGACGAGTTCGCGAGCGGAGACGGGATCCCGATCCAGGTCACCATGCGGACGCCGCAGCCGTGGGTTCCGTTGCACATCCTCGGCTTCGCCAAGGCGGCCGTGGAGGTCGTCGAGGCGGACGTGTTCCTGCTCACGCCGGACGAGCCCGACCTGCTCCACGGTCCCGGGCTCGACGTCGTTCGCTCCGAGCCGGCGGCGGACGTGCTGCTGGACGACCTCCGCACCGACGAGGGCATGTCGTGGATCCCGCAGCGCGGCTGGTTCAGCTACCTCCAGGTCCGTGAGGAGGCCCGCAACCTGACGTACGACCTGTCCGTCGGCACCGCCGGGACACACCCGTCCTTCGTCGCCACCGGCCTCACCCGCTTCGAGCCGGACGCGGAGCAACTGACGGGGTTCGGTCTCGAACGAGTGGGCGATCCGTGGTGGCACGCGTGGTGGCCCGAGCTCCCGATCGGCCTGGCGCTCGCGCTCATCGCCGGCGCGGCAGGTGGCCTCGCCATCAACCGCCGCTCACGTCAGGGAGGGACAGCGGCCCGCGGCGCGTAGCGTCCGCCACGTGCACACGTGGGACGAACGCACCGACCTCCTCGCCCACTCGCTGCTCGGGTACGCGATCGAGCGGCTCCGGCTGCCGAAGGACCCGCACTGGGGAGCGCGCCCCGCAGACGAGCTCTCCGCCGCGCTCGACGGCGCGATCTCACACACGGGCATGGGTGGGCACGAGGCGTTCGCCCTCTTCCGTGACCTGCTCATGCCGGCGTGCCGGCCGATGGACCACCCGTTGAACGTCGCCTACGTGGCGACCGCGCCGACGGTTTCGGCGACGCTGTTCGACGTCGTCGTCAGCGCCTGCTCGATCTTCGGCGGGCTGTGGGAGTGCGGCGCCGGCGCGATCGCTGCCGAGAACCAGGCCCTGCGCTGGCTCGCCGACCTGGCCGGCTTCCCGCCCGACGCGGGCGGGTGCTTCGTCGCCGGTGGCTCGGCGGCGAACCTGTCGGCGCTGGTCGCCGCCCGCCACCACGCGCGCCTCGCCCGCGGAGGCACACCACCGGCGAGGTGGAGCTTCGCCGCGACCAGCGAGGCGCACGCTTCCGTGCGGGCAGCGGCGCGGGTGATGGACGTCGACGTCGTGCCGGTGCCTTCCGACGACCGGGCGCGGATGACGGCCGCCGCGCTCGAGCGCACGCTCGACGCCGCAGACGACGGCGTCTTCGCCGTGGTGGCCACCGCCGGCACGACGAACGCCGGCGCGATCGACGACCTCGCCGGGATCACCGACGTCTGCGCAGAGCGTGGCCTGTGGGTCCACGTCGACGCGGCCTACGGTGGCGCGGCGCTGTGCGCTCCGAGCGCGCGGCCGAGCTTCGCTGGCATCGAGCGGGTGGACAGCTTCGGGGTCGACCCGCACAAGTGGCTGTTCGCCCCGTATGACTGCGCCGCGCTCGTGTACCGCGACACCCGCCTGGCCGCGGAGGCGCACGCGCAGCACGCCGAGTACCTCGACGCGGTGGACCGCGGCGAGTGGAATCCGTCGGACTACGCGTTCCACCTCTCCCGGCGGGCCCGCGGCCTGCCGATGTGGTTCTCCCTGGCGACGCACGGCACCGACGCGTACCGCGATGCGGTCGAGGCGACGCTGGCCACGGCGCGCGGGTTCGCGGATGCCGTCGCAGCGCGCGACGGCTTCACGCTGCTCCTCGAGCCCGAGCTGTCCGTGGTGCTGTTCTGTTGCGACGGTTGGACGCCGGCCGACTACAACGCCTGGACCTTGTCGCGCGCCAAGCGCGGCGTCGCCCTCATCGTGCCGACCACCTGGCAGGACGACGTCTGCTACCGCATCTGCCTGGTCAACCCGCGCACCGAGCTCGACGCGCTCGTCGCGCTCCTGGACGACATGACCGCGTTCCACGCCGCCCACAGCTCCGGCGGCGCCTGACACGGGTCCGTCCTCCGTTCTTGTCACCGGATGTTGCGCTGAGCGCAAGCACCGGTGACACGAACGGTCTCATCCGTCGTGCCCGGCGCGTCAGGTGGCGCGCCACCTAGGTTCGAGGCGTGACCTGGCCGCCCGGCGTCGTCTCCAGCCCGGTCGCGCTGGCCGCGCGGCGGTGGCCGGAGCTGGAGGACCACCGGCCGGTGCTGCTCGTCCCGCTCGGGTCGTGTGAGCAGCACGGCCCACATCTGCCGCTCGGCACCGACACGCTGGTCGCGCTCGCCGTGGCCGAGCGGGTGGCCGCCATCGCACCGGACGAGCGCGCCGTCGCCCCCCCGGTCGCCTACGGCGCCAGCGGCGAGCACGCCGGCTTCCCGGGCACGCTGTCGATCGGCACGGACGCATTGACGGCGCTGCTCGTCGAGCTCGTCCGCTCCGCCGACCACTTCGACGGCGTCGTCCTCGTCAACGGCCACGGCGGCAATCGGGACGCGGTGACCGCCGCGATGGCCCGCGTGCACGTGGAGGGACAGGGCGCGCTGGCGTGGTGGCCGGGCGTCCCCGGCGGAGACGCGCACGCCGGTCGGACCGAGACGTCGCTCGTGCTCGCGCTGGCGCCCGGCGACGTCGTCGTGGACCGGATCTCGCCGGGGAGGACCGAGCCGCTCGACGAGCTGTGGCCGGCCCTGCGCGCGAGCGGCGTGGCGGCGGTGTCGCCGAATGGCGTGCTCGGCGATCCACGCGGCGCGAGCGCGGCGGAGGGCGAGCGGTTGCTGGCCGAGCTCGTGCGCTCCTGCTCAGAGGCGATCGCAGGCTGGCAGCGCGGGCGACGACCGCCCGCCGCCCGAGCCCCGCGTGGCTGACGCGTTCCCGCTCACCGTGCGCCTCGACGCGGACGCGCAGCGGCTCGCGGGCGGGCGGGCGCTGATCGGCGGCTCGCCAGCGCGACTGTTCCGCCTCGGGCCACGGGGCGCGCAGGTGGTCGAGGCGATCGAACGTGGTGAGTCGCTGGACCCGGACGCCCGTCCGTTGGTCGAGCGCCTCCTCGACGCCGGCGCCGTGCACCCGGACGCCTCGACCGGACCGCCGGGTTCTCTCGCCCGCCTCACTGTGGTCGTCCCTGCCTACGGTCCGCTCGTCAACGATGCCGTCGCCGCGTTCGCCGGCACCGCGGCGACGATCGTCGTCGACGACGCGTCGCCCGTGCCGTTGGCGGTTGCGGACGCCACCGTTATCCGCCACCAGCACAACCGCGGGCCAGCCGCAGCGCGAAACACCGCGCTCGCCCACGTCGCCACCGAGCTCGTGGCCTACATCGACACCGACTGCCTGCCGGCCGTCGCCTGGATCCGCCAGCTCCTGCCCCACTTCGCCGACCCGCGTGTCGCGCTCGTCGCACCGCGGATCGTCAGTCCCGCCGCGCCCGGCGCAGGAGCACTCGCCCGCTACGAGGCCGCCCGCTCGCCGCTCGATCTCGGCAACCGGCCGGCACGCGTCGCGCCCGCCAGCCGCGTGGCGTACGTCCCGGGCGCCGCGTTCGTCGCCCGGACCTGTGTCCTGCGCGACGTCGGTGGCTTCACCGAGGCGCTCCGCGTCGGCGAGGACGTCGACCTCGTGTGGCGGCTCCACGCTGCCGGGTGGCGGGTGCGCTACGACCCGTCCGCCTCGGTGATCCACACCCCGCGCGCCGAGCTCGGCGCGTTCCTCCGCCAGCGCTTCGCGTACGGGACATCTGCCGGGCCACTGGCCGTGCGGCATGGCGACGCCGTCACCCCGCTCCGGGCGGCACCCCTGTCGATCGGCGGATGGCTGCTCGCGGCCGCCGGCCATCCGCTCCTCGGCACGGCCCTCCCGCTGGCGGCCGCCGTCCCGCTCACACCGCGCATCGGTCGCAGCGTCGAGGGCGCCGCCGCGGCGCTCCGTCTCACCAGCCGCGGCCACTTCGCGACCGGGTACCAACTGGCGCGCTCGATCACCCGACCGTGGTGGCCGATCGCCGCCGTCGCCAGCCTCGTGTCCCGGCGGGCACGCTGCGCGGTGGGGATCGCCGCCGCCGTCCCGGCGCTCCTCGAGCTCGCCCGCGAGCGACCCGAGCTCGACCCGCTGCGCTACACCGCGCTGCGCCTCCTCGACGACGCGGCGTACGGCGCCGGCGTGTGGCGCGGTGCCCGAGCCGCACGCCAGTGGGCGCCGCTCCTCCCGGCGGTGACCGGCTGGCCTACTCTCGGCTCGTGGGCAACCGGTGGTTCGAGTCGGTCGCCGTCGCGCAGCGGCAGGCCAAGCGGCGGCTCCCGAAGTCCGTCTACGGCGCGCTGATCGCCGGCGCGGACAAGGGCATCTCGCTGGCCGACAACACCGCCGCCTTCGACGAGCTGATGCTCCGCCCGGTGACCGCCGGGCAACCGCCGGAACGTGACCTCTCGACGACGGTGATGGGCCAGCCGATGTCGATGCCGGTGCTCATCTCGCCGACCGGCGTGCAGGCCGTACACCCGGGGGGTGAGGTGGCCGTGGCCCGCGCCGCCACGGCACGGGGTGTCGTGATGGGACTCAGCTCGTTCGCCAGCATGCCGATCGAGGAAGTGGTGGCGGCCAACCCGCAGACGCTGTTCCAGCTGTACTGGGCCGGCGACCGGGACTCGATGATCGCTCGCCTGGAGCGGGCCCGCCGCGCCGGCGCGGTGGGCATCATCCTCACGCTCGACTGGTCCTTCGTGCACAGCCGCGACTGGGGCAGCCCGAAGGTGCCGTCGAAGATCGACTTCACGACCGTCCGCGAGCACGCGTTCGAGACGGCGATCAAGCCGCGGTGGCTCGTCGCGTGGCTGCGCACGGGGTCGCTGCCCGGCTTCGGCGTGCCCAACTTCGCCGTCGGGGACGCGCCCATCCCCGGCTTCTTCGACGCCTACGGCACGTGGATGGGCACACCCCCGGCGACGTGGGCCGACGTCGCGTGGCTGCGTTCCCAGTGGGACGGGCCGTTCATGGTCAAGGGGATCGGGCGCGCCGACGAGGCCCGCCGGGCAGTGGACGCCGGTGCGTCGGCGATCTCGGTCTCGAACCACGGCGGCAACAACCTCGATGGGGCGCCGGCGCCGATCCGCGTGCTGCCCGAGGTCGTCGCGGCTGTCGGCGACCAGGTCGAGGTGGTCATGGACGGCGGCATCCGGCGCGGCAGCGACGTGGTCAAGGCGCTGGCGCTCGGCGCACACGCGGTGATGATCGGGCGGGCGTACCTCTGGGGCCTCGCCGTCAACGGCCAGGCCGGCGTGGAGAACGTGCTCGACATCCTGCGGATGGGGATCGACTCGACGCTCCTCGGGCTCGGCAAGTCCTCGATCAAGGAGCTGTCGTCGTCCGATGTCGTCGTCCCGGACGACTTCTCGCCGCCGCCATGTGACGACCGTCCGGCCTAGGAGTGCGCCGAGCAATTGGCGTGCTCGGATCGCCGAGCGCTGGACGTCGCTGGCAAGGACGCCGACGAGCGCAATTGCCGGAGCGCACTTGCCGAGGAGGCAGACGCCGCCAGCGGCGTTCGGAGCCGGCGAGACGAGT
>DASZOG010000339.1:0-5380 GCA_035550895.1 Acidimicrobiales bacterium
TTGACGCCGTGAACGTTGCGGTCGCGAACGTCGACGACGTCGACACGTGGGAGATCCAGCAGATCGCGGTGGACGGGCTCATCCCTGACAGCGACGAGCTCCACGTCACCGCCATCCCGGGCGAGGGCGGGGCGCGGCTGCTCATGGCCGTGCGCACCTCGATCTCCGAGCTGCCGAACTCCTCGTCCGGCGCGGCCCAGCTGCTCCTCGTCAGCGTCGAGCCCGACGGCGCGTCCAGCCAGTACCTCGTCGGCAGGGTCAGCGACCGTCACGGGCGACCGCTCGTGCTCGTCGACGCGGACGGGCGCGCGGTGTATGTCGTCGCGACGGCGCCGGGAACGGGCGGCACGATCGTGTACAAGTCCGCCAGCATCGACGAACCGGCGTTCGTCACCGGGCCGGGTGCCACGCTCCTCAGTCTTGCCGGCCTCCCGTCGTTGGACGACGCGACCTCGGCGAAGCAGCTGCTCGGCGCATCGACCGGGATCGTCGTCCTCGCATCCGACCCTGATGCCGGTGCGTACGCCCACGCGGCGGCGCGCTTCCCCGGCACGCCAGGCCCGACGGCGGTGCCGCCGCCGATCGTGCCGCCCGGGTCGGACCGGCTGGTCGACGACCGATTCGACCCGTATCCGGCCGGCTCGGCTCTCGGCTCGCTCTGGGCGCGCCGGTCCGACGGTCAGGCGACGTTCACGATCGAGGACATCGACGGCCGCCGCGCGGCGACGAGCTTCGGCGTCGGTGATGGGTCGACCGCGCGGATGTGCCGCGCCATCCTGCCCGTCGCGAGCGGCAGCCTGCGGGTCGAGAGCGAGTTCAGCATCTCCCAGGTCGGCCCCATCGACGCCACGGTGATGTCGGTCCGGCACGGTTCCGCCGAGTCCGCCGCGGTCCGGCTCAGCGACCGGGGCACGTTCTCGTACTTCGACGGCGCGACGCACGTGCGCAGCGCGGTGCCGTACGTGCCGGGCACGTGGTACACGAGCATCGTGACCGTCGACTTCGCGTCGCAGACCTACGCGTGGGAGGTTCGCCGCACGGCCGACGGATCGGTCGCCTTCTCCGTCGACGACGTTCCGTGGCGCGCGACCGATCTCGCGCCCGCAAGCGACGTGTGCTTCGCCTCGAACGGTGGGGCGACAGCGCAGTCGATCTTCGCCGTCGACCGCGTCGTGGTCGATCGCTGACGATGCGGATCCTCGTCACCGGCGCAGCGGGGTTCATCGGCTCGACGCTGTGCGAGCGCCTCGTGGCCGACGGCCACGCGGTGCACGGGATCGACGCCTTCGTCGGCTCGTACCCGGAGGACGTCAAGCGCCGCAACCTCGCCACGGTCCAGCAGTCGCCGTCCTTCACGTTCAGCGTGGCCGACCTGCGGACAGCGGACCTCGACCCGTTGCTCGAGGGCACCGAGGTCGTCGTGAACGAGGCAGCCGTCGCGGGCCTTGCCCCGAGCTGGGCCGACCTCGAGCTGTACGTCAGCTGCAACGTCATCGGCCTCGGACGGCTCCTCGAAGGTGCCCGCAGCGCGGGCGTGCGCCGCTTCGTCCAGGTCTCGACCTCGTCGGTCTACGGCCTCGACGCCGTCGGTGACGAGGCGCGGCCGCTGCGACCGGCATCGCCGTACGGCGTCACGAAGCTGGCCGCGGAGCACCTCGTGCTTGCGCACGTGAGCGCGTTCGGGTTCCCCGCCACCATCCTGCGCTACTTCTCGATCTACGGGCCCCGCCAGCGACCGGACATGGCGTATCACCGCTTCATCGAGGCCATGCTCGACGGGCGGCCGATCACGATCTACGGTGACGGCGAGCAGACGCGCTCGAACACGTACGTGGATGACTGCGTCGAGGGGACCGTGCGCGCCATCGAACGCGCCGAGGTGGGGGAGGTCTACAACATCGGCGGTGGCCACACGATCGCGCTGAACGAGGCCGTCCGGCTCATCGCCGAGGCGACCGGGCGTGAGCCGGTCATCGAGCGCAGGCCAGCGGTTCCCGGCGACCAGCGCCACACCAGCGCCG
The DNA here is from genome assembly GCA_035550895.1 of Acidimicrobiales bacterium. Taxonomy (GTDB): domain Bacteria; phylum Actinomycetota; class Acidimicrobiia; order Acidimicrobiales; family Ilumatobacteraceae; genus DASZOG01. The sequence goes on from DASZOG010000339.1 coordinate 2,022, forward strand.
ACATCGGCAAGGCGCGCAGCGCTCTCGGCTACGAGCCGGCAATCGAGCCCGCGGAGGGCCTGCGGCGGCAGGTCGCGTGGCATGTCGCGCGCCGAAGCAGCGTTGACACCTGACACCAAAGGCTTCGCCCGGAAGTACCAGCGGGGTACCATGCGCGCAGTCCGGAGAGGGGAACCGCGTGATCAGTGCCCGCCCATCCACCCGAGCCGCGCGGCTCGCGCTTGCGGCTGCCCTGGCGCTGACGCTGGTTGCGGTTCCGACCCCGCGGGCTGCCAGCGCTGATCCCGGGGACGTCGGCTACGAGGGCCCCTCCTTCGCCGGCGCCTCGGGCGCGGTGAGCGGGGAGAAGCCCGAGAGCAAGCTGTGGTGGAACGACGGTTCGTGGTGGGCGAGCATGTGGGACGCTGCCGCCGGCGGATACAAGATCCACCGCCTCAACGTCGGCACCCAGGCGTGGGGAAACACCGGTACGGCGCTCGATCCACGCAACAACAGCCGTGCCGACGTGCTCTGGCACCAGCCGAGCGGCAAGCTGTACGTCGCCTCGCACGTCTATTCGGAGTCGGGAGGCAGCGGCCAGGCCCGCCTGTACCGCTTCAGCTACAACGCCGGGACCGATGCGTACGCGCTCGATGCCGGCTTCCCCGCGCAGATCAACAACGTGCGCAGCGAGTCGCTCGTCATCGATCGCGACTCGACGGGCCAGCTGTGGGCGACCTGGACCCAGGGAAGCCAGGTGTGGGTGAACCGGACGTTGTGCAGCCCGACCTGCAACGACGCAGTCTGGGGCACCCCGTTCGTGCCCGCGGTGAACGCGACGTTCCCGAACAGCACGTCGGTCAACAGCGATGACATCTCGTCGCTCATCTCGTTCGGCAACAACCGCATCGGCCTGCTGTGGGGGAATCAGAGCCACGACGCGTGGTACTTCTCGGTCCACACCGACAGCGCTCCCGACACGACGTGGGTCGCGAGCCGCCAGGTGTTCGCCGGGCCCGATGAGGCCGACGACCATCTGAACGTCGCCACCCTGCTGGCCGCCGATGACGGTCGGATCTTCGTCGCCGTCAAGACCTCGCACAACAGCTCGAACGAGCCGGCCATCAAGGTCCTCGAGCGTGTGCCGGGTACCGGGAGCTGGCTGAGCCACACGGTCTCGACCGGCCAGTACGGCCAGACCCGCCCGATCGTCCTCATCGACGAGAGTGCCGGCGCACTGCACGTCTTCAGCTCGGACGAGGGCGGCGGCGGGATCTATCGCAAGTCCGCGCCACTGTCGAACGTCGGGTTCACCGATGGCAAGGGCACGCTCGTCATGTGGGACGAGAGCTCCCAGGAGATCAACGACCCGACGTCGACGAAGCAGAACCTCAACAGCACGACCGGCCTCGTGGTCCTCGGCAGCAACACGACGACCGATCGCTACTGGCATCACTACGACCCGCTGGGCGGAACGCCTCCGCCGCCCGTGGCGCCGGTGGCCGACTTCAGCGCCACGCCCACGAGCGGCACGGCGCCGTTGACGGTGACCTTCACCGATCTTTCGACGAACACGCCGACAGGCTGGGCCTGGGACTTCGACAGCAACGGCTCGGTCGATTCGACCGCCCGCAACCCGGTCCACGCCTACAGCGCGCCCGGCAGCTACACGGTGACGCTCACGGCAACGAACGCAGCCGGGGGTGATTCCGAGACCAAGACGGCCTTCATCACCGTCACGACCGGAGGTGGCGGTGGGGGCACCCAGACGTTCTCGGCTGTGGCCGACGCCAAGGTCAGCTCGTCCAGCCCCAACAACAACTACGGAACGACCACCGACCTGCGCATCCGCAACAGCGGCGCGACCAACAACTACAACAGCTATCTGCGCTTCGACCTGAGCGGCCTCGGCAGCTCGATCAGCTCGGCCACCCTGCGCCTGTGGGTCACGAGCGGCACGTCGAGCGGCGGCTCCGCCTACGTCGTCGGCAACGGCTGGACCGAGACGGGCATCACCTGGGCCAACGCCCCGGCCATCACCGGCGCTGGCCTCGACCCGAAAGGCACCGTCGCCACCGGCACGTGGGTGGAGTGGGACGTCACGTCTGCGGTGACCGGCAACGGAATGTTGAACCTCGCCATCCGCAACTCGGGCGGCTCGGGCACGTACAGCAGCCGCGAGGGTCCGAACGCCAACGACCCGCAGCTCGTCGTCGTCAGCGGCAGCTGAGATCTTCGGCGCCAGGCTCGGCGTCGCGCGGTTGGAGAACCTGGTCTAGACGCCGGACCGCTTGAGGACGGCGAGCGCCGTCATGGCCAGGATCTGCAGGTCGAGCAGCGGCGAGGCGCGGTCGAGGTACTCGATGTCGAGCCGGAGACGCTCGTCGAACGTCGAGTCACCGCGTGCCTTGATCTGCCACAGGCCGGTGAGGCCCGGCGTCAGCTCGAGGCGCTCCGTGTGCCACAGCCGATACGTATGGGCGGCGAACGACGTCGGCCGCGGGCCGACGAGCGTCATCTCACCACGCACGACGTTGAGGAGCTGCGGAAGCTCGTCGAGGCTCGTCTTGCGGAGGAACCTGCCGATGCGCGTGATGCGCGGGTCATCGACGATCTTGAAGTCCGGGGCGGGGAGGATGTTCAGGTGGGCGAGCGAGGCCTTCAGCTCCTCGGCGTTCTCGACCATGGTCCGGAACTTGTACATCTTGAACCGCCGGCCGTGGCGTCCCGTTCGGTACTGCGTGAAGATGACCGGTCCGGGGGAGTCGAGTCGGACGAGCAGCGCGACGACGGCAAGGATCGGTAGCACGAGCGGCGTGGCAAGCGCGAGGATCACGAGATCCAGGGCGCGCTTGCCGGCGTAGCCGCCTCCGAGGGTCCCGGTCAGGACGTTCGTGGTCATGCGTCATCCGTTGGCGATGCGCCCCTCCCGAGAGGCACCGGTGCCTCGGCTGGGGCCGGCACCTCGGCCACCGGCGTCGGCAGCTCCTCGGCTCGCGGCGGGCGCGTGCCGAGCGCCTCGAACAGCGCCCCGACGGTGATCGCGTCCTCGGGGAAGGATGCGACCTGCCAGGCCGAGTCGGCCAGGAGAGGATCCGAGTGGATCGCGCGCGTGACGACCGCCCGCGCTCCGGCCGCCGTCGTCTCCGGCAGCAGCAGGTAGACGCTGCCGCCACTGCGCCAGAAGCGATCGGCGCTGCGCGGGCCCGCGCGACCGGCCCCGGTCGGCCGGATCGCCTCGACCAGCAGCGCCGTCTCCTCGGACGAGTGGCCGGGCGTCGTGATCTTCGCCAGCGCGACCGCGTGGTCGTGCCGGCGCGATCGATCGATCTCGCGTCGGATGTCGTCGAACCACGTGCCGCCGAGCCGCCGTCGCGCGA
>DASZOG010000340.1:0-2821 GCA_035550895.1 Acidimicrobiales bacterium
GGACTGGGACGAGGGTCCCTACTTCCAGAGCGAGCGTGGGGCCCTGTACGACGCGGCGGCGGCGAAGCTGATCGCCGACGGGCAGGCGTACTACTGCGACTGCACCCGGGACAGCCTGCTCCTCCGGACCGGCGACCCGAACCGTGGCTACGACGGATACTGCCGCGACCGCGACCTCGGTGTCGCGCCGGGCCGGGCGCTGCGCTTCCGCACGCCCGACGCGGGTGCGACGACGGTCGTCGATCTGATCCGGGGCAGGCCGGAGTTCGAGAACGAGCTGCTCGAGGACTTCGTCGTCGTGCGCGGCGACGGCCGGGCGATCTTCCTCCTGGCGAACGTCGTCGACGACATCGAGATGCGCATCTCGCTGGTCATCCGCGGCGAGGAGCACCTGCCGAACACGCCGAAGGCGCAGCTGCTCTGGCAGGCGTTGGGCGGGGGTGATCCACCGACGTGGGCGCACGTCCCCGTCCTCGTCAACGAGAAGCGCCAGAAGCTCTCCAAGCGCCGCGACAAGGTCGCCCTGGAGCAGTACCGGGACGAGGGCTACCTCGCGCCGGCGATGCGCAACTACCTGATGACGCTCGGGTGGGCGCCGCCGGGCGACGTCGAGATCGTCCCTTGGACGGTCATCGAGGAGACGTTCCGGCTGGAGGACGTGAACTCCGCGCCGGCGTACTTCGACCTGAAGAAGCTCGCCGCGTTCAATGGCGAGTACATCCGGGCGCTGGCGGTCGACGAGTTCGTCGACGCTTCGCGACCGTGGATCGCGGGCGGTGCCGCGCCGTGGCCTCCGGAGCGCTTCGATCCGGTGGCGTTCGCGGCGATGGCGCCCCTCGTCCAGGAGCGGGTGACGACGCTGGCAGAGGTGCCGCGGTACGTCGACTTCCTCTTCCTCGACGACGCGCCGATCGAGACGGCGTCGTGGGACAAGGCGATGAAGGGGGACGCGGCCGCCATCCTGGACGAGGCCGCCGCGGCCTACGAGACGGCGGACTGGACGGCGGAGTCGTTGAAGGAGGCGCTCGACGCGGTCGGCCAGCGACACGGGTTGAAGCTGGCCAAGGCGCAGGCGCCGGTGCGCGTGGCGGTGACGGGCCGAACCGTCGGCCCGCCGTTGTTCGAGTCGCTCGCGCTGCTCGGCCGGGAGCGCACGCTGGCGCGTCTGCGCGCCGCTCGGGAGCGCCTGTAGTGGAGGCGCCGGCCCGTCCCGGCGGAGCGCCAGGGCGGTGGGGGCGATGGTCGCAGTGGTCCAACCGGCGGCGGATCGTGACCGTGCTCGCGGTGCTGCTCGGGCTGGTCGTCGTGTACTACGTCGTGTGCTTCGTGCAGGTGTGGCAGGCCGCACGGCGTGACGAGGCGCGTGCAGCGGAGGCGATCGTCGTGCTCGGCGCGGCGCAGTACGACGGGGTGCCGTCACCGGTGCTCGCGGCCAGGCTCGACCACGCCTTGGATCTGTGGGAAGAGGGCTATGCCCCGTACATCGTCGTCACCGGCGGCAAGCAGGAGGGCGACCGGTTCACCGAAGCGACGGCGGCGGCGAACTACCTCATCGAGCGCGGGGTTCCGGACGAGGCGATCCTGCGCGAGGTCGACGGAACGAGCACGTGGGAGTCGCTGGCGGCATCGGCGCGTTTCCTGCGAGAGCGCGGGCTGGGTGACGTGGTGATCGTGTCCGACCCGTACCACGTGCTGCGCTCGGTGGAGACCGCCCGCGAGCTCGGCCTCGACGCCGTCGGCTCTCCGGCCGCCGGCCCGGTGAACGGCTCGCAGGAGAAGCAGAAGATGGTCAAGGAAGCCGCCGGCGTCGCGCTCGGGCGGATCATCGGCTACCGGCGGCTGCTGAGCATCAGCGGCTGAGGGGTAGGCTGCTCGGCGCCCTGCGGGGTGGTGTAATTGGTAACACGGCAGATTCTGGTTCTGTTTTTAGGGGTTCGAGTCCTCTCCCCGCAGCTGAACGGCCGGCCTCCGGGCCGGCCGTCCCGTCGCGCCGCTGACGCTGCCAACGTGAGGTGCGCGGCCATCCGGTACCGACGCCTCACCCGGTGTTCCTGTCACGAGATCATGCGCTCAGCGCAGCATCGCGTGACCAGAACGCGTTGGTCCCGCGCGGGCGGTCCGGTAGCCTCGATAGGCCACCCGGCCCCATCGTCTAGTGGCCTAGGACACCACCCTCTCAAGGTGGAGACACGGGTTCGAACCCCGTTGGGGCTGCTGCTGTGACGTTCCGACCGCTGTAGTTCAGAGGTCGATCACGAATGCCGAGACGTTGGGGGCCTCGCCGGCCGCAACGAGCCCACGAACGCGGTCCAGCTGCTCCTCAGGGAGGGTAATCGTCACCTTCCTCGTTGCCACACCGCCTACCACACTCGTGACGTCCCCTCGGCCAAGCGCCTCCGGGATCGTGACCTGCGTTGCCGATCTCGGGTCGTTCGGCCCTATGAGCGCCACCCACCTTCCGGCACGCTGAGTGCAGGAGGTGGGCCGTGCTCGAGTTCGAGAGCGCGAGCAAGCGGTTCGGCCCGCTGACCGCGCTCGACACCTGTTCGTTCGTCGTTCGGCCTGGAAGGCTGACCGGGTTCGTCGGCCCGAATGGCGCGGGCAAGACGACAGCGATGCGGGCGGTCTTCGGACTCGTCGCGCTCGATCGCGGCACGGTCCGCTGGCGGGGCGCGGCCATCGGACCGGACGAGCGGGCGAGGTTCGGGTACATGCCCGAGGAGCGCGGCCTGTACCCCCGGATGCGGGTCCGCGACCAGCTCGCCTACCTCGGTCGGCTCTGCGGCCGCACCGAGGCGGAGGTGAGTCACGCGCTCGACAG
>DASZOG010000341.1:0-3290 GCA_035550895.1 Acidimicrobiales bacterium
CCGGCGCTCGAGCGACGTCTGGAGCCGCCGCAGGGCCGGTATCAGCTCCTCCTCGATCGCGGTCAGCGCCGCGATGTGGATCGCGGTCGGGATCACGTCGTTCGAGGACTGGCAGACGTTGACGTGGTCGTTCGGGTGGACCGGCTTGCGCGAGCCGATCTGCCCGCCGAGCAGCTCGATCGCCCGGTTCGAGACGACCTCGTTCGCGTTCATGTTCGTCGAGGTGCCGGAGCCGGTCTGGAACACGTCGAGCGGGAACTGCTCGAAGCGCGCCTCGGCGACGAGCTCGGCGCCCACGGCCTCGATCGCCGCGGCGACATCCTTGGAGATGATCCGTCGCCGGGCGTTCACGGCCGCGGCGGCGCGCTTGACGTGGATCAGCGCCTCGAGCAGCTCGGGCGGCAGCGGGTCGCCAGAGATCGGGAAGTTGGCGATCGCCCGCTGCGTCTGCGGTCCCCACCAGGCGCCGTCGGCGATCGCCACCTCGCCCAACGTGTCCCGCTCGATGCGTGCCACGGTCCCGACGCTACGCGCCGCTCCGCCGCGCGCCGACCGCCTCGGCGCTCGCGACCGCGAGTCGGTACCGTGCGGACCGTGGACGGGTTCGCCTACCAGGAACTGCTGCCGCTCGGGCCGGCCGAGACGCCGTACCGGCTGCTCACGGCAGACGGGGTCTCGACCTTCGACACGGCGGCCGGGCGGTTCCTGCGCATCGAGTCGACAGCTCTGACGCTGCTCACGCAGGCGGCGATGCACGACATCGCCCACTTCCTGCGGCCCGGTCACCTCCAGCAGCTGCGCCGCATCCTCGACGATCCGGGGGCGTCGCCGAACGACCGCTTCGTCGCGCTCGACCTCCTCAAGAACGCGTGCATCTCGGCTGGCGAGGTGCTCCCGATGTGCCAGGACACCGGCACGGCGATCGTCAAGGGCAAGAAGGGGCAGTTCGTCTTCACCGGAGGCGGTGACGAGGCGGCCATCGCCCGCGGGGTGTTCGAGACGTACCAGCGCGACAACCTCCGCTACTCGCAGCTCGCCCCGCTGACGATGTGGGACGAACAGGACACCGGCACGAACCTGCCCGCCGAGATCAAGATCGCCGCCGTCGACGGCGACACCTATTCCTTCCTGTTCATGGCGAAGGGCGGCGGATCGGCGAACAAGAGCTACCTGTTCCAGGAGACGAAGGCGATTCTCAACGAACGGGCGCTGCTCGACTTCCTCGACGCCAAGGTGCGCACGCTCGGCACGGCCGCCTGCCCGCCGTATCACCTCGCGGTCGTCGTCGGCGGGACGTCTGCCGAGTTCGCGTTGGAGACCGCCAAGCTGGCGAGCGCCCGCTACCTCGACACGCTGCCGGCCACCGGCAACGAGCTGGGCCATGGCCTGCGCGACCCGGAGCTGGAGCAGAAGGTCCTCGCGCTCACGCAGCGGACCGGCATCGGCGCGCAGTTCGGCGGCAGGTACTTCTGCCACGACGTGCGCGTGATCCGTCTCCCGCGGCACGGCGCGTCGTGCCCGGTGGCCATCGCCGTGTCGTGCTCCGCGGACCGCCAGGCGCTCGGCAAGATCACCGCTGACGGGGTCTTCCTCGAGGACCTGGAGCGCGAGCCGGCCCGCTACCTGCCCGAAGTCGTCGACACGGACCTCGGCGGTGAGGTGGTGCACATCGACCTCCAGCGCCCGATGGCGGAGATCCGCGCCGAACTGGCGCGCTACCCGGTGAAGACGCGCCTGTCGCTCACCGGGCCGCTCGTCGTCGCCCGGGACATCGCACACGCGCGGATCAAGCAGCGGCTCGACGCCGGCGAGCCGCTGCCGCAGTACCTGCGCGACCACTGCGTGTACTACGCCGGGCCGGCGAAGACCCCGCAGGGGTACGCGTCCGGCAGCTTCGGGCCGACCACCGCCGGGCGGATGGACAGCTACGTCGAGCAGTTCCTCGCCGCCGGCGGCAGCCACGTGATGCTGGCCAAGGGCAACCGGTCGGCGATCGTCACCGACGCGTGCGCCAGGTACGGCGGCTTCTACCTCGGATCGATCGGCGGCCCGGCGGCGCGGTTGGCGCAGGACTGCATCCGCCACGTCGAGGTCATCGAGTACCCCGAGCTCGGCATGGAGGCGGTGTGGCGGATCGACGTCGAGGACTTCCCGGCGTTCATCGTCGTCGACGACAAGGGCAACGACTTCTTCGCCGACGTCATGCAGCCGGTAGCGGTGAGCCGCGGCTGATCTCCCTGGCCGGCGCGCGGCGCGTCCCGACGCGCTCGAGCGGGAGGAACGCAGCGAGCGCGACGAGGTGCGGGAGGAACACGATGCGCAGCGCGGCGAACGTGACGACGTGGAACGCGATCAGCCCGACGACGATCCGCACCTGCAGGCGCTCGCGCACGAAGAGCACGACCGGGCTGAGGAGCTCGCCGACGACCATTGCCCACTGCGCAGCGCGCAGCAGCCACGGCACGTGCAGCGTCCAGTCGCTGAACATCGTCCCCCGGCGGATGATTGCGCGCGAGAACGTCGCCCCGTTGACCCATCCCCACCCGCCGAAGCGGATCTTCGCCCACGCCGCCAGGAAGTAGGTGGCCACGGCGGACACCTGCACCAGCCGCACCACCCACCCCGCGCCCGGCGCCGGCTCCTGCTGGCCGAAGCGGGCCGCGCCGACGGTCGGCAGGACGGCCAGCAGCACGAGGTAGGCGAAGCGGTCGTGGTCGACCTTGCCGTACGACATGGCGATGAACATCCACCACAGGTAGGAACCGGCGACGAGGACCCCGGCGACGCGGACGAGGCGCGTCGCACCGGTGCACGCGGCGAGCGCGGCGACGACCGCCGCGGCGAGGAGCACGGTGCGGAGCCCGCCGACGACGGCCGGCGTCGGCGTCGGCAGGTCGAGGAATCGGGCGATGCGCACCGGTCGGTAGAGGACGCCGGGGACGTCGCCGTGATGCACGACCCAGCTCGTGGTGACCAGCACGTCGAGCGGGACGAACAGGTAGGCGAGCACGCGCAACACGGCGATCCGCCCGAGCGGGATCGGTGGGAACCACCAGGACGACACCGTGCTCACGGCACCTCCCACACGGCGACCTCGATGTCCTCCGGCTCGCCGACCGGCCTGCCCCCGGAGAGCTGCTGGCTGCGACGGACGAGACGGATCTCGACGAGCGCCGGCGCGTCCGGCCGCCGGGCCGCGTGGGCGAGGGCGAGCTCGCCGAGCAGTGCCGGATCGTCCACGAAGCGCGGGATCTGCCCCTCGAGCTCGGCGCGGCGCAGGCCGTAGGCCG
>DASZOG010000342.1:0-7673 GCA_035550895.1 Acidimicrobiales bacterium
TGGCTGGCGGTGACCCTCGCCCGCGACCAGGACGCCGAGCTGCTGCCTGCGTGGCTGGGCCCGGCCATCGACCCGCACGACCCGTGGCCGGAGCTGGCGCGGGCCGTCGGCGAGCGCCCGGCATCCGCGCTCGTCGCCGAGGGTGCGCCGCTCGGCCTGCCGGTGGCGCGGCTGGGCGAGACGCGCCCGGTCGGCGCGCCGGTCACGGCACGCCCGCTCGGCGACGCAGCCGCGCCCGAGCAGCTCGCCGACGTCGTGGTGGTCGACCTGTCGGCATTGTGGGCCGGGCCGCTGTGCGCCCACCTCCTCGGCCTGGCCGGGGCGCGCGTGATCAAGGTCGAGAGCAGCTCCCGCCCGGACGGCGCCCGGCGCGGCCCGCAGGCGTTCTTCGACCTGTTGCACGCCGGGCACGAGAGCGTGGCGGTGGACTTCACCGTGGACCACGGTCGCGCGGCACTCGCCGCTCTCGTCGCCCGCGCCGACGTCGTCATCGAGGGATCCCGCCCCCGGGCCCTGCGCCAGCTCGGCATCGACGCTGAGGACGTCCTGCGCGACGGCCGGTGCCGCGTGTGGGTTTCGCTGACGGGCCACGGCCGCGACGGCGAAGCAGGACAGCGGGCCGGCTTCGGCGACGACACCGCCGTCGCCGGCGGGCTGGTGGCGCGTGATCCGGAACGTGGCCTCTGTTTCTGCACCGACGCTGTGGCCGACCCGGTGGCCGGGCTCACTGCTGCGGCGGCGACGCTCGACGCATTGCGCCGCGGGGGCAGATGGCTGCTCGACGTCTCGCTCGCGCGTTGCGCCGCCGCCAGCGTCGACACGGCGTCCACTGCGCCGGTGAGGCGGACCCCCTACGCCGCCGCGCCTCCCCGGGCCCGGCCGGCCGCCGGCCCTGCCCCCGACCTCGGTGCCGACACCGCCGGCGTACTGGCCGAGCTCGACATCGCCGCCGGTTGAACGCTCCGGTACGGTCCGGACGTCACGGGAACGGGGGTCCGATGGAGGACGTCGAGCACTGGTCGACGATCACGCTCGCGGACGCGATCGCGGCACGGCAGGTGTCGAGCAGGGAGGCGCTCGACCACCTGCTGGCCAGGATCGAACGGTTCGACGGCCCGATCAACGCGGTCGTCACCATCGACGCCGATCGCGCCCGCGCCGAGGCCGCAGCGGCCGACGAGGCGATCGCCCACGGCAGCAGCACCGGCCCGCTGCACGGCGTGCCGATGACGATCAAGGACTCGTGGGAGACGGCCGGCATGCGCACCACGTCCGGCGCACCGGAGCTGGCCGATCACGTCCCTGCCTTGGACGCCGCCCCGGTCGCCCGCCTGCGCGCCGCCGGCGCGGTCGTCTTCGGCAAGACGAACCTGCCGCTCTACGCCGGCGACTGCCAGTCCTACAACGACGTCTTCGGCACGACGAACAACCCCTACGACGTGACCCGCTCGTGTGGCGGCTCATCGGGTGGCGCGGGCGCGGCGCTGGCGTGCGGCTTCACGCCGCTCGAGCTCGGCTCCGACATCGGGGGCTCGATCCGCGGCCCGGCACACGTCAACGGCGTCGTCGGCCACAAGCCGTCGTACGGCATCGTCCCGGCGCACGGGCAGATCCCTGGCCCACCCGGGACGCTCTCCCAGGCGGACATCGCCGTCGCCGGCCCGATGGCGCGCACCGTGGAGGACTGCGAGCTCGCGCTCGACCTGCTCGCCGGGCCGGATCGGTGGAACCATCCCGCGTGGCGGCTCGAGCTGCCCCCGCCTCGGCCGCAGTCACTGCCGCAGTACCGCATCGGTGTCTGGGCGGACGACGCGGCATGCCCGGTCGGGCGCGACGTCCGCGAGCTCGTCGAAAGTGCAGCTGGCCAGCTGGAGGGAGCTGGCGCCGTCGTCGACGCCGAGGTCCGCCCGGCGTTCTCGTTCGACGCCGCGGCGGCGACGTTCGACGCGTTGCTCGCCGCCGCGCTCTCCGGTGGCTACCCGAAGAGCTCGTTCGAGCGGATGGCCGCGGTGAGCGGTGATGCGGACGACGACGTGTCGCACACCCGTCGCTTGACGGCGATGCGCCATCGTGAATGGCTGTCACACAACGAGCGCCGCCTGCAGCACCGCCAACGGTGGGCCGAGCTGTTCGCCGAGTGGGACGCAGTGCTGCTCCCCGTGATGCCGGTTCCGGCGATCCCGCACGACCACAGCGTCCCGATGGCGGCGCGCACGATCGAGGTCGACGGGCAGACCCGCCCGTATCTCGACCTGATGCGCTGGGTGGGCATCGTCGGCGTGGCCTGCCTGCCGGCGACGGTCGTCCCGATCGGGCTGACGGCGACTGGCCTACCCGTGGGCGTGCAGGTCGTCGGCGCCTACCTCCACGACCGCACCACGCTCGACCTCGCCCGCCAGCTCCTGGCGCTGCTCGGTGGCTGCCCGCGGCCGCCGGGGTTGTGAGGCGCGTCTCTACACGGCGCTCGACGCCGCCCAGATGTTCACGTCGCTGTCGGTCGCGAACTGGTCGATCTCCGCGTACTCGTACGTGGCGAAGGAGAGGTTGGCCAGCGCGCCGACGTTCTGCTCGAGCTGCTCCACGCTGCTCGCCCCGACCAGCGTCGACGTGACCCGCGGATCGCGCAGCGTCCAGGCGAGGGCCATCTGCGCCAGCGTCTGCCCGCGGCGCTCCGCGATCGCGGCGAGCCCGCGGACCTTCGCCAGGTTCTCGTCGCTCAACATGGCGACGGGCAGCGAGCCCGGCCGGCTGGCGCGCGAGCCCTCCGGGACGCCGGAGAGGTAGCGGTCGGTGAGCATGCCCTGCGCCAGCGGGGAGAACGCGATGCAGCCGACACCCTCGGCGCCCAACGTGTCCAGCAGGTCCCGCTCGATCCACCGGTTGAGCAGTGAGTAGGACGGTTGGTGGATGAGCAGGGAGGTGCCCATCGCCCGCAGGATCGTCGCGGCGCGACGCGTCTGCGCGCTGGAGTACGACGAGATGCCGGCGTACAGCGCCTTCCCCTGGCGCACAGCCGAGTCGAGCGCACCCATCGTCTCCTCCAGCGGCGTCTCCGGATCGAAGCGGTGCGAGTAGAAGATGTCGACGTAATCGAGGCCCATCCGCTGCAGACTCTGATCCAGGCTGGCCAGGAGGTACTTGCGCGACCCGCCGTCGCCGTACGGCCCTGGCCACATGTCGTATCCGGCCTTCGTCGAGATGACGAGCTCGTCGCGGTGCCCGGCAAGATCGGCACGCAGGATGCGCCCGAAGTTCTCCTCCGCCGACCCGTACGGCGGGCCGTAGTTGTTCGCCAGGTCGATGTGCGTGATGCCCAGCTCGAAGGCCCGGCGGACGATGGCGCGGCTGGTCTCGAACGGCCGCTCGTGCCCGAAGTTCTGCCAGAGGCCGAGCGAGATCGCTGGCAGCCGCAGCCCGCTGCGGCCACAGCGGCGGTACTCCATCGCGGCGGGCGGGCCGCCGTTCGGGCGCGGCTCCGTCCCGTCGGTGGTCGTGGCGAACCCATCCGCACCTGGCGTGTCAGCCATCGTTTCCGTCCTCCACTCCGCCTGCAGTGGCGATAGAACACCATTGACGGCCAACAAGTGCAACTGACGAGGAGACGACGATGTGCCGCAACATCACGATCCTGAGGGGATTGCAGCCACCGGCGACCGAGGAGGAGATCGAGGCCGCTGCCCGGCAGTACGTGCGCAAGGTGAGCGGCGCGACACGGCCACCCTCCGGCGCGGAGGAGACGTTCGAGCACGCCGTCGCCGTCGTCGCGCAGGCGACCACCGAGCTGCTCCACGCGCTCCCACCACGGCGCAACCCGCCGCCGAAGGACCCTCCGCTCCGTCTGCACCCCACGCGCGCGTAGCACCGCGCGCCGCCATAGACTCTCGCAGCGAGCCCGCCACTCGGGTCGGCTCGATCGTGAAAGAGCAGTGCATTGGCTACAGGTACCGTCAAGTTCTTCAACGCTCAGAAGGGCTACGGCTTCATCTCGCGCGAGCAAGGGGACGACGTGTTCGTCCACTTCTCGAACATCCAGGGCGAGGGTTACAAGACGCTCGTCGAGGGTCAGCGGGTGGAGTTCGACATCGCGCCCGGTCGCAAGGGTGAGGAGGCGCAGAACGTCCGCGTGATCTGAGCGACTGCTCTGGTCACTTTCGAGCCGCCGGCCCGGTGCCGGCGGCTCGTCCGCGTGTGGCGCGCCGGGCCCGCTCGGCTGGCAGGATCCGGCAATGACCGAGATCCGGCCGTTCCGCATCACCGTCGACGACGGCGTGCTCGACGACCTGCGCGAGCGGCTGGACCGGACGCGCTGGCCCGACCAGATCCCGGGCAGCGGCTGGGACTACGGCACCGACCTCGCCGAACTGCAGGACCTCTGCACGTACTGGCGGGACGAGTTCGACTGGCGCGCCGCCGAAGCGCGGCTCAACGCCTGGCCGCAGTGCGAGACGGACATCGACGACACGCACGTGCACTTCGTCCACGCCCGCTCGCCCTACGCCGGCGCGCTGCCGCTCGTCATGACGCACGGCTGGCCCGGCTCGGTGGCCGAGTTCTTGAAGGTGCTCGGCCCACTCACCGACCCTCCGGCGCACGGTGGCGATGCGGCCGACGCGTTCCACGTCGTCGCGCCGTCGATGCCGGGATACGGGTTCAGTGGCCCGACGCGCCGCCGGGGCATGGACGTGCGCGCCGTCGCCGAGGTGGTCGCGGCGCTGATGGCCCGCCTCGGCTACGACCGGTACGGCGCGCAGGGCGGCGACTGGGGCGCATTGGTCAGCAGCCACCTCGGCGTCGTCGACGCCGCACATCTCGCCGGCATCCACCTGAACATGGTCGTCGCCCGCCCGCCGGACGCCACTGATCCAACGGCGGGTGTGCGACCGGACGAGCTGGAAGCGCTCGGCGCGATGGCCGGCTTCCGGAGGGACGAGACCGGCTACCAGGCGATCCAGGGCACGAAGCCGCAGACACTGGCCTACGGCCTGACCGACTCACCGGCCGGCCTCGCCGGGTGGATCCTGGAGAAGTTCCGCACGTGGAGCGACTGCGGCGGCGACGTCTTCTCCCGCTTCTCCCGCGACGAGCTGCTGACGAACATCACCATCTACTGGGTCACGGGCACGATCAACTCGTCGACGCGGCTGTACTACGAGTCGCGGCGCAGCGGCCACTTCGGCCCGCCGGAGAAGTGCGTCGCGGTGCCGACCGGCGCGGCGATCTTCCCGCGGGAGCTGCTCCGCCCGCCGCGCGCGTGGGCCGAGGCTGCCTTCGACATCGTCCATTGGACGCGGATGCCCTCCGGCGGGCACTTCGCCGCGATGGAGGAGCCCGAGCTGCTCGTGGAGGACGTCCGCTCCTTCTTCCGCGCCGTCCGCTGACCGGCCGGCCAGTGCGCCCCGGATGTCGCGGCACTACCGCGCCGCGTTGCGCAGCTGCGCGAAGCGCCAGGCGATGCCGACGGCGAACGCGGCAGCGACGCCGATGGCGAGCGACTGGAGCAGGATCGTGGACGGGATCTCCAGCTCGAAGAACTCGCGCGCTGCGGGGACGGCCATCGCCAGTACGAAGCAGCCGCCCATCGCGCCCACGAGCGCGATCTTCCACGGCACCAGCGGCCGGCTCACGAGCAGCAGCACGCGCAGGCCGACGATCATCACGACGACCGTGGCGGCTGCGCGCGCCTCGTCACCGGAGACATCCTGGGCGCGCGCCACGGCGTACGTGACGAAGACGCCCGCGGCGGTGATCAGCCCCGTCGGGACCGAGAACGTCGCCACGCGGCGCACGAAGCCCGGCCGGTAGCGCTCCTTGCTCGGCGCGAGGGAGAGCACGAACGCAGGGATGCCGATCGTCAACCCGCTCACCAGCGTCAGGTGGCGGGGTAGGAACGGGTACGGCACCTGCGCGATCGCCACGGCGATCGCCAGCACCGCGCTGTAGACGTTCTTGATCAGGAACAGGCTGGCGACGCGCTCGATGTTGGCGATCACCCGCCGCCCCTCGGCGACGACGTCCGGCATGTGCGCGAAGCGGCCGTCGAGGAGCACGACCTGCGCCACCGCTCGCGTCGCCGGCGCACCGCTGCCCATCGCCACGCCGATGTCCGCGTCCTTCAGGGCCAGCGCGTCGTTGACCCCGTCACCGGTCATGGCGACGACGTGGTCGCGCTGCTGGAGCGCGGTGACGAATGCCCGCTTCTGCCGCGGTGTGACACGGCCGAAGACCGTCCGGCTGTCGACGACGTCGGCCAGCTCGCCCGGATCGTCGGGCAGCTGCCGCGCATCGACCGGCTCTCCCGCATCCGGCACGTCGACGCGCCGGGCGACTGCGCCGACGGTGCGCGGGTTGTCGCCGGAGATCACCTTCAGGCGGACCTCCTGCTCCCGGAAGTACTGCATCGTCTCCGCGGCGTCCGGGCGGACGTGCTCCTCGAACGTGATCACGGCGACGGGGTCCAGCCCTGCGGGCAGCTCCTCGCCGGCCAGCGGCGCGTCGGTGCGCGCCATCAGCAGCACTCGTTGACCGCTGCCGGCGAGCTCGTCCACCCTGCCGCGCAGCTCGGACGACGCGTTGGTCAACAGGACCTCTGGCGCACCCATCGTCCACGTGCCATGGCCGTCGAAGCTCGCGCCGCTCCACTTGCGCGCTGACGAGAACGGCACCGACCCGGTGCGCACCCAGTTACCGTCTGGCCGGAACGCCGCCGCCAGGGCCTGCAGTGTGGCGTTCGCGTTCGGGTCGTCGGCCAGCGCCCCGAGCGCGCGAGCGGCCCCCTGCTCGTCGTGGCCACCGACCGGTTCGAGCCCGGCGAAGCGGATCTCCCCGTCGGTCAGCGTCCCGGTCTTGTCGAGGCACACGACGTCGACCCGCGCCAGGCCTTCCACGGCGGGCAGCTCCTGGATGAGGACGTTCCGCCGCGCCAGCGTCAGAGCACCGACGAGGAAGGCGATGCTCGTCAGCAGTACGAGACCCTCGGGCACCATCCCGACCAACGCGGCAACCGTGCCGACGATCGCGTCGGCCGTCGATTCGTCGTCTCGCGCCAGCTGGCTGGCCAGGAGGATCGGTCCGATCACGAGCAGTGCCCAGCTGATGAACCGCAGCAGGGTGTCGATCCCGGCCATCAGCTCGGAGCGGGTCTTCGTGAACCGCTTCGTCTCCGCGGCGAGACGTTGCGCGTATGCCTGCTCGCCCACGGCCGTGGCCTGGAACGCTCCGCTCCCGGCGACGACGATCGAGCCGGACAGCACGTCCGCCCCCGGCGCCTTGTCCACGGGATCCGACTCGCCGGTCAGCAGCGACTCGTCGATCTCCAGCCCCTCGGACGCGGACACGAGACCGTCCGCCGGTACCTGGTCGCCCGTGCGCAGGCGGACCACGTCGTCGAGGACCACCTCGCCGAGCGCGACCTCGTGCGCCTCGCCGTCGCGCACGACCGTCGCGGTCGGCGCACTCAGCACCGCCAACCGGTCCAGCGTGCGCTTGGCCCGCACCTCCTGCACGATGCCGATCAGCGCGTTCCACACGACGACCAGCCCGAACAGCGCGTCGGCGGGTGAGCCGACGAGGATCACCGCCACGAAGAGCACGCCGAGGATCGCGTTGAACCGGGTCAGGACGTTGGCCCGGATGATCGCCGAGAGCGGGCGGCTCGTCTGCAGCTCGACGGCGTT
>DASZOG010000343.1:0-4524 GCA_035550895.1 Acidimicrobiales bacterium
GCGCCGTCCGCGCCGCGGAGCACTTCGACTTCGGCGGACCGGTCGCCGAGCGCAAGCTGGAGCTGGTCGACGAGCTGGCGAAGCTTGCCTCCGACGCCGGCTGCTCGTTGACGCACCTCGCTCACGCCTTCGTCCTCGCCCATCCCGCGGTGACGACGGCGATCATCGGGCCCCGCACACCCGAGCAACTGGAAGACGTGCTCGCCGGCGCGGCCGTGCGCCTCGACGACGACGTGCTGGCGCGCATCGACGCGCTCGTCCCGCCCGGTACGGACGTCAACCCGCGCGACGCCGGCTACACCCCGCCGGACCTGGACGCGGCGGTGCTCAGACGATCTTGAGCTGCGGGTTGAAGACCTTCTTCGGCTTCAACTCGACCGCGATCCGCTCCGCGATCGCGCGGAACGCGCCGGCGGCCTCGCTGTCCGGGTCGACGGCCGTGACCGGCCGGCCGGTGTCGCCGCCCTCGCGGAGCGGGGGCAGCAGCGGGATCCGGCCGAGCAACGGGACGTCGAGCTCGTCGGCCAGCTCCTGACCGCCGCCGGCGCCGAAGATCTCGTACCGCTTGCCGTCGTCCCCAATGAACCAGGACATGTTCTCGATCACGCCCCGCACCGGTAGGTGGACCTTCTCGGCCATCGCCGCGGACAGCCGGGCGACCTTCTGCGCAGCGGGCTGCGGCGTCGTGACGACGTACACCTCGGCGCGGGGGAGGTACTGCGACAGCGAGATGGCGATGTCCCCCGTGCCCGGAGGCATGTCGACGAGCAGGAAGTCGGGCTCGTCCCACCACACGTCGGTGAGGAACTGCTCGAGCGCCTTGTGCAGCATCGGCCCCCGCCAGATCACCGCCTGCCCTTCCGGGACGAAGTAGGCCATCGAGATGCACCGCACGCCGTACGACTCGGGCGGCAGCAGCATCCCGTCGATCACCACCGGGTCGCGATCGGCACCGAGCATGCGGGGGATGGAGAAGCCGTAGACGTCGGCGTCGAGGACACCGACCGAGTGGCCCTGCTGAGCCAGCGCCACAGCGACGTTCGTCGTCACGCTGGACTTGCCCACGCCGCCCTTGCCGCTGGCGACGAGAAGAGGCCGGGTCTTCGATCCCGGCTGGGCGAACGGGATCTCGCGGCCCTGGGCGTGGCCGTGGGCCGGCGCCGAGCCCGCGGTCGCGTGCGGGTCACCGTGCAGCCGCTGGCGGAGCGCCTCCCGCTCGTCGTCGGTCATCACCGTGAACGCCAGCTCGACATCGCGCACGCCGGGAAGCGGGCGGACGGCGCGGGTGACGCGCTGCTCGATCTCGGCGCGCAACGGGCATCCGGCGACGGTCAGCGCGACCTGCACGGCGACGTCGCCGTCAGGAGAGAGGCGCACGTCGCGGACCATGCCGAGGTCCACGATCGAGCGGCGCAGCTCCGGGTCCTCGATCGGGCGGAGCGCGTCGACGATCTGGTCCGTGGACAGGGACATGGGCACTCCCGGCGAATTACCACTACGGCGATAGGTAGAATACCGGCGTGGACCCGAGCCCACCCACCGTGCAGCAACTCAGCCCGGGTGAGTTCTCGGCCGCGGTCACGGCGATCACGAACGCGTTCGGCGATCCCACGCGGCGGGCGATCTACCTCTTCGCCCACGAGAGCGAGGATGGCGTCACCGCGGCGCAGGTCGCCGAGCGGTTCGGCCTGCACCCGAACGTGGCCCGCCACCACCTCGACAAGCTCTCGGCCGGGGGGTACCTCGAGGTGGCGGTCGCCCGGGCGGTGGGCTCCGGCGCCGGCCGGCCGTCGAAGCGCTACCGCGCCGCGGGGGGCCCGGTCACGCTCGAGGTGCCGGTCCGGACCGACGACCTCGTGCTGACGCTGCTCGGGCGGGCGTTGGCCCTGCTCCCGCCGGACCAGGCGCAGGCGATGGCGGAGCAGGTCGGCGAGGACTACGGGCGGGTGATGGCCGCCGGCATGGCCGGTGCCGGCCCGGGCGACCGGCAGCGCTCGTTCCGCGCCGCGCTCCACGCCGTCGCCGATGCGCTCACCGCCCACGGGTTTGCCGCGCACACCGAGCGGCGGGGCAACCAGCTGCAGATCATCAACAACCACTGCCCGTTCGGCGCGGCGGCGATCGAGCACCCCGTGATCTGCGCCGTCGACCGGGGAATGGTCAAGGGGATGCTCGCCGCCCTGTACGGCGACACCGAACCGGAGCTCGAGGCGTCGCTCCCTCAGGGCGACGAGGTCTGCGTGCGCTCGTTCTGATCCGCGGGCCGGCGGCTTCTAACGTCCTGCCGGTGATCTGGTACCTGGTCCGCCACGCGAAGGCGGGGAGCCGTGGCAAGTGGAAGGGTCACGACGTCGACCGTCCGCTGACCGCGAGCGGTTGGGCGCAGGCGGAGGCTCTCGCCGAACGGCTGCAGAAGGTGGACCCGCCGCGGCTGCTGTCGAGCCCCTACGTCCGCTGCATGCAGACGCTGGAACCGCTCGCCGAGCGGGTCGGCCTGCCAGTCGAACCGGAGTGGCTCCTGGCCGAGGGGGAGCCGTTCGACGGTGTCGTGTCCATCTTGGAGGGCCTGCCCGACGGCACCGTGCTGTGCAGCCACGGCGACGTGATCCCCGACACGATCGAGGCGCTGATCCGCCGGGGCATGAAGGTCGACGGGCTCCTCGACTGGCGCAAGGGCAGCGTGTGGGTCATCGAGCGCGACGGCGCGGGGCAGTGGCGCGCCCACGCCGAACCACCCCCGGCCTGACACGCCCGCCCCGGCGCGTGGCGCCGCGGCCCGACATGTCGAAGAACTGGTTGGATTCCAACCACTTCTTCGCCACGTTGGTCTCACCCATGGGACATGTCGAAGAACTGGTCGTATTTCAGCCATTTCTTCGTCACGTTGCCGTTGGCGGGCATCTGACTCTCACCGTGAGGGTGTGCAGACCGATGCAAGAGCCGCCGCCCGCGCCGTCGCTCGACGCCAGCACGGTGCCGTCTCCCTTCGTCAGCTCGAGCTCGCCGGCCTGACCCGGCAGCGAGTTCGGACGCTGGTCCGATCCGGGGAGCTGTCGCGCGTGGCCGCGAAGGTGTTCGTCGTCGCCGGCTCGCCCGACACCTGGCTGCGCCAGGCGATGGCCGCGACGCTCGCTCATCCACGGCTGAGGTTGAGCCACGGCGCCGCCGCACACCTCCACGGGTTCGACGGCTTCTCGGCTTGCCCACCGATCGAGGTCATCGGCCAGCGGGGTGGCAGACCGGCGCTTCCGTCTGGCGTCGTGCACCATGTGTCGGACGTGCCGGGACGTTCGGACGGCTGCCACGTCCGATCGGTGCCGACGATGAACGCAGCCGCGACGTTGTGCCAGCTCCCAGCAATCGCCGTGATCGCACGTGTGGAGCAGGCACTCGACCACGTCCTCCGCTCCGGCGCGTCACCGCTCTGGATCCGTCGAACCGCGGAGCGTTGGTCCGTCTCGCATCTCCACGGGCCCCGGGTCGTACTCGACCTGCTCACGGAACGTGCTGGCCCACGGCTGCCGCGCAGCTGGTTCGAGCGTCTTGCTCGAGCGGCGTTCGTCCGTGCGGGGATCGCCTTGGAGCACGAGTATCCCGTGATGCACGACGGCCGCGTCGTCGCCGCGCTGGACTTGGCCGAGCCGACGCGCCGCGTCGGTGTCGAATGCCAGAGCGTGGCGCACCACGGGATCGCGCCGGACGCGTACCGGGACGCCAGGCGCAGGCGGATGCTGCGCCGTCTCGGCTGGAGGGTCGTCGAGGTGTGGTGGTGGGACCTCGAACGGATGGACGACGTCGTCGAGGAGTTGGTCGCCGCGCTCGACATGTAGAAGAAGCGGTTGGATTCCAACCGCTTCTTCTACCAGCTCGCCACTGGTCGGGTTCAAACCGACGCGATGTGTCGAAGAAGTGGTGGAATTCCAACCACTTCTTCGGCATCAGGCTCGATCCGAGCGGGCCCGGATCGCGACGCCGCCGCGGCGGGGGTCAAGGGGCGCGGTCGACGCCGCCGCGGCGGGGGTCAAAGGGCGCGGTCGACGCCGCCGCGGCCGGGGTCAAGGGGCGCGGTCGACGCCGCCGCGGCGGGGTCAGGGGTTCGTGGCCGCGACGTCGTCGCGGCGGAGCGGGCGGGGTCAGGGGGCCGTCGAAGGCGCGCTGGCCAGGGCAGTGTCGATCTCGGCCTGTAGGCCGGCGAGCAGGCCGGCGACCGCCTGTGGGGGGTCGGCCGCCGTGCAGCGCGACAGTGCCGCGTCGGCACCGGCCGGGTCCTCGCGCAGACGGAAGCGGACGATGGCCGTGAAGCAGTGTGCGTCGGCGTACTCCGGCGCGACCTCGATCGCCCGCGCCAGGTGCGCCTCCCCCTGGCCGACGAGGTCGTCCGCGCCGGTCGCCGCGCCGGTGCGGATCTCGAGCCAGCCGAGGTACGTCAGCGCCTCGGCGTTGTCGGGATCCTCGGCCAGCACCTCGCGGTAGAGGTCGATCGCTGCCCGTGGATCGTCGACCTCTGCCTGCCGAGCTCGGGAC
>DASZOG010000344.1:0-2769 GCA_035550895.1 Acidimicrobiales bacterium
GACGTGTCGGAACGGATTACCTCAGGTGCGGACGCTGCGGCGCGCGATCAGCAGCGCGGCGGCCCCGGCGGCGATGAGCACGCAGGCCAGCGCAGCGATCGACGCGTCGGATCCAGTGGCCGGAAGCGTCTCCGCGCCGGACGATTCAGCCGGCGGAGCGGCGGTCACGCCGGCCACCACGACGCCTGCCCCAGGCGCGGCCGGCGGGCCGGTCGCCAATGTCGGCGCCGTGGTCGGTGGGGCGGTAGAGGTCGGCGCAGCGGTCGTCGTCGGCGCGGACGTGGTCGTCACCTCGGTGCACACCGGAGGGATCGCCCCTTCGGCCGTCTCCCCGTTCGTCCACGTCACAGTCCACGTCCCGGGGCCGGGATGCTCTGTCGTCACCGATCCTTGGGCGGGAACCTCCACCGTCAGACCGTTGCTGGTGACCACCGTGCCGGGCACGCTGTCCGGCGTCGTGTTGGACCACACGAGGTGGCCTGTCTCCTGATCACAGACGACGAGGATCTCGTGGGCAGACGCTGCGCTGGTCGAGAACATCACGGCCGCGAGTGCAGCGACCGCGGGCGCGACGATGACGGCTAGTACGCGATGTTTCACTTTCAACTCCCGCTCTTGTCTGGCGACCGTACGAGTGGCGGGGTGTTCGGTCGCTCGCTTGGCACCGGTTATCTGCCCCTGTTGCGCAGTGAACAAACCTGCGCGCGAGCCCGCACGCGATCCCCGCTACGGTCCGTGGCCCGTGGAGCCTGGCGACGAGCTCGGGCCGGCGCGTGCCTTCCTGATCGGTGTCGCCGGTGGAACCGGCTCGGGCAAGACCACCGTCGCCGAGCGCCTCGCCGATCTCGCGGGTACCGGCGAGGTCGCGCTGCTCAAGCTCGACATGTATTACCGCGACCTCAACCACCTGCCGTTGGACGAGCGCGCCGCGGTCAACTACGACCACCCGGAGGCGTTCGACTGGCCACTGCTCATGCGCCACGTCGACGCACTCGCCGCCGGTACCCCGGTCGACGTACCGGTCTACGACTTCCAGGAGTTCGTCCGCAGCGACGAGCGCCAGGAAGTGCTCCCCAGTCGGATCGTCGTCGTCGAGGGCATCCTCGTGCTCGCCGAGCCCGACCTGCGCGCCCGCTTCGACCTCTCCGTGTACGTCGACACGGACGCCGACGTCCGTTTCATCCGCCGCCTGCAACGCGACATCACCCAGCGGGCGCGCACGCCGGAGAGCGTGATCAGCCAGTACCTGACGACGGTGCGGCCGATGCACCTGCAGTTCGTCGAACCGTCGAAGCGGTACGCCGACGTGATCATCCCCCATGGAGGGCTGAACGAGCCGGCGCTCGCCGTGCTCCGGGCCCGCGTCCGCGAGCTCGTCAGCTGACCGCGGCGATCGCGGTCGCGAGCGCAGCGGGCACGTCGTCGACCAGTTGATGGCGGCCGCCGACGACGACATCGCGCCCGCCGACAGTCACGGTGTCGACGTCGCTCGCCGCCGCCGCGAAGACGACTGCGCCGATCGCGTCGGCCGGGCGCGTTCCGGCGAGCCGCACGCTGTCGAGCCGGACGGTGACGAGATCGGCGGGCGCCCCGGCCGTCAACCGCCCACCATCCCACCCGAGCGCCCGCCAGCCGTTCTCGGTCGCCGCGGCGAGGAGCGCCGCCGGGGGGTGGAGCCCGCGCTGGCCGGTCACCGAGCGCTCACCGAGTTCGACCGCGCGGGCCTCCTCGAACAGGTCGACGACGGCGTGCGAGTCACTCCCCAGGCACAGGCGCGACCCGGCGGCGGTGAGCGGCGCCGCCGGGCCGACACCGTCGGCGAGATCGCGTTCGGTCGTCGGGCACAGCGCGATCGATGCGCCTGCCGCGCCGAGTCGCCGTATGTCGGTGTCGGTCACGTGCGTCGCGTGCACCGCGGTGAACCGCGCGTGCAGTGCGCCGGCACCAGCGAGCACGCCCGTCGGCGTCGCGCCGTGTGCGGCGAGACACTCCTCGTTCTCGGCCGGCTGTTCGCTCACGTGCGCGTGCAACGGCACCTGCCGGTCCTGAGCCCAGGCCGCGACGACCGCACACTCGTCAGGCGTCACGGCGCGCACACTGTGGATCGCCGCTCCGTGCCGGGCGTGCGGAGCCGAGGACAGGTCCCGCGCCTCGTTCCGCGCGACCCACGCCGCGACGGAGGCGTCGCCGAAGCGCAGCTGCGCGCCGGCCCGCGGCCGGCCGATCCCGCCGTGCAGGTAGCACGTGTCGAGCAGCGTGATCCGCACGCCCGCGCGTGACGCAGCTTCGACGAGCGCGTCGCCCATCGTTCGCTGCCCGTCGTGCAGGTAGTGGAACTCGCCGACGACCGTGACGCCGGCCAGTGCCATCTCCGCGTACACGGCGGTCGCCAGCGCGAGGTAGCGCTCCGGATCGAGCTCCGCGGCGACGGCGTACATCTCCTCCCGCCACGTCCAGAACGAGCCTCCGCCGACGTGCGTCCGGCCGCGCAGCGCGCGATGGAACGCGTGGGAGTGGACGTTCGCCAGCCCGGGAACGGTCAGACCGCGGCGGCGCTCAGCGCCGGCGGGTGGCGCGGCGACATCCGCCGTCACTTCGGCCAGGCGATCACCGGCGATCGCCAGCAGCACGCCGCGCGCCGGCGTGTCGCCACCGAGCCACGCCAGCTCGCACCACAGCGTGCGCCGGTCGCCGCCGGTCACGAACCGATCCGCGCCACCAGCTCCTCGGCACGGGCCACGAACGCGGCGCGCTGGTGCCGGTCGAACT
>DASZOG010000345.1:0-14062 GCA_035550895.1 Acidimicrobiales bacterium
GTCGGGACCTACTACGAAATCCTGGGGGTCGAGCCTGCGGCGGACGAGGCGGCGCTGCGGGCCGCGTACCGCCGCCTGGCGAGGCGGCACCACCCGGACGCGCCGGGCGGGGACAGCGCGCACATGGCCCGGGTCAACGACGCCTGGCGGGTGCTCTCCGACCCGGACGCGCGCCGGGCGTACGACGCGTCGCTGCGGACGGCCGCCGCACAGCCGGTGGCGCCGGTAAACGCTGTGGCGGACGGCGACGGGCAAGGCGACGACGTGGCCGAGGACGCCGAAGAAGGGGAGGCCGCCTGGCGGCGCCGGCGGTGGCCGCTGCCGTGGTCGTGGACGGCGGTGCTCGCCGCGCTGGTCGTGATCTTCGTCTTCACCGCGTACGCGCTCGGTCCGGGGCAGGGTGACGGTGACGTCGACGGCGTGCTCCGGTCGGGCTCGTGCGTCCGCCTCGATCTGCAATCGCTGGCCTTCGAAGTGCGCTGCGACGGCCCGCACTACGGAGTGGTCGAGCGCCTCGCCCCGTTCGACGCCCGCTGCCCCGCGAGCACCGAGGGGCACCCCGACCAGGGTGGCCAGGGGCTCGTCTGCGTCACCCCCGGCGTCACGGCCGGAGGGTGAGGACGATCCGCGTCCCGCACGCGTTCGCGGGCGCGATCTCGTAGGTCCCGTCCCCGCGGGAAAGGGCGTGGGGGACGCGCTCCGGATCGTCGAGGGCGAGCTCCAGATGGTGCAGTCGTCCCGGCCGGTCACCGAGCCAGGCGGCGAGCGGGCCCTCGGCCGTGGGTTGGACGAGACGCAGCCGGCCGGATCCCGGCCAGGTCATCTCGCGGTAGTGGTGGTCGCCCACGTCGGCGCCGCCCTCGCCGGCGGGCGTGCCACTGAGCAGGTCACCGAACAGACGCGTCGCCCGTTCCAGGTCGGCGACGAGGTGGACGATCCGGTCGAGTGTCGCCGGGCGCTCCGGCCGCGGCTGCGGCAGCCCGGGCGGAGGGTCGTCGAGCGGCAGCTCCTCGTCCGACTGCGCCACCTGCACGACGATCCCGTGCGCGATCGACGGGCGGAGGAACGCCTCCTGCCATCGCGGGTCGGTCAGGTCGACGCCGACGGCCGGCCACCCGGCCGCGTCGAGCGCGGCGAGCGTGGCCTGGATGTCCGGGACCTTGAACGTGAGGTGGTGCGGGCCTGGCCCGGAGCGGTCCAGGAACCGGCGGAGGAAGTCGTTCTCTCCGACGCGCGCCGGCTCGAGGACCTCCACGCGCACGCCGTTGCCGAACGCGACCTGGGCGAAGTTGAACCCCGGCGACTCGCCGCCGCCCAGCCAGGTCGCGCCGAACTCCCCGACGAGGAGCGGCCACAGCTCGTGTTGCGCCTCGACGGCGAGCGCGATGTGATCGAGGTCCGGACCGTCCGTGGGCACGGGCGGTCATGCTCGCCGCCGGACCGGTGCGGCGCCAATCGACTGCTCGCCCGCCGCCCAGCTGGCGCCGACTCGCCGCGCAGCCCGCGTCAGTGCCCGCGGCCGACTCGCCGCGCAGCTCGGCCGCCGACCCGACGTGGAGAAGAAGTGGTCGGAATCCGACCACTTCTTCGTCACGTGCCCGCCTCCGGGCTCGCTGGTAGCCTGCCGGGTCCGCAAGGGCGATTAGCTCAGTTGGAAGAGCGCCACGTTCACACCGTGGAGGTCATGGGATCGAGGCCCGTATCGCCCACCGAAGACGGCTGCAGACTCGCCGGCGGGGTGAATGGGGTCGGCGGTAGAGCGCGATGGCGGCGTGGGACGATGCGACCACGTCCAACACGGGCGTCCGTTGCTGCGACAGACCCGCACCCCCAACGGTCTGCAGCAGCGCTCGGCCCACCCTCCACGGCGGACGCCGGATCGACGAGCAGCCGGGCCACGACACCGATCGGGCCGTCGATACTCCGGCCTGAAGCACCTGCACGACGCCGGGCGACGCCTGCGCGTTGAGTGCAGCGTGACCACAGATGTGTCCGTCCCACTCGCCACCCAGGCCACGAGTGGCTCGGGTCCAGTCAGGAACCGGTGGTAGTCGTCACCTGGCAGGGGGTGGGATGGCCATCGGTCGCTCGGACTCGTGCCGTGATCTCCGTCATGGCGGGGTCGGTGCGCCGTCGAACGACCACCACGGCGCACAGGCGTGTCCTACCGGTTCGCCGTCGGAGTCGATGCGGGTCGGAAGGGTTCGACCTCGCCGCGCTACCGATGAGTCGACGTGTGCTGGAGGGTCTGTAGGTGACGGGCATCGCTGCCCAGTCCGACAAGGAGGTTGCCATGAGCTTGCCGAAGATCACCTCGCAGGAGGAGTGGGTCTCCGCCCGCCGGGATCTGCTCGAGAAGGAGAAGGAGCTCACCCGGCGGCGCGACCGGCTGAACACCGAACGTCGTGAGCTGCCGATGGTCGAGGTGACGAAGTCCTACGAGTTCGAGGGTCCGGGTGGCAAGCGGTCTCTGCTCGATCTCTTCGAGGGCCGCCCGCAGCTGATCGTGTACCACTTCATGTTCCATCCCGAATGGAACGAGGGCTGCCCCAGTTGCACCGCCGGCACCGACGAGATCGCGCCCGGCCTCATCGAGCACCTCCGTACCCGGGACACCACCTATGCCCTCGTGTCCCGGGCGCCGCTGGTGAAGCTCGAACGGTGGAAGAACAAGCAGGGCTGGACGATCCCGTGGTACTCCACCAACGACGGGGAGTTCAGCTACGACTTCGGCGCCACCATCGACGCGTCGCGTGGCTACGACGAGTACAACTACCGCACTCTCGATGAGTACGCCGCCAGCGGTCACGAGAGCATGAAGACAGCGGCGCAGCCCTATGACATGCCCGGCCGCACCTGCTTCCTCGCCGCGGACGGCAAGGTGTACCGCACCTACTCGGTGTACGCCCGTGGACTGGAGAGCACTGGCGGCTCGTACTACTTCCTCGACCTCACCGCCCTCGGACGCCAAGAGGACTGGGAGCTGCCCGCCGGCCGCACCGCCAACGCGCGGGGCAACCAGCCCGACTTCGCCTCCTAGCACTACCCGCGGAGCCATCCTGCTCCGCCTCCTCCACCGGCGGATGTACGTCCGTCCTGCGGCCCAGGCGCGCGATGTCGGCCGGGCGCTCCTCACCCGCCTCGTGCAGGACGCCCGAACCGAGCGGTACCCGTCCGTGAGGCTCGGAACAGCCCGCTCCATGACCGCAGCGCAAGCCATGTACCGCACCGCCGGCTTCGTCGAAGCGCCGCCGTTCGAGGGATCCGAGGTGGAGAACACGGGGCTCGAGCCGCTCACCGTGTTCATGCACCTCGACCTCGCCGCCGAGGCCTGAACAGGCCCCCGTCACTCCTTGCGGGCGCGGGCGCGGCGCTTGCCTTCGTGCATCGCCTGCACCCGGGCGACCGGGATGGCCCGACCCTCTGCCACGAGGTCGGCGGGCAGCCGCTGCGGAGCGGGCATCTCGGCGACCCACGGGTTGTCGTCGACGTGGCTCAACGCGGTGTGGATCGTGAACTCGCCGGGCGAGACGGCGTCGAGCTCGCTCCAGCTCACCGGGAACGACACTGGGACGCGGGGCCGCACACGCGGGCTGTACGCCGCGACGACGGTCGCTCCGCCGACGCGGGTGGAGTCGACGAACACCTTGCCGCCCCGGTCCTCCTTCATGAACGCCGTCGTGGCGAGCGCAGGGTCGAGCGCTTCGGCCCGCGCCGCGATCGCCCGGGTCGCCGCGGCTGCCTCGTCCAGCGAGGCCTCGTCGTCGATCGGCACGAACACGTGGACGCCCTTGGCCCCGCTCGTCTTGACCGCACCGTCGAGCCCGGCGCCGCCGAGCGCGGCCCGGACGAGGTGGGCGGCGCGTACCGCGAACGCGAACGAGCCGGCGTCGGGCGGGTCGAGGTCGAGGACGAGATGCGTCGCCCGGTCGGGCCGCGCCGCCGTGACGAGCGTCGGGTGGTATTCCACGGCGCGCTGGTTGGCGAACCAGAGCAGCGTGCGCCGGTCGTCGCACAGCGCGTAGCGCACCTCCCGCTTGGAGGTCTCCGCCCAGAATTGGACGGTCTCCACCCATTCCGGCGTGTACTTGGGAACGTTCTTCTGCATGAACGCTTCCCCGCCGCGATGGATCCGGATCACCGACAGCGGCCGGCCGGCGAGCTCGGGCAGGATGCGGTCGCGCACCGCGTCCAGGTAGTCGACGAGATCCCGCTTCGCCGCCTCGGCGCCGTCGAACAGCGGTTGGTCGAGGTTGGTCAGCGGCACCCCGGCCCGCGACTCGCCCGCACTGCGCGCGGTCATTGCTCGCCGGTCGTCCCGGTGTCCGGCGCGGGCGGCGGCACCGCTGCAGCCACCCGCTCGTCTTCCAGACGGGAGACCTTGCGGCGCGTGGAACGGCGCGAGAGCACCAGGTAGGCGAACACACCGAACACAGCGGTCCCGAGGATCACACCGACGAGCGTGCCGCCACGGAAGCCCGGCCCGTCGACGTCGAGTGTCCGTTCGCCGGCGTGTGCCGCGCTGCCGTCCCCGGCGACGATCCCGAGCGTCATCAGGTTCGGTGCCGCCACGAGAACCGCGGCGAGCAGGAACAGGACCCACCGCCGCCAGCCGCCAGGCCTGCGGATGGCCACCCACAGCACGAGCAGCGGCAGGATCGTGAACACCAGCCCGACGAACACGCCGAGCGTGGCGCCGACCGAGATCCGCCCGTCGACGAAGTCGCCGACCCGCTGCGCCCACCAGCGAGGGATGACCGCGGCGCCGATCAGGTAGGCGACGACGCCGCCGAGGAAGGCGACCACGACGATGACGATCCGCCGGCCCCAGCGCGGCGGGTCGACCCACGGCGCTGCGGCCGGTCCCGCCGGCTCACTGGCCGGCACCGCGGCGCGCTCGTCGTCCATCGCCCGAAATCCTCGCGTCTGCGATGCTGCCCGCGTGGCCATGCGCAGCTGGCGCTCGGGCGACGACTACCAGCGGCAGTTCGACGAGCTGGCCGCCACCGGCGTCGACGTCCACGGCGAGGCGGCGTTCGTCGCCGCACTCGGTCCGGCCTCGGTCCTCGACGCCGGGTGCGGGACCGGAAGAGTGGCGATCGAACTGGCCCGGCGCGGCATCGACGTCGTCGGCGTCGATCACGCTCCGTCGATGATCGCCACGGCCCGCCGCCTCGCCCCCGAACTGGAGTGGATCGAGGCCGATGTCGGGCAGCTGCACCTCGACCGCTGCTTCGACGTCGTCGTCATGGCCGGCAATGTGCCGCTGTTCGTGGTCCCCGGCACCGAGGCGGCGCTCGTCGCGGGCTGCGCCCGTCACGTTGCACCTGGCGGCGCGCTCGTCGCCGGCTTCCAGCTCGGGAGTCGGTACGACCTCGCCGCGTACGACGCCTCGTGCGCCGCAGCCGGGCTGGAGCTCGCCGAGCGATGGGCGACGTGGGACCGCGGGCCGTTCCCCGGCGACGAGGCGTACGCCGTGTCTGTCCACCGCCGCCGACCTGGGTCAGCGATCACGAGCTGAGCTCGCGCTGCAGCGGCGTGCTGAACCGGGGGACGACGCGTACGCCGTCGAGCCAGGCGGTGAGCCGTGCCGCCTCCGCCTCGACCGCCGCGATCGCCTCCTGCCCGATGTCCTCGAGGAGGCGGAACACCACGTCCCCGTCCGGTCGCTGACCCCAGCCGCCGACCACGCGCCCGGCACACCACAACGTCGGACCGGCGTTGCCGTTCCGATCGAACAGCGCGGGACCGTGGCCGCCGAGGTACCAATCACGGTCCTTCCAGCCCATGACGGTCGTGTCGAGTGCGGGGAGCAACGCCACCCATGGATCCGGTTCGGCGACCGGTTCGCCGTCGCCGGCGAGGACGATCCCGGGCCTGCCGTCGAGGTCGACGTCCTCGACCGCGATCCCGGCGAGCCCCTGCTGGACGAGGCGCGCCGTCCATCCCGTCCACCACCGCAGATCGGCGATCGTCCCCGGCCCGAACCGGGCCAGCCACCGCCGAAGGAGCTCCCGCCGCGCGTCGGCCGGATCGAGAGCGGGGATCCCGCCGGGGATCCAGGCGTCGATCGGTGCCCAGCGGTACTGGCTGCTGATCCACGTCCCCCGGGGGCGGCCGCGACCGACGCGGCCCTCGGCGCCGAGCTGGAGGAGGACGCGGCCGGACGCGCCCTGGACGGTTTCCCACTTCGTGCCGATCCCGAGGCGGAGCGGTTGGCGCAGCAGCGGCACCTCGCGGCTCAGCTCCGTGGCCGTCGCCTCGCCGCGCGCCGTGAGCACGGCGAGCGTCTCGGCCTCTGCCGCCGCCAGCCACCGCGCCGCGTCCGTGCCGACATCGCTGTCGCCGATGAAGACGATCAGCCGCTTGCGCTGCTCCGCCGCCACGGCCGCGCTGGCGGCGGCCTGCACGACCGGGACCAGGTCGAGCGGGACGACGAACATCGTCCGGCGCATCGCCAGCATGCGCAGCACCGTGCGGTCCTCGTACAGCGCCTGCTCGATTCCCGGCGGACCGACGCCCGGCAGGCGGGCCCGGATCGAGAGGAAGACAGTGGCCGGGTCGGTGGCGTGGACGGCGACGAGGTCTCGGGCCACCTGGGCGACGTCCGCGGCACCGGGAGCCGCCAGGCGGTGGCGGAGAGCGAGGCGGGCCCGACGTTGGGGGACGCCGATGCTCCGCTGCATGGCCGGGATGCAGGCCGAGGTGCCGGTCCCGTGGCCGGTTCCTGCCCGTTACTCGGCGGGCGCCGAGTACGCGCTGCCGCCGTTGTCGCGCAGGTAGATGGACCGGCGCGGCCTGGCGAAGAACTCGCGCAGCAGCGGCGTGAACTCCTCCAGCGGCATCGTCGGGTAGTCCGGGTCGAACGCCGGTTGGTCGTACTCGGAGCAGAACTCGGCGCAGAGGTCGTAGTACGGGTGCCCGACGAACTGGTCGCGCAGGTCCCGGTCGAGTCCGAGGAAGTGGAAGAAGTAGTAGCCCTGGAAGATGCCGTGCTTCTCGACCATCCAGTGCAGTGATTCGTCGACGAACGGCTTGACGATGGCCGCGCCGACGTCCGGATGGTTGAGGGTCGCCAGCGTGTCGCCGATGTCGTGCAGCAGCGCGCAAGCGACGTAGTCGTCGGCGCGCCCGGCGCGCGCGGCGCGCGTCGCGGTCTGCAGCGAGTGGGTCAGCCGGTCGACCTGGAACCCGCCGTAGTCGCCGGCCAGCAACTGCAAGTGGGCCAGCACCCGGTCCGTGAGGCCAGGGAAGAACTCCAGCTGCGCGGTGGCGATGCGGTTCCAGTCCTCCTGGGTCGCGTCGACCATCGCGTTGAACTCGGCTCTCGGCGCAGCTCCGGCGGCGGTGATGTCCGTGTCGGTCACGCGAGCATTCTGCCGCGCCCGAGCATCCCCGAGCGCTGAACGCCGGTTCGGTACCGTTCCGCCGTGCCCCGGTTGTGCGAGCGACCAGGCTGCGCGGACCAGGCGACGGTCGCCTACGCGTTCGATCCAGCGCGCCGCGTCGCGTGGCTGCAGCCGGTCGCGCCGGACGTCGGCGGCGGTGGCCTGTGCCGGCGGCACGCCGACGCGATGGTCGTCCCGCGGGGCTGGGCGCTGGACGACAGACGGATCGACCCGGCCGCGGGCACGATCGCAGACCCGACCGGTGACTGGAGCCCTGTCGGTGTGGCGCGGACCGAGCTCGCCGACGTGTTCGACGCGAGCACGCCGCTGCTCGCCCGCGCCTTCGGGCAGGCCCGCCGGTTGCCGCCGAGCACGGCCACCGGCTGACGCGCCGGCGGCGGGGGCGATACTGCAGCAGTGGATCGTGTCGCCACCGTCGA
Organism: Acidimicrobiales bacterium; assembly: GCA_035550895.1. Classification (GTDB taxonomy): domain Bacteria; phylum Actinomycetota; class Acidimicrobiia; order Acidimicrobiales; family Ilumatobacteraceae; genus DASZOG01. The sequence continues at coordinate 7,829 of DASZOG010000345.1, forward strand.
GGCGGCCTGTCCGGCTGCCGTGCTGTTCGGGTGGGTGGACGATCTGACGCGCTACCCCTCGTGGCTCCGCCTGGTGACCCGCGTCGACGCCGATGGCGGCAGTCCGGAGCACCCCGCGTGGTTGGTCGACCTGCGCGGCAGGATCGGCCCCTTGGCGCGCTCGAAGCGGTTGCGCATGGTCCGTACCCGCTGGGAGCCGGCGGTGGGCATCGCCGCCTTCGAGCGCGACGAGCAGGACGGCCGGCAACACAGCGCCTGGGTGCTGCGGGCGGACGTCGAACCGCTCGCGTCCAACGCCTCGCGCCTGACGATGCGCCTCCACTACGGCGGCCGGTTGTGGGGCCCGGTGCTCGATCGCTTGCTCGCCGACGAGATCGCCGCCGCCCAGGCGCGGCTCGCCACGCTGGTGCGCCCGGAACCCCGTTCCTGAGGTACACGGCGAGGCCCGCGAGCCTCATGCTCTTGTTCAGGTCGATAGAAAGGGGGGATGCGCGTCCGGTCCGCCGATGGTCTGGCCGCCATCGGTGGCACTCCCGCCGCCCTGCGTGGCAAGATCGCTCACAGGCGCGGGCGGCGTCGGGGCGGAGCACGCGCGCGAGCCTCGATGACCGTAACGAAATCGAAATTGTTGATACCTTCGCCGCCCGTGCGTCGCGCAGCCCTCGCACTCGGGGCGGTCCTTTTCCTCCTTTCCGGTCTGGCATTGCCGGCTTCGGCGCGGGCCCAGACCGACGAGTTGGACCAGCAGGCGGCGGAGCGGGCCGCGGACGCGATCGAGCAGACCCGGCGTGAGGCGGAGGCTGCCGTGCAGGCCTACGCCGATGCCGAGACGCAGCTGGAGCAGGCGACGGTCGAGCTCGACACCGTGCTCGCCGAGCGCACCGAGGTCGAAGCGAGGGTCGGCTCGCTGCGCGAGCAGGTCCGCAGCCTGGCCCTGTACCGCTATGTCAACGGCACCGGGGGCAGCTCGCCGCTGCTCGCGCTGGGCAGCGGCGCCGAGTCGCTGCTCCCGACGGACACCTACGTTCGCCTGGCGACCGACCAGAACGTCACCTCGACCGACGACTACGACGCCGCGCTCGAGGACCTGGGCCGCACCGAGGCGGCGGTCCGCCAGCGCCAAGCCGACCTGGAGCAGGCGAAGCGCGACCTGACGAGCTACCGCGAGGCGCTCGAGGAGAAGATCGTCGACCTGCAGGCCGCGGAGGAGCAGCGCTTGCGCGATGTCGCCGTGCGCAAGGAGATGGAGCGCAGGGCTGCGGAGGAGCGCCGCCGCCGCGAAGCGATCGCCGCCGAGGCCGCCCGCCGCGCCGCGGAGGAGGCGCGCCGCCGGGGCGCGTCGGTGCAGGCGGCGATCGCGGCCGCGGGCGGATCCGCTGCCGCGGCGAGTGGGGGCTCGCCGAGCGCGGACTCCGGCGGGGAGGGAGGCGGCGGGGCTGGTGGCGGCGGGGGCTTCGCCGGCTCCGGCATCATCTGCCCGGTGGCCGGGGCGCACTCGTTCGTCGACACGTGGGGCGCCTCAAGGTCCGGTGGCCGGCGCCACCAGGGCGTCGACCTGATCAGCCCGCACGGCACGCCGATCGTCGCCGTCGTCGGCGGCACCGTGCAGCAGAAGCGGGTCTCGCTCGGAGGCAACGTCGTCTGGCTGTTCGGCAACGACGGCAACAGCTACTTCTACGCGCACCTCAGCGGCTACGAGAAGGGCGGCGCGGTGAACGCCGGTGACGTCATCGGATATGTCGGGGACACGGGCAACGCGCGCGGCACACCGCACCTCCACTTCGAGATCCACCCGGGCGGGGGATCCGCGGTGAACCCGTTCCCGGCGACGCGCGCCGCCTGCTGATGGACGGCGCCGAGCTGGCGGCGGCCCTGGCGCGGATCGTCGACGGCGAGGTGGTCGACCTCGTGCGGCTCTCCGGCGGGGCGTCGCGCGAGACGTGGTCGTTCGACGCCATCTGCCGTAGCGGGGAGCGGCGGGCGCTGATCCTCCAGCGCCAACGCGCCGATGTGGAGCGGGACATGGCGGTCGAGGTCGCCGCGCTCCGCGCCGCGGCCGCTGCCGGCGTCCCCGTCCCCGAGGTGATCGCGGCGGGCGACGGCACCGACGTCGGCGCGTCCTACGTCATCGTCGAGCGCGTCGACGGCGAGACGATCGCCCGCAAGATCCTGCGCGACGCCGAGTACGCCGGCGCCCGCACCCTGCTCCTCGCCCAGCTCGGCGGTGCGCTTGCCGCGCTGCACCGGATCGACCCAGCCGTCGTTCCGGGACTCGTCGGCACGGATCAGCTCGCCCAGTACCGCGAAGTTCTCGACTTCAGCGGGCAGGCGCATCCCGCGTTCGAGCTCGCGTTCCGCTGGCTCGAAGCCAACCGGCCACCGCGTTCCGCACCAGCCGTCGTCCACGGCGACTTCCGCCTGGGCAACGTCATCGTCGGGCCCGATGGCCTGCGGGCCGTGCTCGACTGGGAGCTGGTCCACCTGGGCGACCCGATGGAAGACCTCGGCTGGTTGTGCGTGCGCGCGTGGCGCTTCGGGTCACGGGCGCCAGCGGCCGGCCTCGGCGGCTACGCCGAGCTGTTCGACGCATACGCCGCCGCCGCGGGTCGGCCCGTCGACGCGGACGTCGTGCGCTGGTGGGAAGTGCTCGGCACGCTGAAGTGGGGGATCATGTGCGTCATGCAGGCGCAGGCCCACCTCACGGGGTTGACCCGCAGCCACGAGCTGGCGGCCATCGGCCGGCGCGCCTGCGAGAACGAGCACGACCTGCTGCGGCTGCTCCGATGACCGAGCGAAGCGACGTCCAGCAAGCACGGCCGGTTGTCGCGACGCAATGGCGACATGCTCACCGATCCACCCGAACGGTGGACCAGTGAGCAGCGGGGTGCACGATCCGCCCTCGGCCGCGCAGCTCGTCGAGGCTGTGCGCGAGTGGCTCGACGGCGAGGTCGTCCCGGCGACGACCGGGCGGCTGAAGTTTCACGCTCGCGTCGCCAGCAACATGCTCGCGATCGTGGAGCGCGAGCTGGCGCTCGGCGCGCAGCAGGCCGCGGCGCACCGCGCTCGCCTCGAGGCCCTCGGCGTAGCGGACGAGGCCGAGCTGGCGGCGCAGATCCGCTCGGGCGCGCTCGACGACCGGTTGGAGGAAGTGCGGGCCGCGGTGTGGGAGACGGTCCAGGCGAAGCTCGCCGTGGCCAACCCGCGCTACGCCGACGACTAGGAGCACACTCCTCGTGCCCCGTCAGGCGCGCCGGTCGGTGAGCTGGCGGGCGAGTTCGGCGGCGACCCGCTCCGTCGACCACCCGGCAGTGAGCGCGTCACGGACGAGGTCGGCCTGGCTCGGGGGGGCCATCCCGCCCACGGGCGGTGTCACGTCGAGGTTCGCCGGGAACGCGTACCCCTCGGCGGCCATGGCGATCAGTGCCTCGACCTCCGGTGAGAAGCCGTGCTCCCGGTGCATGGCCTGCAGGTACGGATAGCAGCTGACGACGACCTTGGCGGTGTCGATCGTCTCCATCGGCTTTCCGAACGGCGAGGAGACCTGCAGCAGGTTGGCCATCCGGACGACGTCCGGCGTGCGGTTGTCGCCCGCCGCGTGGAACAGCGCATGGTTGAAGAACACGCCGTCGCCGGTGCGCAACGGGAGCTGCACGAAGTGCTCGGCGAAGTACTGCTGGAACGAGGGATCGCGGTAGGCGAGGAAGCCGAGGTCGTACGCGTGGGAGAATGGCAGCAGGCGCGTCGGGCCGGACTCGACGGACATCTCCGAATGCGAGACCGCGCCCTGCAGCGTGAGCAGGACCGAAGCCCGGTGCATCGAGATCGGGACCTGCTCGGCCTGCGCGTCGGTGAGGAAACCGATGTGGTAGTCCCGGTGCGGGCGCTGCGCGTTCCCGCCGGGATGCACGACATTGATCTGCGCGGTCATGCGGTACGCCGGCCCGAGCCAGGCGCGGCAAACGAGGGCGAGCACGGGGTTGGCGAAGTAGCGGGCGAACGTCGCCGGGTTCCGCTCGGCGAGCTTTTGGAACGAGTTCCAGATCCGGTCGTTCAGCCCGGGATCCGCGTAGTGGTCGCCGGCGACGATCCCCGCAGCCTTCTCGTCGGCGATGATCTCGAGGTATGTCGCAGTCGCGTCGTCGACGACCGCCGGGTCGACCATGCCCTCGACGACGAACGCGCCAGGGCCGTCGAGCAGGCAGTCGTGCAGCTCCGCCATCATCTGGCGCGCGGCCGCCGGCACGTCGACCGCGGCGCGCAACGTGTCGGCCTGGAACACGGGCACGTTGTGCTCGACGCGCGACGCGCTCGGCACGGTGGCCGCATCGGTGCTCTGCTCGCAGATGGCGGCGAACTCGCCGACGTCGAGGTCGGCCGTCGACTGGAAGGCTGCGCCGCGAGTGCGCTGTTCGACCGTCATGGCAGGCCTCCTCTCGCTCGCCCGCGCCAGCGTACGGGGACCCGGAGGCTCCGGCATTTCCCCGTTATCGTCGGCGCCGGAGATGGTCGCCGCCGCGCATCACCACGAGCGACACCGGTCGCGCCGCGCCCCTTGGTTGCGTGCGGCCGTGCTCGGGGCGAACGACGGGTTGCTGTCCACGGCGGCTCTCCTCGTCGGCGTCGCCAGCGGGAACGCCTCCCGTGACACCGTGCTGCTCGCGGGGATCGCCGCCATCGCCGCCGGAGCCCTGTCGATGGCCGTCGGGGAGTACAGCTCCGTCAGCGCGCAGCGCGATGCGGAGCTCGCCGACCTCCGCCGAGAGGCGCGGGAGCTGCGGACGAACCCGGTGGGCGAGCGGCAGGAGCTGGCGCGCATCTACCGTGACCGCGGGCTCAGCGCAGAGCTCGCGGCCCGCGTCGCCGAGGACCTGATGGAGCGCGGCGACCCGCTCGAGATCCATGCCCGCGACGAGCTCGGGCTCGACCTCACCGCGCTCGCCCGTCCGGTCCAGGCGGCCGCCGTGTCGGCGGGCAGCTTCGTCGTCGGCGGCATCCTGCCGCTCGTCGCCGCGGCGGTCGTCGGGGCGACGTGGCGGGTGCCAGCCTTCGTGGCGATCACGCTCGTCGGCCTCGCGCTCCTCGGCGCCCTCGGGGCGCGGCTCGGCGGCGCGTCACGCAGCAGAGCGGCTGCCCGGGTGCTGATCGGGGGCGCCGTCGCGCTCGCGGTCTCTGCGCTCGTCGGCCGCCTCGCCGGCGCCGTCGTCTGACACCGGGTTGCCGTTCCGCGTCACACGTCGCCGGCGACCACGACCTCGGTGTGGTGGACCGTGAAGCCGAGTTGCGTGTAGAGCCGCACGGCCGGGACATTGTCCGCGTCGACGTAGAGCATCCCCACCGGTACGGCGCGCCCGGCGAGGTGGTCGAGCCCGGCGAGCGTCAGTGCTCGGCCAAGCCCGAGGCCCTGGAAGTCCGGGTCGACACCGATGACGTAGATCTCGCCGAGCACCGGGTCGTGGTCCGCGTGCACCTTCGTCCAGCAGAACCCGGCGAGGCGCCCGTCGCGTTCGTGGAGCAGGAATCCCGAGGGGTCGAACCACGGCTCGCGCTCCCGGGCGGCGAGCGTCTGCAGATCCCACCCGCCCTGTTCGGGATGCCACTGGAAGGCGCGGTTGTTCACCTCCAGCCAGGTGGCCTCGTCGCGCCCGACCACGAACGGGCGTGTCGCCAGGTCGAACGGGATGCGGGTGGGCAGCGGGCGGCGCATCTGGTGCAACCGCCGGCGCGGCTGCAGCTCGACGTGCGGCACCACGAGGAGGGTAGCGACGCCGGGCGCCGGGAGAGGCGGTCGGTAGCCTCCGGCACCGGATGGGCAAGCCGCGGACGCCGAAGGGTCGCGCCAGGGAGACGGTCCACCGCCTCGCCGAGGAGTACCCCGACGCGGTCTGCGAGCTCGACCACCGCAACCCGTTCGAGCTGCTGACGGCGACGATCCTGTCCGCGCAGACCACGGACGTCCGCGTCAACCAGGTGACCCCGCAGCTGTTCGCCCGCTTCCCGACGCCGGAGGCCCTCGCCGCCGCGCCGCTGAGCGAGGTCGAGGAGTTGGTCAAGTCCACCGGCTTCTACAACAACAAGTCGCGCAGCATCGTCGGCATGGCTCAGGCGATCGTGGAGCGGTTCGACGGCGAGGTGCCGACCGCGCTCGAGGACCTCGTCACGCTGCCGGGCGTCGGGCGGAAGACCGCCAACGTCGTGCGCAGCGTCGCCTTCCGCCTGCCCGGGCTGCCCGTCGAC
>DASZOG010000346.1:0-7020 GCA_035550895.1 Acidimicrobiales bacterium
GATGCGCGTGCCGCCGGCCGCACCGCTGCCGGCGCAGCTGCCGCCGGCGCCGGCGATGCCCGAGTCGTACGCACAGCCGTATCGCAAGCAGCTGGCCGCGAAGAGCCTCGATCTCACGCAACAGGCGCAGCTCTTCGCCGCGCTGAAGATCCACGCCAACGTCGACGAGGATCGCGACGAGGCGATCGAGCTGATCCACGCGCTGCGTGATCGCCAGGACGTGACTGCCGCCGTGCTGCGTGAGATCGAGCAGTTCCTCGGCACCGAGCGCCCGGTGCAACGGCCGGCCGCGCGAGCGGCGGCGGCGAAGCGGCAGGAGGCCGCCTCCGGCGCAGCGAAGGACGCCGCGCCGGAGCCGGTGAAGAAGCCGGCGAAGCGCCAGAAGGCGGAACCGCTGAAGCTGCCCTTCGGCGAGGTGGTCGATCTCGTCAAGGCGTTCGCCGCGGCGGACCTGTACGTCTCCCCGGACATCCCCGACGGTGCAGAGGACAAGGCGCGGACGGCACTCGAGATCCCGAAGAACGAGCCGGTCGTCGCGCTGTTGAACCTGGCGTGGTTCTCCGCCGGTGCGAATGCACTGGTCGTGACGGACCGGGCGGTGCACCACCGCAAGCTCGGCGTGGGCGCACACATCCCCTTCGACGAGCTGGCCGACTCCCAGATCTCGGTGCAGGGGACCTACGTCGTGATCAGTGACCATCACCTCAGCGTCGGCAGCACCGCAGCCGGCATGCCGAAGATCGAGTCGCTCCTGAAGACGCTGGCCGCTGCCTGCCGTCGCGCCCGCTCGACACCCGACTGATTCGTCAGCCGGCGGCCTTCACCGCCTCGACGAGCTCGTCGACGGGCCGGAACGTCAGGCCGGCGATCGCCCGGTGCGCGTAGCGGATCGTGCCGCCGCCGTCGACCACGAACACCGAGCGGCGGGGGAAGCCGAGCGGGCCGAGCGTCCCGTACCGGCCGGCGACCTCCTTGCCGACGTCGGCGAGCAGCGGGAACTGGAAGCTGTACTTCGCCGCGAAGCGCTCGTGGCTGGCCACGTCCTGCGGGCTGATCGCCAGCACCTGCGCGCCGATGTTCTCGAACCGGGCCAGGTCGTCGTTGTACGTGTTCAGCTGCTTCGTGCACACCGGGGTCTCGTCGCCCGGGTAGAACACCACGACGACGGGCTGCCCCCGGTAGTCGCTCAGGCGGTACGTCCGGCCCGCGGTCCCCGGCAGCGTGAAGTCCGGCGCGGGATCCCCGACCTTCGGGCTGGCGCTGCTCATCGGAACGACGCTACCGAGCTAGACGGAGACTGTTGACAGGATGTCGTCGGGGATGTCGAAGTTCGAGTACACGTCCTGGACGTCGTCCTGCTCCTCGAGGGCGTCCATGATCCGGAGAACTTTCTTCGCCTCGTCGGCGGACGTGATCGGCACGGTGGTCGAGGAGATCATCGTCGACTCGGCCGACGTGACGGAGATCCCGGCGGACTCGATCGCGGTGCGGACGTGCTCGAGCTCGGCCGGATCGCACGTGACCCGCCACGTGTCGCCCTCATCGACGATGTCGTCGGCGCCGGCGTCGAGCGCAGCGAGCATCACGTCGTCCTCGCCGAAGGAGCGGGGAACGAGCACCACGCCCTTGCGCGAGAACTGCCAGCCGACCGACCCCGGCTCGGCCATCGACCCACCGAGGCGGCTGAACACGGACCGCACCTCGGCACCGGCGCGGTTGCGGTTGTCGGTGAGCACGTCGATGAGCAGCGCGACGCCGCCGGGGGCGTACCCCTCGTAGGTGACCGCCTCGTAGGCGACGCCGTCGGTGTCACCGGTGCCGCGCTTGATGGCGCGGTCGATTGCATCGTTCCCCATCTGCGCCGACTTCGCCTTGGTGACCATCGTGCGCAGCGTGGGATTGGTGTCGACGTCCCCTCCGCCTTCACGCGCCGCGACCTCGATCTGGCGGGTGAGCTTGGCGAACAGCTTGCCGCGCGCCTTGTCGGCGGCCCCCTTCTTGTGCTTGATCGTGGCCCACTTCGAGTGACCGGACATCAGGCGACCTCCTGCAGGAAGCGGGCGTGCACGCGGCGGTCGCCCGAGAGCTCTGGATGGAACGCGGCGACGGTCACGCCGCCCTGGCGGGCCATGACCACGCGGTCGTCGTGCGTGGCCAGCACCTCCACGCGCGGGCCGACCGTCTCGACCAGGGGCGCGCGGATGAAGACGGCGTGGAACGGCGGCTCGCCGAGCTCGGCCACGGCGAGGTCGGCTTCGAAGCTGTCGACCTGGCGCCCGTACCCGTTGCGCCGGACGACGAGGTCGACAGCGCCGAACGAGCGCTGATCGGACCGGCCGTCGAGCACGTCGGTGGCGAGCAGGATCATTCCGGCGCAGGTGCCGAGCACCGGCATCCCGCCGGCGATCGCCTCGGCGACGGGCTCGAACAACCCGGACGACTCGAGCAGCATCGACATCGTCGTCGACTCCCCGCCGGGAAGGACGAGGCCGTCGAGCCGGGCGAGATCGGCGGGGGTGCGGATCTCGCAGGTCGACGCGTCGAGCTCAGCGAAGGCGCGCGCGTGGGCGCCGAACGCGCCCTGCAGTGCGAGCACGCCGATGCGCGGCTGGCCCACCTGGGGGCCTCCCCGATGCGCCGCCCGGGACCACCCTGCTCACCAACCGCGTTCGGCGAGGCGCACGTCGATGTCGTCCATGCCGATGCCGGTCATCGGCTCGCCGAGGCCACGGCTCACCTTGGCCAGGATGTCCGGGTCACGGAAGTGGGTGGTCGCCTCGACGATCGCCTTCGCCCGCAGCGCGGGGTTGCCGGACTTGAAGATGCCCGAGCCGACGAACACCGCCTCGGCGCCGAGCTGCATCACCAGTGCGGCGTCGGCAGGGGTGGCGATACCGCCGGCGCAGAACAGCGGCACCGGCAGCCATCCGGCGTCGGCCACCTCCTGGACGAGGGGCAGTGGGGCGCGCAGCTCCTTCGCCCAGCCGAACAGCTCGGCCGAGTCGGCCTGCGTCAGGCGGCGGATGTCGCCGATGATCGACCGCAGGTGGCGGACCGCCTCGACGATGTTGCCGGTGCCGGCCTCGCCCTTGGAGCGGATCATCGCCGCGCCCTCGCTGATCCGGCGGAGGGCCTCACCGAGGTTCGTCGCCCCGCAGACGAACGGGACGGTGAAGGCGTGCTTGTCGATGTGGTACGCCTCGTCGGCCGGGCTGAGGACCTCGGACTCGTCGACGTAGTCGACACCGAGCGCCTCGAGGATCTGCGCCTCGACGAAGTGGCCGATGCGGGCCTTGGCCATCACCGGCACGCTGACGGCGGCCTTGATCCCCTCGATCAGCTCCGGGTCGCTCATCCGGGCCACGCCGCCCTGCACGCGGATGTCGGCCGGGACGCGCTCGAGAGCCATGACCGCGCTGGCCCCGGCGTCCTCCGCGATCTTGGCGTGCTCGGCGGTGACGACATCCATGATCACTCCGCCCTTGAGCATCTCCGCCAGACCCCGCTTGACCGTGAACGTGCCCGTGCGGCGCGCGCCGGGAGCAGCCTGCTCAGCCATGCGTTCAGTGTACGTCGCCGCCTCACCGATCCCCCGGGCCAAAGGGCCCGGAGGACCGGCGGCGCGGGGTGACGTCAGGTGAAGAGGACGGGGCTGATGTTCGCCTCGGCGAGCTCGACCCAGGTCCGACCGGGCGTGAGTTGGATCGGCTTGCCCTTCGCGTCGGCGAACTTCGCCGGCTGGCCCGGATCGGTGCGCTGCCAGAACCCGGGGATGATCTTCCCGTCGGTGAAGATCCACGCCGCGCCCTGCCCGACGGTGACCGCCTCCGGCGAGCGCCGGTCGGCCGGGCTGGAGCGGTACTCGACGAACTGGACGACGATGTTCTGCGCCGAGATGGGCGCACCGGTCGCGTCGGTGTGCGGGTCGCCGTACTCGGCGCGCACGTACGACTTGCTGGCCGCGTCCCACACCCACTCGATGGGGACGCTGCGCAGCTGCATGGCGATGCGCGTCGCCGGCGTGCCGCTGACGGCGGTGCCCGCCTTGCGGTAGGCGAACAGCGCCGGCGGTGCGCCCTGGCCGGGCTCCGTCGTGGACCACAGCGCCTGCGTGCCCTCGTTCATCAGCGTGTGCTCGAGGTCGGCCCGGCGGCGCCGCTCGCTGTCGCGGTAGTACCCGGGTGCCTGGCCGTGGGCCCGGCTCAGCGCGTTCGCGTTCCCGATGGCGCGAACGACGTTCGCGTTCCCGCCCGACCACGCGAACAGCGGCCGGTTGAGCTGGTTGAGGAGGTCGACGTCGGTCGTTCGGGCGGAGCGGATCGGGCCGATCGGGGCCGCGTCCGTCGAGTGGAAGATGGCGAAGAAGCGGGTGATGTTCGCCTCGACGATCTCCTCGTAGACGATGTCCGCCTGGTTGAGGCCGGCGTGCGGGCGGGCCGTGCGGTGGTTGTCGAACTTCACCGCCAGCGCTGGGCGGAAGAAGAGCAGCGGGTTGCCGATCGGCAAGCCGGTCAGCGGGGCGACGGGCACGGCGGTCGTGGTCGTCGTCGGCGCCGGTGTCGTGGTCGTCCGCTCGGCGGTGGTCGACGTCTCCCGCCGCCGCTCGGTGGTGGTCGTCTCCTCCCGCTCGGTCGTGGTGGCGTCCAGCGCCTCGCTGTCGCCGTCGCTCGAGCAGGCGGCGACGCCGGTCAGTCCGGCGACGAGCCCGACAGCGAGGACCTGGCGGGTGAGACGGTGGGTGGTCGGGTGGTTCATTCCGTCACAGCTCCCGGAGTGTGGCGATCCGCTCTTCGAGCGGGGGGTGGGTATCGAACAGGCGGTGGATCGAGCCCAGCCGGCCCCGGTCCCCGACACCGGACATGGGCTGCTCGATCCACAGGTGGGCCGTGGCCGTGGAGGCCGAGTGGGTGACGGTGCAGTCGGCCTGGAGCTTCTCCAGGGCCGAGATCAGGCCCGGGGGGTACCGGGTCAGCTGCACCGCCGAGGCGTCGGCGAGCGACTCCCGCCGCCGGCTGACGGCCGCCTGGAGGAGACGGGCGACGAGCGGAGCGATGATGAGGAACGCGAAACCGATGAACGCCAGCGGATTGTTGCGGTCGCCGCGGTCCCCCTCGCGGGAGACACGGCCGCCGTTCCACCACATCATCCGCAGCGTGATGTCGGTCAGGAGCGCCACGGCGCCGACGAGGGTGACGGCGAGCGTCGAGACGAGGATGTCGTAGTTGCGGATGTGGGACAGCTCGTGCGCGAGCACTCCCTCGAGCTCGACCCGGTTCATCATCTCCAGCAGCCCGGTCGTCACGGCGATCGCCGCGTGCTGCGGGTTGCGCCCGGTGGCGAAGGCGTTCGGCGCCGGGTCGTCGATGATGTAGATCCGCGGCATCGGCAGCCCGCCGGCGATCGTCAGTCCCTCGACCAGGTTGTAGAGGCGCCGGTACTGCTGCGGGTCGGCGGGCCGGGCGCGGCTCACGGCGAGCGCGATCGCGTCGGCCTTCCAGTACGAGACGAACGCCATCGCCGCCGAGAACACCAGCGCGAGCACCGTGCCCTGCCAGCCGTAGCCGATCAGGACGCCGACGGCGGCGCCGGCGATCACCACGACCACGACGAACCCGGCGATCAGGAGCGCGCTGCGGCGCTTGTTGGATGCGATCAGCTCGTACACGAAGCGGCGTCAGAACTCGACGTCGGGGACGTTGCGGGCGGCCTCGTCGGCCTCGAAGTACTCGCGCGGACGGAACCCCATCCGGCCGGCGATCAGGTTCGCCGGCACCTTCTGGATCGACTCGTTGTAGGCCAGGACGGAGTCGTTGTAGAACTGCCGCGCGTAGGCGACCCGGCCTTCGGTGGCGGTCAGCTCTTCCTGCAGCTGGAGGAAGTTCTGGTTCGCCTTCAGGTCCGGGTAGGACTCCGACAGCGCGAACAGCTGGCGGAGGGCGCCGGTGACCTGGTTCTCGGCCGCAGCGGTGTCATGCGGCCCGGCTGCGGTCATCGCCGCGTTGCGCGCGGTGATGACCGCGTCGAGGGTCTCCTTCTCGTGCGCGGCGTAGCCCTTGACCGTCTCGACGAGGTTCGGGATCAGGTCGAGCCGGCGCTTCAGCTGCACGTCGATCTGCGACCAGGCGTTCTCGATCCGGTTCCGCTTCGAGACCAGGCCGTTGTACGTGAACAGCAGGTACAGCCCGACGAGGACGACCAGGGCGATCAGGATCCAGACGACCAGCATGCGACGTACGACTCCTCCGCGGTTCTCCGGCGCAGTTCTCGGCACGCCGACGGGGCCTCCGCCGGCCACCGGAACGGCTCGCGCAGTCTACGGGAACCACCCTCGCGAGGGGTGGCATCCCGATCAGCGCAGGAGCCGGCCGAGCAGCCCCCGGCGGGGTGGCGGGGCACCCGGCCCCTGCGCCATGAGGCGGGCGTAGCGCTCGACGTAGAGATCGGCGAGTCGCTCCATCGAGAACTCGTCCGCCCGGGCCGCTCCGCCGGCACGGAGGTGGTCGGCGAGCGCGGTGTCGGTGAGCACGGTCCGCAGCGCGTCGGCCAGGGCGGAGACGTCGTCCGGAGGCACGAGCAGCGCGTCGGTGCCGGACCGGGCCACGTTGCAGTACCCCGGGATGTCGGAGGCGACGACCGGTGTGCGCGCCGCCATCGCCTCGATGAGCACGACACCGAAGCTCTCCCCGTGCAGCGACGGGGCGCAGAACACGTCGGCCCCGGCGAGCCGTGCGATCTTCTCGTCGTCGCTCAGCCGGCCGAGCCACGAGATCCGCCCGTCGCCGGCGTACGCGGCGCGCAGCATCGCCGTCTCCGGCCCGTCCGAGGCGACCCACAGGCGCACCGCGGCGGGCAGCTGCTCCATCGCCTGGAGCAGGACGGACAGGCCCTTGCGCGGCTCGTGCCGGCCGCAGAAGAAGATCGTCGGGTGCTCGGGCTTGTGCGGCTCGGCGTGCCGGTAGCGAGCGATCTCGACGCCGTTCCACAGCACCTCGTACTCGCCGGGCAGGTACCGCAGCGCCA
>DASZOG010000347.1:0-6004 GCA_035550895.1 Acidimicrobiales bacterium
ACGTCGTCGAGATCCGCGAGTGATCGGCCCCTGAGCGTGGGCCGGTTGGTCCTCGTGGCGACGCCGATCGGCAACCTCGGCGACCTCGCACCGCGCGCCGTGGAGGCGTTGGCGGGCGCAGACGTGATCGTCTGCGAGGACACCCGGCGGACGCGCACGTTGCTGATGCACGCCGGCGTCCGGGGTCCGCGCCGGATCGTGGCGAACGAGCACACCGAGGCCGCCACCGCGGCGCACGTCGCCGAGCTGCTCGCCGGCGGAGCGACCGTCGCCGTCGTCACCGACGCCGGGACGCCAGGCATCTCCGATCCCGGAGAGCGCCTCGTGCGCGCCGCCATCGACGGACAGCACGACGTGACGGTCGTGCCCGGACCGTCGGCGGCGCTCGCCGCGCTCGCCGGCAGCGGGCTGCCCACCGACCGGTTCGTGATGGAGGGCTTCCTGCCCCGGCGCGGCGCCGACCGCCGGGAGCGCCTCGCCGAGATCGCGCAGGAGTGGCGGACGACCGTGCTCTTCGAGGCGCCACACCGTCTGGCGCGGACGCTCGCCGATCTCGCCGCCGCCTGTGGGCACGAGCGGCCCGTGGTGCTGGCGCGCGAGCTGACGAAGCTGCACGAGGAATGGTGGCGGGGGACGCTCGGCGGCGCGCTCGCGCACGTCGAGGTGCAGGAGCCGCGCGGCGAGTACGTCGTCGTGCTCGGCGGCGCGCCAACTCCTGAGCCGCCGACGACCGCCGACGTCGTGGCGGCGCTGGAGGCACGCCTGACGGCGGGCGTCGACCGGAAGACCGCCGTCAGTGAGGTCGCCCAAGAGCTCGGTGTACCGAAGCGCGCCGTCTACGACGCGGCGCTTCGCCTCTACCCTGCACGCTCGTGACGGAGACGGCAGCGGTGCGCGACCGGCCGTTCGGCGCACTCGGGCGCGAAGCCGCCTTCTTCGACCTCGACCGCACGCTGATCGCCGGCTCGTCGGCGTTCGTCTTCGGCGTCGCCGCGTGGAGGGCCGACCTGGTGCCGACGCGGCAGTTCCTGCGCGACGCGGTGAGCGCGGTGACGTTCCGTGTGCGCGGAGCCGGCGACGACGCCGTCACCGCCGTGCGCGAACGGATCCTCGGCGCCGTGACCGGCCGGCGGCAGCAGGACATCCTCGACCTGAACGAGACCGTTCTCCCCAAGCTGCTGGAGAGCGTGCGCCCCGAGGCGCGCAAGCTGCTCGACCTGCACCACGCCCGCGGTCGGGGCACCTACATCGTCTCCGCGGCCCCGGCGGAGCTCGTCGAACCCCTGGCGCAGGCGCTGGGGATGACCGGCGGCCTCGGGACGCAGGGTGTGGTCGACGCGGACGGCGTGTACACGGGCGAGCTGGCCGGCCCGTTCTGCTACGGACGGGGCAAGGTCGAGGCGATCGTCGACCTCGCCCACTGGGAGGGCTTCGACCTGGCGCGCTGCTTCGCGTACAGCGACTCGGCGAGCGACCTGCCGATGCTCGAGGCGGTCGGCCACCCGGTCGCGGTCAACCCCGATGCGACGCTCGGGTCGATCGCCGCCGAGCGCGGGTGGCCCGTCGTCATCTTCAGCCGGCGGACGAAGCAGATGGTGCGCCGCACAACGGCCGGGCTCGGCGCGGCCGCGCTCGCCGGCGGGTCGTTCATTGCCGGCCTACGCGTCGCCGAACGACGGATAAACCACGTGGTCGCGGTGTCGCGGCCCAGTACCGTGCGGGCCGTGGTCGATCCAGCTCGCGTCCGCCGAATGCGCCGGCTCCTTGCGGGGCCGGCAGGCGCGCGCTGACCGGCACGCGGCCCACGCCGGTCCCTCCCTGCCCGTTCACGCACTGCAAGGAGGACCGATGACGCACATAACCTCATCCGCCGTGGCCGAGCGCTTCTACGTCACGACACCGATCTATTACGTCAACGCCGAACCGCATCTGGGCCACGCCTACACGACGATCGTCGGCGACGCGCTCACCCGGTGGCACCGCCTGCTCGGCGAGGACGTCCACTTCCTCACCGGCACCGACGAGTACGGACTGAACATCCAGCGGGCCGCCGACGCCGCCGGGCTCGACCCGCAGGCGTTCGCCGACTCGATCGCCCCGAAGTTCGCCGAGGCGTGGAAGCACCTCGAGATCGCCAACGACGACTTCATCCGCACGACAGAGCCGCGCCACCGCGCCGGCGTGATCGAGCTGTTGCAGCGGTGCTACGACGCCGGTGACATCGAGCTCGACCTGTACCGGGGCAAGTACTGCGTGCGCTGCGAGCTGTACTACAGCGACGACGACCTGCTGCCCGGCGACCTGTGCCCGATCCACAAGCTGCCGGTCGAGGAGTTCGAGGAGGAGAACTACTTCTTCCGCCTGTCCCGCTTCCAGGACCGGCTGCTCGACTGGTACGCCGCGCACCCCGGCGCGATCGTTCCCGAGTTCCGCGGCAACGAGGCGCTCGGCCTGATCCGCTCCGGGCTGCGCGACTTCTCCGTCAGCCGCACCTCGTTGACGTGGGGCATCCCACTGCCGTGGGACCCGACTCACGTGACGTACGTCTGGTTCGACGCGCTGACCAACTACCTGTCGGCCGTCGGCTACGGCAGCGACGCGGAGCGGTTCGGCCGGTGGTGGCCCGTCGACTACCACCTGATCGGCAAGGACATCATCCGCCAGCACTGCGTGTACTGGCCGGCGATGCTGCTGTCGGCCGGGCTGGAGCCACCGCGCGGGTGGGCCATCGGCGGCTGGCTGCTCGTCGGCGGCGAGAAGATGAGCAAGTCGGCCGGCAACGTGGTCAAACCGCTCGACCTCGTCGACACGGTCGGTGTGGACGGCTTCCGCTACTACGTGCTCGCCGACACGCCCTACGGGCAGGACGGCGATTTCACCTACGAGGGGTTGATCGCCAGGTACAACGCCGACCTGGCGAACAACCTCGGCAACCTGCTCAGCCGAGTCGCGACCGTCGTGGAGAAGAAGTGCGGCGGGATCGGGACAGCACCCGGTCCGGACGGCCCGCTCGCGGAGGCTGCGGCCCAGGCCGTCACCGCGACGAGCGCGGCGTGGGACGAGGTGCAGCCGAGCCGCGCCCTTGCCGCGACCTGGCAGCTGATCCGGGCCGCGAACGCACACCTGGAGGCGAACGAGCCGTGGAAGACGGAGCCCGGTCCGGAGGTCGAGCGCGTCCTCGGCGATGCGCTCGAAGCGCTGCGGATCGTGGCCATCCTCGCCTCGCCGGCGATCCCGGCGACAGCGCAGGTCGTGTGGGAACGCCTCGGTCTGCCCGGCGCCGTCACCGGACAGCGGGTGCCAGGCGACGTGGCCTGGGGCCGCTTGGCCGGCGGCACGCCGATCACGAAGGGTGCGGCGCTGTTCCCGCGGATCACGTGAACGTGGCGGCCGGCGATCCGGCGACGGTCGGGGGCTGGTTCGACAGCCACTGTCATCTCGATCACAGCGACCCCGGCGACGTGGCGTCCGTGCTGGAGCGGGCGCGTGCCGCCGGTGTCGTCGGCGCGATCACGGTCGGCTGCGACGCGCAGAGCGGCCGGGATGCGATCGACCTCGCGGCGCGCCACGACATGGTGTGGGCGACGGTCGGCCTGCATCCCCACGAGGCCCGCCACGGGGTGGAGACGATCATCGGGCTCCTCGACGAGCCGCGGGTCGTTGCGGTCGGCGAGTGCGGCCTGGACTACCACTACGACCACTCGCCCCGTCCGGCGCAGCGGGAGGCCTTCGCCGCGCAGATCCAGCTGGCGCACGAGCGGCAGCTGCCGCTCGTCGTCCACACGCGCGAGGCGTGGCCGGACACGTTCGCCATCCTCGACGCCGAGGGCGTCCCGGCGCGAACGGTCCTCCACTGCTTCACGGGCGGCCCGGACGAGGCCCGCCGCTGCCTCGATCGAGGGGCATGGCTGTCCTTCTCCGGCATCGTCACGTTCAAGAACGCGGTCGAGGTCCGTGAGGCGGCGCAGATCTGCCCGGACGACCGCTTGCTGGTCGAGACGGATTCCCCGTTCCTGGCGCCGGTGCCGTTCCGTGGCAAGCGGAACGAGCCGGCGTACGTCGGGCACGTCGGATCCGCGATCGCGGCCCTGCGCGGGGCTACCGTCGAAGCGGTGGCGGCGCTGACCAGGGGGAACGCACAGGTTGCATTCGCGTTACCCCTTCTCTAGCGTCTCCACCGCTCTGGGGCGACACCACCACGCTCCGTAGCGACAACCGAGCACCCGTGATCCTCTTCGACCCGTCCGATCGGCGCCGGCTCTTGTTCGCCGGTGTCACCTCCATCGCCGCACTGCCCCTGTTGCTGGGCGGCGGAGGTCCCGCGGCGTCGCCCGCCTCGGTCGCAGCCATCGGTCCGGTCGGCGCCGCCGGCGCGGCGGTCGACGGAGGGGCCGGGAACGCCGCTTCGGCACATGCGCTGGTGAGCTCGGTCGACGTCGACGGTGAGAGCGGGCCGGGATTCCTCATCGGGCCGCCGCCGGCGACGAAGCCGAACGTCGTCGAGGTCGCCGTACCCGGTCAGACGAGCGCCAACGCCAAGCTCACCCACGCCAGCTACCGGGGGGAACTGACGGGAGCCCGCCGCCCGTGCGCGATCGCCACGATCCAGATCGGGATGACGATCCAGGTCGTCAACCTGCACAACGGGCACACGACGACGTGCACCGTGGTCGGCGCGCCTGCCGGTGGTGATCGCGCGCCGCTCGTGCTCGACGACAACGGCTTCCTCGAGCTCGCCGACCTCGCCGACCAACCGATCCCGGTCCGCATCTCCTGGTAGCACGGTCGCCGTCGCCGGGAGCACCGTGACGCTCGGCCCGCGGGAAGCGCGCGAGCTCCTCCGCCGCCACGGGTTGGCGCCGAAGCGCTCGCTGGGACAGAACTTCGTCGTCGACCCGAACACCGTGCGCCGCGTGGCGCGGCTGGCTGGCGTCGGGCTTGGTGACCGGGTGATCGAGGTCGGCGCGGGGTTGGGCGCGCTGACGCTGGCGCTGGTCGAGACCGGCGCCCACGTCACGGCTGTCGAGGTCGACGCCGGGCTGGTGCGCGTGCTGCGCGAGACGCTGCCGCCGTCCGCCGAGGTGGTGCATGCCGATGCGCTGCGGATGGACTGGGACGCGGTGCTCGGCGGCGAGCCGGCGGTGCTCGTGGCGAACCTGCCGTACAACGTGGCGACGCCGCTGATCGCCGACCTGCTCGACGACGTCCCGCTCGTGACGCGCATGGTCGTGATGGTGCAACTGGAGGTGGCGCAGCGGCTCTGTGCCCAGCCACGTACCCCGGCGTACGGCGCGGTCACGGTCAAGGTCTCCTACTGGGCGACCGCCCGGATCCTGGGAAAGGTGCCGGCCGCGGTGTTCCTCCCGCGCCCGAACGTCGAGTCGGCGATCGTGGAGATCGTGCGCCGCCCGGAGCCCGCCGTGCCATCGGCCGTGCCGCGGTCCGTGCTGTTCGACCTCGTCCGCACCGCGTTCCAGCAGCGGCGCAAGACGCTGCGCCGCTCGCTCGCCGACCGCGTTGCGCCCGCTGCGTTCGCCGCTGCCGGCGTCGACGACGGCGCCCGCCCCGAGGAGCTGGCCGTCGAGGCCTGGGGCAGGTTGGCCGCCGCCGTCGTCGATGGCTTGCCGTAGGTCGCGGTGGCTCGGCCGCCGAGCCGCGTGAGACCTCTCCCCCGTTCTTGTCACGGATCGTGGCGGCAAGCGCAACATCTCGTGACAGGAACGAATCCTGTCTCGTGCGTCGCCCTAGGTTGCGGTGGCGTGGTGACGCTCCGCGCCCCGGCGAAGCTGACGCTGTCGTTGCGGGTGACGGGCGGGCGGGCCGACGGCTACCACCTCCTCGACGCCGAGATGGTGACCGTCGACCTGGTCGACTCGCTCGTGTTCTCGGACGGCGACGGGCTCGTGGTCGAGGGGCCGTTCGCCGTTCCGGCCGGCGACGACAACCTCGTGGCGCGGGCGATGCGGGCAGTGGGGCGGCGGGCGGCCGTGCGGTTGGTGAAGCG
>DASZOG010000348.1:0-13310 GCA_035550895.1 Acidimicrobiales bacterium
TCGTCGATCACCCAGTCCGCGTCAGCCGCGACGAGCACGTGGGGCACGACGGGGGACGTTAGCCGGGCCGCTGATCAGGTGCTTTCCGACGGCGCCGAGGCCGTCCAGGTCGTGGACGTCGGTGGCGAGCAGCGGCACCCAGGCGGCCGCTGAGTCGCCGACGCCCGTGCGCAATGGCTCGAGCGCGGCCGCCTCGCGCTGGGCGACCTCGGTCAACTCGGCCAGGTTCTGCCACAGCACGGCCTGCGGCCCGCCCGCTGCTGCCTTGCGCCGGGCCGCGGCCGGGCTCCCCGTCCCGAACCGCGGGTGCACGCGGTTGACGACCAGGCCGGCGGGCCGGAGGTGCAGCGTCCTCAGCCGGTCGATGAAGAAGAGCGCGTCGCGGACCGTGTCGACCCGGGGCGTGGCGACCAGCACGTACCCGGTGGCCGGCGAACGGAGCAGCGCGTCGACCGCGCCGGCCCGCGCCCGGAAGCCCTGCTCCATCCCGTCGAACGCCTGGAAGAAGGCGATCGCGTCGGCGACCACCTCCCCGCCCACCACACGGGACACGGTGCGCAGGAAGGCCTGCGCAGCGACGTTGGCCACACGCAGCCCGACCCGCGTCGGCATCGTCAGCACCCGGTACAGCCGGTGGTCGAGGAACCGCGTCAGGCGGCCGGGCGCGTCGAGGAAGTCGAGCGCGTTGCGCGTCGGCGGGGTGTCCACGACGACGAGATCGAACCGTGCGTCCTCGTGCAGCTCGTACAGCTTCTCCGCCGCCATGTACTCCTGGGTTCCCGACAGTGCCGAGGAGATGTTGCGGTAGAAGGGGTTGGCGAGGATGCTCTCGGCCTGTTGCGCCGTGGCCGCGTACCGGCGGACCAGGGCATCGAACGTGCCCTTCGTGTCGAGCATCATCGCCCACAGCTCTCCGTCCCACGGACCGTCGATCCGGATCGGGTCGTTCGTCAGGCCGCCGGACACGCCGAGTGCGTCCGCCAGGCGCCGCGCGGGATCGATCGTCACCACGACGGCTCGCCGCCCGTGTGCCGCGGCTTCGCCGGCGAGAGCAGCGGCGATCGTGGTCTTCCCCACGCCGCCCGACCCGCAGCAGATCAGCACGCCCCGCTCGGCGACGAGCAGGTCCAGTCCCGTCACTGGTCCACCCCTCGGGTGGATGGGTGACCGGGTCGCCACTGCGTGACGGCAGCCGACCGTGCCTGCTGGACCTCGCGTCGCTCGGTCACGTGGCGAGCGAGCCGATCTCGTCCAGCAGCGTTACGGCCAACGCGTCGACGTCGGCCGCGGCCAGGCCGGCGGTGAACCGGAACGGCAGCTCCATCCGGGGTAGGGGGAGCGCGGCGACGAGGCGGTCGACCTGCTCACGCTGCTGCGCCTGGCGCGAGAGCCGGAACCGCGCCGCGTCGAGGAGCGCCGTGCTCCGCGTCCGCCCGTTGATGTCGAGCGCGAGCTCCGGGTACAACCCGTTCACCACGACCGCGCCGAGATGGACGCCGACATCTTCCTCCAGCGCGAACGCCGTCTCGATCACCTCGTTCACCGGGGTCTCCTCGGCGAGGGTGACGAGCAGCACCTGGCAGCGGTGGGGATCACGGAGGAGCTCGAGCACGTCGAGCGCCTGCGTCAGCACCGGCCCGCTGCGGACCGACTCGGCCAGGCCGCTCGCGGAGCGCAGGAACGTGACGGCGTGGCCGGCCGCCGGAGCGTCCAGGACGATCAGATCGTGGCCACCGCTGGCGCGGTCGACCCGCTCCAGTTGCTTCAGCTTCCCGAGCACGAGGATGTCGTCGATCCCCGGCGCGGCCGTGGCGACGACGTCGAGCACGCCGGTGCGCAGCAGGCGGTTGGTCAGCCGCCCGAGTCCGTGCTCACGGAGGTAGTCGGCGAGCGCGTCTCCCGGGACGATCAGCCGGCCGTCGACCGCTCCCTGCGAGTCCTCCACGTCGACGAGGCGGACCGGCTCGTACCCCAGCGCGCGGTCGTGGCCCAGGAGCGCACCGAGTGGACCGCCTTCGTCGAGCTCGACGGCGAGGACGCGCGCCCCCATCCGCGCTGCCGCGAGCGCGCAGACGGCCGTTACGGTGGTCTTCCCCACACCCCCCTTGCCCGCGACGATCAACAGCCGAGAAGCGGCGAAGAAGTTCAGCGGGTCCAACGATCCGGTCCGGAGGGAGCGACGTGCGCAGACTAGCGAGCGCCTTGGCGCTGGCCGCTGGTGCGCTCGCGCTGTCGCTCGGGAGTGCCGATGGTGCAACGGCGCACGCACAATCCACGGACGAGGCGTTCGTCGACGTGCTGCAGGTCAGCGGCCTGCTCGACCGTGTCGTGGCCGACGAGGTGCGGCGGGCCATCGACCGCGCCGACGCCGACGGCGCGCAGGCGCTGATCCTGCAGCTCAACTCGCGCGGCGCGGTCATCCCGGACGAGGACGTCGCCCAGCTGGCCGCAGCGATCCACGACGCCGCCGTCCCGGTCGCTGTCTGGGTCGGGCCGAGTGGCGCCCGCGCCCTCGGGTCCCCGGGGCAACTGCTCGGCGCCGCCGGCGTCACCGGCATGGCGCCGGGCGCCCGGGCCGGTGACTTCGGCGATCCGCTACCTGTCGACTTCGAGCTGCAGTTCGGCACCGACGCGGACCGGTTGCGGACCGGCACGGTCGGCGCGGACGAAGCCCTGGAACGCGGCCTCGTGCGCATCCCGAACGACGACGCCGGCGTCCCGGTCCTGCGCAACATGGTCTTCGCCCTCGACGGCCTGGAGCACGACGGTCGGGTCGTCGAGACCGTCGACGAACGGATCGGCGAGGACGGGACGGTCATCCGCGAGCTCACCGCGGAACCGCGCTTCTTCAAGCTCGGACCGGTGGCCCAGCTGTTCCACACCGTCGCCAGCCCGCCGGTCGCCTACTTGCTGTTCGCCATCGGGCTGTCACTGCTCATCTTCGAGTTCTTCACCGCCGGAGTCGGCGTGGCCGGCTTCTTCGGTGCGGTGTGCACCGTCCTCGGCTGCTACGGGCTCGCCGCGCTCCCGGTCCGCCCACTGGCGATCGTCGCCCTGCTCGTGGCGTTCTTCGGTCTGGCCGTCGATGTGCAAACCGGCGTGCCGCGCACCTGGACGGTCATCGGCCTGGTCCTGTTCACCGCGGCGTCGTTCACGCTGTACCGCGACGGGCTGTCGCTGTCGTGGATCACGCTCCTC
Organism: Acidimicrobiales bacterium; assembly: GCA_035550895.1. Lineage (GTDB taxonomy): Bacteria > Actinomycetota > Acidimicrobiia > Acidimicrobiales > Ilumatobacteraceae > DASZOG01. The sequence goes on from DASZOG010000348.1 coordinate 3,199, forward strand.
GCCGGTGTCGGTGGTGTGGCGCTGGCGTTCGTCGTCGGCATGCCGTCGATGGTCAGGGCCCGCTTCGCCACGCCGACGATCGGGCGGGAGTGGATGATCGGCGAGGTGGGCGACGCCGTCGACGCCGTCGACCCGGACGGCGTGGTGCGGATCCGGGAGGCGACGTGGAAAGCGCGCACGAACCGCGCCACGCCGATCCCCGCCGGTGGGCGGGTCCGCGTCGTGGCCATCGACGGGATCATCCTCGAAGTCGAGCCGGAGGCGGGCGGCGCACGGGACTATCGGGAGCGGCGGAGCCACTGAGGGTGGCGAACGGCCGGCTTGCAGCGGCGATCCGCTCTCAGCGTCCGTTCCCAGGATTGTCGGTTTGTCAATAGCCGCGGTACGTTGCCCCAAAGGGGGTTCGTTCCGATGTCCGTGGCGAGAGAACTGCGACTGACCAACGAACGGTGGCAGGACCGGGCCGCCTGCCGTGGCCCACAGGCAGTGGCCTTCTTCCCGCCGTCGCAGCCCGAGCGGAAGGACGCGCGGCTGGCACGGGAGGGCCGGGCGAAGGCGATCTGCGGGGTCTGCGAGGTGCGCGCCGAGTGCCTCGACTACGCGCTCGGCATCCAGGAGGTCCACGGCATCTGGGGTGGCTTGACCGAGGTCGAGCGCCACCAACTCCTCGCCGGCGAGCACCTGTGGAGGGCAGGGTCCGCCCGCTGACCGATGGCTAGCGTCGTCAGCGAAATGGCGCACGGCGATCTCGACGATGTGCTCCTCCCACCTGTCAGGCAACCGGTGGTCTGGAAGCGCACGTGGGTGCACGACCGGCAGGCCCAGTACGGGATCATCGGCGAGGGCCGCCCGATCGTCTTCCTCCACGGCTGGGCGCTGGGTCACCACACGTACCGCAGCGTGCTCCAGTCCCTCGCCGCCGGCGGATGGCGGGTCATCGCCCCCGCGCTGCCCGGCTTCGGCGGGACCCCCTCGCTGCCCGGTGATCGGTTCTCGCTCGCCGGGTACGCCGCGTGGGTCGCCGAGTTCCTCCATGCTGTCGACGTCGACGAGTCGGCGGTCCTCATCGGGCACTCCTTCGGCGGCGGCGTCGCGATCCGCACCGCACACGACCATCCGGACCTTGTCCGGTCGCTGGTGCTCGTCAATTCGATCGGCGGCTCGTCGTGGCGCCGGGGCGAGGTGCTGACCTCGATCGCCGAACGGCCGCTGTGGGACTGGGGGCTGCACTTCCCGCGCGACGTGTGGCCCGTCCGCCAGGCGACGCGCGTCCTGCCTGTGATCCTGGAGGATGCGATTCCGAACATCGTCCGCAACCCCCGCTCGCTCGTCCGGGTGGCGAACCTCGCTCGCCGCGCCGACCTGCGCGGCGAGCTCGAGGAGCTGAACCGCCGGGGCTTGCCGGTGACGATCATCTGGTCGAGCCGGGACGGGATCATCCCCCGCGCGTCGTTCGAGGCGATGTGCGCCGCGGCCGGCACGTCCGGCCGGGAGGTCGAGGGATCACACTCGTGGCTGCTCGCCGACCCGACGCGCTTCGTCGAGGTGATCACCAACGACCTCACCGTCGCGCAGCAGGCGCAGCGCCGATCGAAGAAGCCGTTGCGCCGCTTCCGCCGCCTCCGCTGACGCGTCCCGGTGGCGCTCCCCGCGTCCGGCCGCTCAGCCGGAGCGCGCTCCCGGCCCGGCCTGCTGCAGGCGGGGTCCCGCGATGCGGACGTCCCCCCTGCGGCGGGTGATCCCCCGGGCGTCGAGCTCGTTGAGCAACGGCAGGGCGTGCTTGCGGGTGATGCCCGCCGCGTCACGGAAGCGGGAGACCGTGAAGCCGTCTGGTTCGCCAGCGAGGAGCTCGGCCGCCAGCTCCGCGGCCGTGGCGATCGCCCGCGCGGCGAAGTACACGCCATCGCGCTCGACCAGATCACCGCGGCGGACGAGCGCGCGCAGCTCGCCGCGGTCGAAGCCCGCCGGGTCGGGCGGCCCGAGGCCTCCACCAGAGAGCAGCTCGACCGCGGGATGGTCAGCGAGTGGGTCGCGAGCGTCGGCGGGATGTACCCGGCCGTCGCGGATCACCACGTCCGGCAGGGTGCCGATCACGGCGCGGTCCCGCTCGGCGAGTGAGGCGAGCTCGACGCCGCGCGGGCCCGCGGCGCCGACCCGCTCGCGCAACGTCGCCTCCACCTCGCGGAGCGCCCCGGGCGCGACCACCCATCGACCGACGGTGGGCGCCCGCCGCTCACCGGTGATCGCCTCCAGCTCGTCGCCCTCGATCCAGCCCCGTTCGGCGACGACCCTGTCGACGGAGCGGTCGGGACGCGCCTTCGACGCCGGGAGCACGGGGGCGACGTCGAGGATCTCGCCGCCTCCGACGGTCTCCTGCCGGCCGGCCTCGCGCACCACGTACCGGTCGCCAGGCAGGAGCGGCAGCGGCGTGGCGAGGTGCAGCCGGACGCGGCCGGTGGTCCCCGGCGCGACCGACGGTGCGCCGAGCACCCGGAGCCGCACCGGGTGCTCCCCGGAACCGATGTAGGCGAGGTACGCGCCGCGCCGGCCGACCTGGTGGGGAAGCCCCGCCAGCACCGTCAGGGACGCGTCGACCAGCGTCGCCGGCCGCCATCGCCGGGGCTCGACTGCCGCGTCACCTCGGGAGACGTCGCCGTGATCGACACCGGCGAGGTTGAGCGCGGCGCGACTGCCCGGACCGACCTGCTCCACGTTCCGGCCGAGCGTCTGGATCGCCCGCACCCGCACCGGTCGCTCGACGGCCCCGACGACGAGCCTGTCGCCCACCGCGATCGAGCCGCCGGTGAGCAGGCCGGTGACGACCGTCCCGGCGCCCTTGGCGGCGAACGACCGGTCGACCCACAGCCGCGGCCGACCGCGATCCGCGGGTGGCGGGCATGCCGCCACGAGATCGGCCACCGCCTTGCGCACGTCCTCGACCCCCGCGCCGGACGGCGGGGCGACGGCGACGACCGGCGCGCCGGCGAGGAAGGTCCCGCTCACGCGCTCGCCGATCTCGCGCCGGACGGCAGCGCGTCGGTCGTCGTCGACCAGATCGACCTTCGTCAGCGCGACGACCCCGCGGGCGACGCCGAGCACGTCGAGGATCCGCAGATGCTCCTCCGACTGCGGCTTCCATCCCTCGGTCGCGGCGACGACGAAGAGGCAGGCATCGACGCCGCCCACTCCGGCGAGCATGTTGCGCAGGAAGCGGACGTGGCCCGGCACGTCGACGAACGCCACCTCGTCGCCGCTCGGCAACTCCGTATGGGCGAAGCCGAGGTCGATCGTCAGCCCACGCCGCTTCTCCTCCTCCCAGCGATCGGGATCCGTGCCGGTGAGCGCGAGCACGAGCGAGGACTTGCCGTGGTCGACGTGACCGGCGGTGGCGACGACCCGCATCGGCGTCAGGGGCGCAGGGCGCGCAACGCGGACGCGACGTGGGTGTCTTCCGCCGCATCGACGGCGCGCAGGTCGAGGATCGTTCGCCCGTCGCGCACGCGGGCAATGACGGGCGGCGTGTGCACCCGGAGCGAGGCGAGGTGGTCGCCGGCCACGGCGAGACCGACCGACGGGATCGTCACTCGGGGCAACGACCCCGCACCCGGTAGCGCCAGCGTGTCGACGACCTCGCCGAGGCCGGCTGCCTCCTGCACCGCCGCGGCACGCCGGCGGAGCTCGTCGACGGTCACCGTCGCCCGCTGCCAGAACGGCAACCCGTCGAGATCGCGGCGGAGCAGCGCGAGCAGCGTCTCCTGCAGGGCGGCGAGCACGAGCCCGCCCGGACGCAGTGCCCGCGCCAGTGGATGGCGCAGACAGCGGGCGACGAGGTCGGCGCGCCCGGCCACGATGCCGGCTTGCGGGCCGCCGAGGAGCTTGTCCCCGCTGAACGTGACGAGCGCGGCGCCGTCGGCCAGCGTCTGGCGCGCCGCCGGCTCGTCCACCAGCCACGCCGGCGGCCCCGCGGGGAGCCACGGGCAAGCGGCGTCGACGAGCCCGGATCCGAGGTCGGCGACGACGGGCATCGGCAACGCGGCGAGCTCGCGCACGTGCGCGCCCTCGGTGAAGCCCTCCACCCGAAAGTTCGACGCGTGCACCTTGAGGGTCAGCGCGACGTCCGCCTCCGGGCGGGCCACGGCCTGCGCGTAGTCGGCGCACCGGGTGCGGTTCGTCGTGCCGACGTCGACGAGCCGCGCCCCCGATTGCGCGAGCACCTCGGGAACGCGGAACCCGCCGCCGATCTCGACGCTCTCGCCCCGGCTGACGAGCACCTCCCGTCCGCTCGCCAGCGCGGCCACGACGAGCAGCACGGCGGCGGCGTTGTTGTTCACGACGAACGCCGCCTCCGCGCCGCAGAGACGGGCGGCGAGCCGCCCGACCGCCGCCTGCCGGGAGCCGCGCTCACCGGTCGCCAGGTCCAGCTCGACGTTGGTCGCCGTTGCCGCCTGCGTGTGAGCGAGCGGCGCGCGGCCGAGGTTCGTGTGCAGCAGCACACCCGTGGCGTTCACCACCGGCTGCAGCAGGAGCCGCTTCAGGGCCGCCGCGCGCTCCGGCGCCGATCGAGGATCGGACGCGGCGATCGCCTCCCGGGCAACATCGACCAGCAGCGGGTGTGGGAGCCCGGAGCCGGACAGGGAGCGGGCCAGCGCATCGACGGATGGCGGGCGCTGCTCCGTACCGTGCATTGTGGTCAGTCTGCCGCACAGGGTTACGGTCCACGCCGTGCAGTCGCGGTACCTGCGCTTCTCCCGCGACGAGTGGCGCGAGCTGCGTGCAGCGACGCCGCTCACGTTGCGCGAGCGCGATCTCAGCGCGCTGCGCGGCATCAACGAGCAGATCAGCCTCGACGAGGTGGCCGACATCTACCTGCCGCTGACCCGCCTGCTGAACCTCTACGTCGCCGCGGTGCAGAACCTGCACAAGGTGACGGCGACGTTCCTCGGCGCCCTGTCACCGAAGGTGCCGTACGTGATCGGCGTCGCCGGCAGTGTGGCGGTGGGCAAGAGCACGTTCGCCCGCATCCTCCAGGCGCTGCTCAGCCGCTGGCCGGACCACCCGCAGGTCGACCTGGTCACGACGGACGGGTTCCTCCATGCCAACCGGGTGCTCATCGAGCGGGACATCATGAACCGCAAGGGTTTCCCGGAGAGCTACGACACCCGCCGGCTGCTGCAGTTCCTGCGCGACCTGAAGAGCGGCGTCCCTGAGGTGCGGGCGCCCGTCTACAGCCACGTCGTCTACGACATCGTCACCGACCAGGAGTTGGTCGTCCGCCAGCCGGACATCCTGATCCTCGAGGGTCTGAACGTGCTGCAGGTCAACCCGGAGCACACCGAGTTCGTGTCCGACTACTTCGACTTCTCGATCTACATCGACGCCGAGGAGGCGGACATCGAGCAGTGGTACGTCGACCGCTTCCTCACGCTGCGGGAGACGGTGTTCCAGGATCCGGCGTCGTTCTTCCGCCATTACGCGCATCTGAGCGAGCAGGAGGCGATCGACACCGCTCGCGGCATCTGGCGGGAGATCAACGGGAAGAACCTCGTCGAGAACATCGCCCCGACCCGCGACCGGGCCTCGTTGATCCTGCACAAGAACGGCTGCCACGCCGTCACCGACGTCTGGCTGCGCAAGCTGTAGGGAGGAGGCGGCCAGTGCCCCGTCAGGGGCACTAGGCGCGCTGCAGCCAGCTGCGCACCTCGCCGAGAGAGCGGAGGGCGGGGAACGTGCCGTCGTAGCCGTCGACGTGCTCGTGCCACCAGAGGTGCTCGTACGGGATGTGCACCGCCCGCCCGCCGATGGCGAGCACCGGCAGGACGTCGGAGCGCACGCTGTTGCCGACCATCAGGAAGCCCTCGGGGCGGACCTCGAGCCGGTCGAGCACGCGCCGGTACGTGTCGGCATCCTTCTCGCTGACGACCTCGATGCCGTGCACGTGGTCCGCCAGGCCCGACTGGGCGAGCTTGCGCTCCTGGTGCAGCAGATCGCCCTTCGTGATCACGACGATCCGGTGGTCCTGGGCGAGGTCGAGCACGGCGTCGACCACGCCGTCGAACAGCTCCGGCGGACGGGCCAGCAGCCGGCGGCCCTCGTCGACGAGCTCGTGGAGCACGTGCGCCGGGATCGTCCCGCCGGAGAGCTCGATCGCGCACTCGACCATCGAGATCGTGAACGCCTTGACGCCGTACCCGAAGAGGATCATGTCCTCCCGCTCCCGCTCCGCCAGCGCGTCCTTCGCATCCACCCCGCGCACCGTCGCCCACGGCTCGACGAGCTCGGCGAAGCGCGCCTCGACGGCCTTGAAGCCGTCCTCGCTGTGCCACAGCGTGTCGTCGGCATCCAAGCCGATCAGGTCGGGGCGCCACGCCATCGTCAGCGGATCGCGTTCAGGTAGTTGTAGACGGTGATCCGGCTGACGCCGAGCGCATCGGCGACGAGCTCGACGGAGCGGCGCAGCAAGAACGCGCCGCGGTCGTCGAGCAGCCGGACCGCCTCCTGCTTGTCCTCCCGCGACAGCGTCGGCAGTTTCCCGCCGAGCTCGCGCTCGACCTGTTCGATGAGGCGGTCGAGCGCGCCGTGGAGGGTGAGGAGCGGGTGCTGGGCCGAATGGTCCACCGCGCCCGCTGCGCCCGCAGTGCCACGCGCGCCGTCGGGAGGGACCGTCACCACACGCACCCCCGGCTCGATCTGCACGGCGAGTCGGTTCGCGCCGGCAGCGATCGCCGCAGCGACGAGGTCATGGGTGGCGGCGGCGATCTCGGCCGCCTCACCGCCGGCCACCGAGCTGAACGGGCCGATCTCGACCGCGAGACCACGGGCCTGGACGGCGTCGATGGCGGCACGTACGTGCGGGCCCGGGTGACCGGGGACGAACGGCTCGACGGTGAACTCCAACCGCACCTGCGCCACGGTCACCTCCTCCGAACGATGGGGGAGGAAAGGCTACTGGCCGCCGCCCGTCACCCCGCAGTGGGCGGCGGACCGGTCAGACGCCCATGACGCGGCGCAGCTCCTGGCTGCGCGCCACGCAGTCCTGCCCGGCGGCCTCGAAGGCCTGCGTGAGGCGCTGCAGCGCGTCGCGGAAGCCGCCGTTCCAGTCCGCCTCGAACCGGTCGCGGGCCGGGCCGGTCCACGTCGTGCCGCCCAGGACGGACGACACCTGGGACAGCACGGCACCGATCGGCTCGATCTGGCGCTTGAGGGTGGTGCCGAGGTGGTCGAGCTCCTCGGGCACGGCGCCGTAGACACTCATCGCTGTTCTCCTTCGGGGGATGGTCGTTGCATCCCCACCGTGGGAGCGATGGCCTCCGGCCCGGCAACGGGCCCGGGTCGGCGGATCCTGTCGCCCGAGAGGGTCCTCCCGCGCACGGGTCCTCCCGCCTCACGGCGGGTCCTCCCGTGGCGGGCCCCGCCATCCTCGGGCGCCACCCGCCGATCCTTGTACGTCCCACACAGAGGCGGCGAGCGCCAGGCTGTCCGGGCAGAACGGCTCCTGCGCGATCAGCGCGCGCAACTCGCTGGCTGTCAGCCACCGCGCCTCGACGACCTCGCCGTCGGCGAAGTGCAGCGGCCCGTCCCAGGTCACCTCGTAGAGGCGGGCCTGCTCGCTGACGTCGTCGTCGTCGTACACCACGTGGCGCACGTACCGCGGCGTGACCCCGTGGATGCCGACCTCCTCCGCCAGCTCGCGAGCAGCGGCGGTCTCGTAGGACTCACCCCGGCCGACGACACCGCCGACGGCGAGATCCCACCGTCCCGGCCACACGTCCTTGTCCGGGCTCCGCCGATGCGCGAGCACGCGGCCGTCCGGGTGGCGGACCAACACCGCGACGCATCGGTGGCGGAGCCTTCCGGCGCGCATCTCGGCCCGTGTCGCGGTCCCGACGACGACGTCGTGGTCGTCGACGATGTCGACCAGCTCGCCGGCGGGTGGCGACCTCATGCCGCGCTGGACGCTACCGGCGCGGGCGGATGGACTCGGGGCGCGATCTTCACCGGATTCCGGCGAGGTCCGCGCCCAGACCTGACGCGGCACGCCGCGCTCGTCGACCCGCCGCCGGGCGGGCAGCGCTGGGCACGTTCGTGCATACGATGGCCCATGCCCGAGAACACGTTGCTGGAGGAGGCGCAGGACCTGCTGCCCGACGCCGTTCGCCTCCGGCGCGACCTCCACCGGCACCCCGAGGTCGGCAACGAGCTCCCTCGCACGCGGGACCGCGTCCTCGACGCGATCGACGGGCTCGGCCTCGACATCACGCTGCACGAGAGCACGAGCGGCGTCGCTGCAGTGCTCGACGGCTGCAGCCCGGGCCCGACGATCTTGCTGCGCGGCGACATGGATGCGTTGCCGATGCCGGAGGACACCGGCGCCGACTTCTCCAGCGAGACCGACGAGACGATGCACGCGTGCGGCCACGATCTGCACGTGGCGATGCTGGCGGGCGCGGCGCGGCTCCTGGTGGCCCACCGGGACGAGCTGACCGGGCGCGTGCTGTTCATGTTCCAGCCCGGCGAGGAAGGGCACCACGGCGCCCGCTTCATGCTCGACGAAGGCCTGCTCGACCTGCCCGCCGCACCAGGTGGCGACGAGAGCCCGGTGACGGGAGCGTTCGCGCTGCACGTGACGTCGGTGTTGCCGACGGGCATGGTGACGACGCGCGGCGGACCGATCATGGCCTCGGCCGACCGGCTGGAGATCACGGTCACCGGCCGCGGCGGTCACGCCAGCGAACCGTTCCGCGCATTGGACCCGGTGCCCATCGCCTGCGAGATCGTGCAGGCGATACAGACGATGGTGACGCGCCGCATCGACGTCTTCGATCCCGCCGTCGTCACGATCGGCTCGATCCACGCCGGGACGACGAACAACGTCATCCCCGAGACGGCGCACATCGTCGGCACGATCCGCGCCGTGTCCGAGCGGACCCGGAGCAAGGTCCACGACAGCCTCCGCCGGCTCGTCGAGAACCTCGCCGCGGCCCACGAGGCGACGGCCTCGTTGCACATCGAGCCGGGATACCCGGTGACCGTCAACGACGGGGACTTCGCCTCGTTCGCCGCATCCACCGCCCGTGACCTGCTCGGCGACGACCGCGTCGTCGCGTTGCCGAATCCGGTGATGGGCGCAGAGGACTTCAGCTACGTGCTGCAGAAGGTGCCGGGCACGATGATGTTCCTCGGCGGCACCCCGCCTGACCGCGATCCGCGCACCGCGGCGCCGAACCACTCGAACCGCGTCTGGTTCGACGAGAACACGATGGTGCAGGGCATCGCGCTGTACGCCGGGGTGGCGCTGGCGCACGGCCACGGCGCGAGTGACTGACGCGGCAAGGGCGCGGCTGTGGTGACGTCCCGCCAACGCGGGCCGGGCCCGCTCGACGGCATCCGCGTGGTCGACTTCTCACGGGTCCTGTCCGGCCCGCACTGCGGGCGGGTGCTCGTCGACCTCGGCGCGGACGTCATCAAGGTCGAGCCGCCGGAAGGTGACCTGACTCGATACTCGTGGCCGCGCGTCCACTCCATCGCCAGCTACTTCACGCAGCAGAACTGCGGCAAGCGCAACGTCAGCGTCGACCTCCGCCGACCGGAGGGCGTGACGCTGCTGCGCCGCCTCGTCGAACGCTCCGACGTCGTGTTGGAGAACTTCCGGCCGGGCGTGATGGACCGCATCGGGTTGGGCTACGCCTCCCTGGCCGCGGGAAACCCGCGCCTCGTCTACTGCTCGATCACCGGCTACGGACAGGAGGGGCCGTGGGCCGACCGCCGTGCGTACGCCGCGGTGGTCGGCGCGGAGAGCGGCTTCACCTGGCTGCAGGGGGAGGCCCGCGGCGGGCAGTTCGCCAACGACCCGATGAGCCACGGTGACGTGTATGCCGCGCTGGAGGCGGCGATCGCGATCCTCGCCGCGCTCCACCAGCGCGACCGCACGGGCGCCGGGCAGCGCGTCGACGTGTCGATGACCGGCTCGCTACTGGCGATCAACGAGCACGCCCACTGGCTGCTGCAGGAACGCGCCGCCGAAGGCGTGGTAGCCAGCTTCGCCCCTGGCGACTACCCGGTGCTGACGACGGCTGACGGTCGTGACGTCGTCGTATCGGGGCACCCGGCCGAGA
>DASZOG010000349.1:0-5269 GCA_035550895.1 Acidimicrobiales bacterium
GTCGCGCAATCCGACGAGGTCGAGCACGGCGAGGAGGTCGGCCCCGGGATCGCGCAGCTCGATGCGGCAACCCATCCGCTTCGCCGCGAGCTGCAGCCGGGCGAGCTCGTCCGCGATCGCCAGTCCCGACCGGCGACTACGCGACAGCGGCCATTCCGCCACGACGTCGTCGCCGCGGACGAGGACGACGATCGCGTCGAGACCGGAACGAGCCATCCCGCACTACGACGACGATCACCACCCCGACTCATCGCCGCCGGGCAGTTCACTGTTCAGACCGGCGGGCGGTGGGCGACGAAGATCTCCCGTGGTTCGCGGTCCTCGCTGGTCACCTCGGTCACCGCTTCGACGTCGAAGCCGGCGTCGGTGAGCACGCGTAGCCAGACGTCACGACCGAAGAGGCCGGTGCGGTGCGTCTCGTGCGCCACCTGCACCGAGCCGTCCGCTTCACGGAGGAGGAACACGTACTCGGTCGTCGTCCACGAGTCGCTCGGATCGGGGTCCCACGACCACTCGAGGTAGCGCACGCCGCTGCCGTCGGCGCCGTCGGTCCCCCCGAAGCTCGAGTCCGGTTCGTACGTCTCCGCCGTCTCGTCGGGCATGACCACGGCGACGCCGCCGGGCCGGCAGTGTGCGAAGCATGTCGCCGCGACTTGGCGGAGGTCGTCCTCACTCGTCATGTACGACACCGCGTCGTGGACGAACACCGCGTCGTACTCCCTGTCCAGCCGGACGGAGCGCATGTCGCCGACGAGGTGCTCGCACTCGGGGTTGAGCTCCTGCGACACGGCGACCATGTCCCGTGAGAGGTCGACGAGCGTCATCGTGAAGTGCTGCTTCAGGTGCGAGGCGTTGTGCCCGCCGCCGCTGCCCAACTCGAGCACCTCCAGGACAGGGATCGCCGCCGACCGCAGCAGCGCGGCGGCGTATTCGGCCTCCTCCGTGTAGTGGTCGGGGGGCGAGATCAACGGCCACCATCGCGCCAGGTCGCCGTAGAAGCGGTACGCGGTCGACATCGCCTCATCATCCTCGACACGCCGGACCAGCGCATGGGAACATGTGTTCGTGTCCGGCGAGGCGACGATCCTCCATGCCGACCTCGACGCGTTCTACGCCTCGGTCGAGCAGCGGGACGATCCGCGCCTGCGTGGCCGGCCGGTGATCGTCGGCGGCGGCGTGGTGCTGGCGGCGAGCTACGAGGCGAAGGCGTGCGGCGTGCGCACGGCGATGGGTGGCCGACAGGCGCGGGCGCTGTGCCCCGGAGCGGTCGTCGTCCCGCCGCGCATCGATGCCTACACCGAGGCCAGCCGCGCCGTGTTCGAGGTGTTCGAGCGCGTCACCCCCCTGGTCGAGGGCCTGTCCATCGACGAGGCGTTCCTCGACGTCTCCGGGTTGTGGCGCATCTCCGGGACACCCGAAGAGATCGCGGTCCGCCTGCGGCGCGGCGTGCTCGAGGAGGTCGGCTTGCCGATCACCGTGGGCGTCGCCCGGACGAAGTTCCTGGCCAAGGTGGCCAGTGCGGTCGCCAAGCCGGACGGTCTCCTGGTCGTGCCGCCGGAGCACGAGCTCGACTTCCTTCATCCGCTGCCCGTCGGGCGGCTGTGGGGTGTCGGGCCGATCACCGCCGCCAAGCTGCACGAGCGCGGGATCTGGACGGTGGGGGAGGTCGCCGCGCTTCCCGAGGGCGTGCTCGTCTCGATCCTCGGGCCTGCGGCGGGGCGGCACATCCACGCGCTCGCCGACAACCGGGACCCACGTCCCGTGGAGCGCGGCCGCAGGCGGCGCTCGATCGGATCGCAGCGTGCGTTCGGGCGCCGCCGCCGGTCACCGGAGGCCGACGACGCGGACCTCGTCGCGATCGTGGACCGCGTCACCCGGCGGATGCGGAAGGCGGGGCGTCTCGGGCGGACCGTCGTGCTCCGGATGCGGTTCGACGACTTCTCCCGCGCGACGCGCTCGCACACGCTGCCCCGGGCGACGGCGCACACGCCGACCGTGCTGGCGACGGCCCGCACGCTGCTCGCCTCCGCCGAGCCCCTGATCGAGCGCCGCGGGATCACGTTGATCGGCGTTGCGGTGGCAAACCTCGACGACGACGGCGCCGTGCAGCTCGAGTTGCCGTTCGGGCCGGACTCCGGCGGCGCGCTCGACGGCGCGCTCGACGCGATCAAGGAGCGGTTCGGCTCCGCAGCGGTGACGCGCGCCGTGCTGCTCGGGCGCGATCCGGGCTTCGCCGTGCCGCTGCTCCCCGACTGAGCACCGTGTACGTCATCCGGTCTGGAGCAGCACCTTCCCCGTGGACTGACGGCTCTCGATCAAGCGGTGCGCGTCCGCGGCGTCCTTCAACGGCAGCCGCGCCCCGATGCGTACGGCCAGCGACCCGTCGGCCACCCAGCCGAGCACGTCCGATGCTCGGCCCTCGAGCTCCTCGCGAGTCAGGACGTATTCGGCGAGCTTGGGGCGCGTCAGGTACAGCGAACCGAGCTCGGACAAGCGCAAGGGCGGGAACGGCGCGACCGGACCTGACGCGTTCCCGAACGTGACCATCATCCCCCGCGGCCGGAGCAGCGTCAGGCCGCGCTCGAACGTCGCCTGCCCGACACCGTCGTACACGACGTCGAGCGGCTTCGGGCCGGCGATCGCCTCGACCTCGGCGCCGAAGTCCGTGTCCCGGTACACGATCACGTGGTCCGCACCGGCGCCCCTCGCCAGCTCGGCCTTCTCCTCGGAGCCGACCGTCGCGAACACCTCCGCGCCACGTCGCTTGGCGATCTGGATCAGCAACAGCCCGACACCTCCTGCGCCGGCGTGGATCAGACACCGCTCTCCCTTGGCGAGCGGGTAGGTGGAGACGGCGAGATAGTGCGCCGTCATGCCTTGCAGCAGCAGCGCGGCAGCGGTGTCGAGCCCGACGTTCTCCGGCACGGCGACGGCGTCGCGCTCCGGGACGCGCGCCCGCTGCGCGTACGACCCGAGCGTCTGCGACCACGCGACCCGGTCGCCGGCTGCGAACCGGCTCACGTCTGTGCCGACGGCGCGCACGACGCCCGCGCCCTCCAAGCCGGGGGTGAACGGCAGCGGCAGCCTGTACAGACCGCTGCGCTGGTACGTGTCGATGTAGTTCAGCCCTGCGGCGGCGACATCGACGACCAGATCGGACGGCCCCGGGACCGGGTCGTCGAGCTCCGTCCACTCCAGGACCTCCGGACCACCGTGACGCGCCACTCGGATCCCCTGCATCGATCGATCCCCCTCACGACGACTGCGTCCGCAACCTACCGCCAGGGCCAGCGCCCGAATCGGCGAGGCGCGGCACCCGCAGCGACCATCGCCTCCGACCGTTGCAGCCGATTCGGTTGCATATCAACCACATCGGCTGCAGCACTGCGGCGAAGTACCACTAGGAAGCGGTGAGGCGCTGGCGGGCCTCGTCGAAGAACGCGACGAGGCTCTCCGCGGAGCTCACGCTGCTGTGCGGCAGCGCCGCACCGAAGCGGGCGTTCCAGAACGCGTTGTCTCCGTCGGGCACCGGGTCGGCTGGCGGCACGACGTAGGCGTACGGCTCGGACAGGTCGTCGTCGCCGGGCGAGCCGCCGAACGTCGCCTCGCCCCCGCCGAGGGACAGGTTGATCGCCAGGTCGAAGTGCTCCGGCCACAGCGTCTGCGGCGCGTCCAGCGCGAACCCGGTCAGCGCGTCGGCGACGGTGCCGAACCACGCGGCCAGCTCCGACATCGAAGCCACGTCGAGCGCGAGCGGTGCATCGAGATCGAGCGGCGTCGTCGCCGCCCACAGTGGCGGCGCTCCTGGAGCGACGCCGAGGAACTGTCCCGCGGCCCGGAGCGTCGTCACAGGCGTGCGGCGCTCCTCGCCATCGATGGAGTCGACGACGTCGCTCCCGCGCAGGCCGACGACGCGGCGGGCGCCGGAGTCGAGCGCGAACTCCGGGGTGACGACGCCGTCCGGCGCAGGCGCGAGGCCCACCCGCCTCACGGCCGCGTACCGCACCGGGCACAACACGTGCTCGGCGACAGCGTGGGCCGCGAGGCGGGTCGACGGGAACGAGTCCGGGAGGGCGAGCGTCACCCCGCCATTCAAGACGACGTGGCCGCGTCTTGCTCGTCCTCGGAGCCCGGCCGGGCGGGACCGGGCGGGAACTCGCCGTTCACCTTCGCGGTGATCCGGTCGACCAGCTCGGCTTCGATCGCGGTGGCCCGCTCCTCGTCCAGTTCCCCGGCGGCCACCCGCTCGTCGAGCTCGGCCTGCGCGGCTGCGACGAGCGCATCGATGACCGTCTCGACCTCCACGTCCTGCGCGTCGGCCACCTCGGCGATCGAGCTCCCACCCTGCAGGGACTCACGGAGCTCGTCCTCCGTCACACCGAGCGCGTCGGCGGCGACGGAGAGGTCGGCGAGGTGCCCGAAGCCGCGGCCGCCTGGACCCCCGGGACCACCGCGGCCGCCGGGACCGGCGGGACCGCAGTCGGTCGCCGAGCCCGCAGCCGAGTCGCTCTCGGTCGACCCGTCGGTCGTGGCCGAAGGCGCCTCCGTGGTCGTCGTCTCGTCCGCGGCCTCGGTGGTCGTCTCCTCGCTCGCTTCCGTCGTCGTGTCGTCGCTCTGGAGTGCGGCGGACACCGACGGGCCACCGAGGACATGGCCGGCCACGCCGCCGCCGACCAGCGCGGCGACGAACACGGCGGGCACGATCAGTCTCCGGTCACGGCGAGGTGATCCGGCGCTCTGGGGTTGCAGTTGCTCATCCATGCGTCCCGATGATCGGGCTCTCTTGTAAGCGCTCCCCGAGAGCCGTGTAAGAAGCGCGCGAATCGGCTCGGCCGGCCATGGGCAACTCGAAGCCCACCGCCGCCCCTCCGCCCACCTGGTTCCGGGCCCACACCGCGCCGTGGTGGCGGCGCACGATCTGCTCGACGATCGCCAAGCCCAGTCCCGATCCTGGTTCGGCGCGCGCCGCGGTCGACCGGTAGAAGCGGTCGAAGACGTGCGGCTGGTCCTCCTCGGCGATGCCCGGCCCACGGTCACGCACCTCCAGCCGGCCTCCGTCCACGGCGATCTCGACCGGTGTGCCGGCCGGGCTGTACTTGACGGCATTGTCGACGAGGTTCGAGATGGCCCGCTCGACCATCTGCGGCCGCACGGTCACTGGCGCACCGTCACCCTGCTCGACCACCGTGATCTCCCGCCCGCTGCGGCGCGCCGCGCGGTCGGCGACGTCGCGGGCGAGATCTGCGAGCAGCACGTCTGCGGGCGTCTC
>DASZOG010000350.1:0-10247 GCA_035550895.1 Acidimicrobiales bacterium
AGGTCATCGTCACCGCGGGGGCGTCGGCGGGCTTCGTGCTCACGTTCCTCGCCTGCTTCGACCCCGGCGAACGTGTCGGAGTCGTCTCGCCTGGCTATCCGTGCTACCGCAACACGCTGCTCGCGCTCGATGTCGAACCGGTGTCCATCCCGGTCGGCCCGGACACGCGCTGGGCGCCGACACCCGAGCTCGTCGCCCGCGCCGGGCACCTGGACGGCCTCGTCGTGGCGAGCCCGTCGAACCCGACAGGGACGATGCTCACCTCGGATGCGCTGGCCGCGCTCGGGGCGCACTGCGCCGCGACCGGAACGCGCCTCGTGTCCGACGAGATCTACCACGGCCTCACGTTCACCGGTCGCGCCACGTGCGCCCGCGCCGTCGCGCCCGAGGCGGTCGTGCTGAACAGCTTCTCCAAGTACTTCTCGATGACCGGCTGGCGGCTCGGCTGGATCGTGGCTCCGGCCGACATCGTCCCGGCGCTGGAACGGCTGCAGCAGAACCTGTACATCTGCGCGCCGGCTCTCGCGCAGGTCGCTGCCCAGGCGGCATTCGATTGCGCGGAGGAGCTCGACGGCCATGTGGCGCGCTACGCGCGGAACCGCACGGTGCTGCTCGATGGCCTCGCCGAGTCGGGGATCACCCGCGCCGCCGACAGCGACGGCGCGTTCTACGTCTACGCCGACGTCGGCCACCTGCTCGACGCGTCAGGCATCCTGGACTCCCTCGCGCTGTGTGGTCAGTGGCTCGACGAGCTCGGCGTAGCGACGACACCCGGCGTCGACTTCGACCTCGAACGCGGCCACCGCTTCGCGCGCTTCTCGTACGCCGGCGCAGAGGCGGACATCGCCGAGGCGTGCCGCCGGCTGGCGGCGTGGGCGAGGGGCCGATGACGCTGCCGCTCGCCGACCTGCGCGTCGTCGACCTGTCCACGGTGATCGCCGGACCGAACTGCGCTCGCTACCTCGCCGACTTCGGTGCGGACGTGGTCAAGGTGGAACGTCCCGGCGCCGGCGACTCGCTGCGGAACATGGCCTGGCGGGATCCGCGCGACGGCGAGGGCCTGTGGTGGAAGGTCGTCAACCGCAACAAGCGCACGATCGCGCTCGACCTGAAGGACGACGCCGACCGGGAGGTGCTGCTGCGGCTCCTCGACCGGGCGCACGTCGCGGTGGAGAACTTCCGCCCGGGCACGCTCGAGCGGCTCGGACTCGGACCGGACGAGCTGCACCGGCGGAACCCCGGGCTCGTCCTGACGCGGGTCACCGGCTTCGGCCAGGACGGGCCGTACGCGTCGCGCCCCGGCTTCGCGTCGGTCGCCGAAGGCATGTCTGGGTACGCGGCGATCTCGGGCGAGCCCGACGGCCCACCGCTCCTACCGCCGATCGCGCTCACGGACGAGGTCACCGGCCTGGTCGCCGCGTTCGCCACGCTCGTCGCTGTACACAGCGGCGCCGGGCAGGTCGTCGACGTCAGCCTGCTCGAGTCGCTGTTCCAGATGATGGGCCCGCTGATCAGCGTCTACGCCCTGACCGGCGAGCTGCAGCCGCGGCTCGGCAGCGCGCTGCCGTACACCGTGCCCCGCGGCACGTACCGCTGCGCCGACGGCAGCTGGGTGGCGATCTCGACGTCGTCCGACTCGGTCGCGGCGAGAGTGATGTCGCTGCTCGGCGTGGGCGACGACGAGCGCTTCACGACGTTCGCCGGCCGCGTCGAGCATCGCGAGGAGCTCGACGCGCTCACCGCACGGTGGATCGGCGCCCGCCCGCTCGACGAGGTGCTCGCCGCGTTCGAGGAGGCCGAGGCGGCGATCGGTCCCGTGCTCGACATGGCGGGCATCGCCGCCGATCCGCACTTCCGCGCCCGCGCCGCGATCGCCGACGTCGGCGGCGTGCCGATGCAGGGCCTCGTGGCGCGGCTGTCCGCCACGCCCGGACGGCTCGACTGGCCTGGACGTCGGCGCGACGCCGATGGCGACGCGATCCGCGCCGAGCTGGGAGCGGAGGCGCCGAGCGGTCAGTCGCTGGTGACGAGCCCGACCGGGCAGGACACGCCGGTGCCGCCCAGCCCGCAGTAGGCGTTCGGGTTCTTGGCCAGGTACTGCTGGTGGTACGGCTCGGCGTAGAAGAACTCCGTCGCCGGGCGGATCTCCGTGGTGATGGCGCCGTAGCCCGCCTCGCGCAGGCGGCTCTCGTATGCCTCACGGCTCGACTCCGCCGCGGCCAGCTGCTCGTCGTCGGCGGCGAAGATCACCGAGCGGTACTGGGTGCCGAGGTCGTTGCCCTGGCGCATGCCCTGCGTCGGGTCGTGGTTCTCCCAGAACGCGCGCAGGACCTGCTCGTAGCTGACGAGCGCGGGGTTGAACACGACCAGCACCACCTCGGCGTGGCCGGTCAGCCCGGAGCACACCTCGTCGTAGATCGGGTTCGGTGTGTAGCCACCGGCGTAGCCGACAGCGGTCGTCCACACGCCGGGCGACTCCCAGAACACGCGCTCAGCGCCCCAGAAGCAGCCCATGCCGAACACCGCGACGTCGTGCTCTGCGGGCCACGGTGGCGTCAGCGGGTTGCCGAGCACCACGTGGCGGTCGGGCACCGGCATCGAGCTGTCGGTGCGCCCGGGCAGGGCGTCGGCCGGCTCGACCATCCGCGACTTCTCTCGCCCGAAGAACATCGGTGACCCTCCTCGCAGGCCCGGACGGCCAGGCTACGGGGTTCCGAACGCCCTGCGCTCCAGAAGGAGCGGCCAGAGCCGGCGGTACCCTGCTGGGGTGGCTCGATTGCGGTTGTTCGCCTCGGCCCGGGAGGCCGCCGGCACGGGCCGCGACGTCGTCGACGGTGCGACCGTCGCCGATGTGCTCGCCGGCGCGACGCACCGCTATGGCGCGGCGTTCGCGGACGTGCTGGGGACGTGCCGGATCTGGGTCAACGGCGAGCCCGCGGCGGGCGACACCGCGGTGAACGACGCGGACGAGGTGGCTGTGCTGCCTCCCGTCTCCGGGGGTTGAGTCGATGGCGGACGTCCGCCACGGGGTGGAGCAGCGGCTCGCCGAGCTGGGCGAGTTCATCCGTGAGCAGCGGGAGACGGCGAGCCTGTCGATCCGCCGGCTCGCCGATCTGGCCGGCGTCTCCAACCCGTACCTGAGCCAGATCGAGCGCGGGCTGCGGAACCCGTCGGCGGAGAGCCTGCGCAAGATCGCCCACGCCCTGCGCCTCTCCGCCGAGTCGCTGTACGTCCGGGCCGGCATCCTCGACGGAGCCGATCGGCCGTCAGTGGCCGACGCGATCGCCGCCGACCCGCAGCTGACGGCCGACCAGAAGCACACGCTGCTCACCGTCTACGAGAGCTTCCGGGGGCAGCACGGCCGCACCACGGCGCGGGAATCGACCGCCGACGAGAACGGTTGACACATCCCGTGCTGCGCGTGGCGATGCTCTCGATGCACTCGTCGCCGCTCGCCCAGGCGGGAGTCGGCGACAGCGGCGGGATGAACGTCTACGTGCGCGAGCTGTCCTCGGCGCTGGCGCAGGCCGGCGTGGACACGACGACCTACGTCCGTCGCTGGGATCCTGGCCTTCCTGACGAGGTGGCGGTCGAGCCTGGCTTCCGTGTCGTCCACGTCGACGCCGGTCCACCCGAAATGTCGAAGGAGGAGCTGCCCGGCGTCGTCGGCGAGTTCACCGCCGCCGTGGGCGACCATCTCCTGCGCGGCCCTGGGGCCGACGTGCTGCACGCCAACTACTGGCTGTCGGGCATGGCGGGGCACCAGCTGAAGCACCAACTCGACGTCCCGCTGGTCTGCACGTTCCACACCTTCGCCCGCGTCAAGGCCGAGGGTGGGGACCTCGAGCCCGTGCGCCGGGAACGGGCCGAGCTGGAGATCATCGGCTGCGCGGACGCGATCTGCGTCAGCTGTTCGGAGGAGGAGCGGCAGTTCCGCCGGCACCACGGCGATCCGCCGGGTCGGGTGGAGATCGTCGCGCCCGGCGTCGAGCACGCGTTCTTCGCGCCGGGCGACCAGGGCGGCGCGCGGTGGGCATTGGGCCTGCCGTCCGACGCGCCGGTGCTCCTCTTCGTCGGTCGCATCCAGCCGCTGAAGGGCGCCGACGTCGCGGTGCGCACGCTGGCTTCCCTCGATCGGCCCGATGCGCTGCTCGCCATCGTCGGCGGCGCGAGTGGTGCCGACGGCGACCACGAGGTCGAGAAGCTGGAGGTTCTCGTCGACGAGCTCGACGTGCGCGGTCAGGTGCGCTTCGTCCCTCCACAGCCGCACCACCTGCTGTCCACCTATTACAGGGCCGCCGACGTCGTGCTCGTGCCGAGCCGTTCGGAGAGCTTCGGGCTCGTCGCGCTCGAGGCCGCGGCGTGCGGTGTCCCGGTCGTCGCGTCCGCAGTCGGAGGTCTCCTGACGTTGGTCGACCACGGCCACTCGGGCTTCCTCGTCCCGGGACGCGACCCCGACGCATTCGCCGCGTACACGACGGAGATCCTCGACAACGGGCTGCTGGCGGCGCAGATGGCGACCCACGGCGCGGCGCGAGCCAGGCAGTACACGTGGTCACTTGCTGCTGCCCGGCTGCGGCGGGTGTACGCCGATGTCAGCGCGCGCACGCTCGTCCAGTGCGGCTGAGGCAGCGACCGACGCCGTGAGCGAACTGCACGACGCGACAGCGGTGGACGCGCTCGCAGCGCAGATCGACACGTGGCTGGCGCGCTTCCAGGCGGAGCACCCCACGGTCGAGGCGGTCGACCACGCCGCGCCGGAGGACGTCGGGCCCGCGGAGCGTCGGTGGTATGTGCGGATGCGCGGAGACGACAAGGACTTCACGACGGTCTGGCTCACGCTCGGCCAGCGCACGCTGCGCTACGAAACGTACGTCATGCCCGCGCCGGAGGAGCAGGAGCGCGAGCTGTACGAGCAACTGCTCCGGCACAACGACCGCCTCGTCGGCGCCCACTTCTCGATCGGCGCGGAGAACGCCGTGTTCCTTCGCGGCGAGCTGCCGCTCGCCGCTGTCGGGGAAGCGGAGCTCGACCGCGTCCTCGGCTCCGTGTACGCCTACGTCGAACGGTGGTTCCGCAGCCTGCTGCGGATCGGCTTCGCGTCCCGCTTCGCCGCTCGCGACACGTAGCGCACTTGCGCGTTGCCGCCGGTTGGTCGTCGCTCCCACGGTGCGGAGGGAGCCGGGTGGCGTCGCCTCCGGGCTTGGGGAAGATCGGTCGCGCCCCATCCGGCTCGCCGTAACGTGCGCGCATGACGTACCGCTTGGCGATCCTCGGCGGAGGGAACATGGGCACGGCGCTCACGCAGGGCCTGCTCGCGCGGGGGTGGGCCGACGCCGCCGAGCTCCTCGTCGTCGAACCCGTCGAGGGCAGGCGGAAGGTGCTCGCCGACGAGCTGGCGGGCGTCGCCGTCGCCTCGCAGCCGGAGGGGCCGATCGCCGCGGCGGTGGTCGCCGTCAAGCCCGCCGACGTCCCGGAGGCGGTGCGAGCGGCGCGCGCGGCGGGTGTGCGGCGGTTGCTGTCCATCGCCGCGGGAGTCAGCACAGGACGAATCGAGGAACTGGCGGGCCACGACGTCGGCGTCATCCGGGCGATGCCCAACACGCCGGCCCTCGTGCGGCAGGGCGCGTCGGCTGTCGCCGCCGGGACGACGGCGAGTGAGGACGACATGGCGTGGGCCGAGGGCATCCTGCGCGCGGTCGGCACGGTCGTCCGCGTCAAGGAATCCGACCTCGATGCGGTCACCGGACTGTCGGGGTCCGGCCCGGCCTACGTCTTCCTCCTCGCCGAAGCGCTGATCGATGCGGGCGTGCTCGCCGGGCTGACCCGACCTGTGGCGGAGTCCCTCGTCGTCCAGTTGCTGGTTGGCTCTGCCGCGTTGCTCGCGGAGAGTGGTCAGAGCCCGGCCGCGCTGCGGGCCCAGGTCACGTCACCGGCGGGGACCACGGCGGCCGGCTTGCAGGTGCTCGAGCGGGCTGGTGTGCGTGCCGCGTTCGTGGACGCGGTTGCATCCGCAACAGAGCGGTCGCGCCAGCTCGGCACGGTTCGGTGAAGGAACGGCGCGCGCTGCGTGCCAATCGCGTTTCAGAGTCAGAAACTGCGCAGCGACCCTTTTCAGCGGCGTCACGAATCGTCTACCGTTCGACCGTGGTCCGGGTGACCGGTGCCACACCAAGCCGACCGTTCGGTCCTCGACCGGGCGGGTGACGCGCCCGTCCAGGGCTGCGCCGGTGGGGCTGGTGCCGTCGGGGGGTCGGCACCAGCCCCGCTTCGCGTCAGACGGCGAGGCCGCGATCCTGCAACTGTTTGCGCACCGCATCCGGCAGGACGACGCCGACGAGGCGGCCCTCGCCCCACACCGTGATCCACGGGGACAGCGGTGTCGTCCGCCGCAGCGCGGCGACGAGAGGTTCCTCCGGCGCGGCCCGCACCACGCGCGACATCGGCACGACGAGCTGCGACAAGCGGATGAGGGGGCGGCGGCTCTCGGGGATGCTCAGCAGCTGGTCCTCGGTGACGAGCCCGGAGATCGCCCCCTGCCGATCCTCCACCGCCACGAGCCGCGGAGCGCCCAGACGGTCGCGCTGCCAGAGCATCGTCTCCGCGTCGACATCGTCGCTGGCGCGGGCGACGCCGAACCACGTCACGTCACCGACGGTGACTCCCTCCAGCCGCGACTCGGCGAGCACTCCGACCTGCTCTGCCTTCGCGGCCATCAGCAGGAACACTCCGGTGAGCGGCAGGAACAGCGATCCCCAGCCGCTGAGCACTCCCCACCCGCCGACGATGATCACGACCCAGGCGAGGAACTGGCCGGCGCGGGCCGCGTCGTCCGTCGCGCGCAGCCGATCGCCTGTCCGCCGCCACCGCCACGCCCGCAGCAAGCGGCCGCCGTCGAGCGGCGCGCCGGGCAGCAGGTTGAAGACGGCGAGCAACACGTTGACGACGCCCAACCAGCCGATCGCGCCGATCAGCAGATCGCTCGTGTCGAGCGCGGCTGCGCCGTACGCCGCGCCGATGAAGCCGGCACCGAGGAGGAGGCTCGTCAGCGGGCCGGCCCCGGCGGTGAGCGCGTCGGCCTTCGGCGACGGTGCCTCGTCGCGCAGCCGTGCCAGGCCGCCGAGGGCCCAGAGCTCGATCGATTCGGTCTGCACGCCGAAGTGCCGCGCCGTCAGCGCGTGCGCCAGTTCGTGGACGAGGATCGAGCCGAAGAAGACGATCGTCGTCAGCCCGGCGGCCAGCCAGGCGACCGTGGTGGTCACCGCCGGCTCGGCGCTCGGGAGGACACCCTCGGCAAGGCCCATGCACAACAGCGCTCCGACGGCGAGCAGCGTCCAGTGCACGCGGACCGGGATCCCGGCCAGGCGCCCCACGGTGACCTGACCTGCCATGGGCGCAGGTTACGGCCGGCGCGCCGAATCCACACGGCAGTACCACCCTGTACGCACCGGCGCGCCGACGTGTCGAAGAAGCGGTTGGGATCCAACCACTTCTTCGCCACCGACGCCGTGCTCGCGCAGCCTCGCGGTCCGATGACCGCAGCGCCGTAGCCTCGGGCGCGATGGCCGCGCGGTACGACACCGTGAGCTTCCTGTCCGATTACGGGAACGCCGACGAGTTCGTCGGCGTGGTGAAGGGGGTCATCCGCGACATCGCCCGCCACGTGACAGTGCTCGACCTGACACACGAGATCGCCCCGCACGACGTGCGGGCCGGCTCGCTCGCCCTCGCCCGGGCGATCCAGTACGTCCCCGCAGGTGTGGTCCTCGCCGTGGTCGATCCGGGTGTGGGCACCGACCGGCGTGCCGTCGCCGTGCACGTGGCCGGAGGCGAAGGTGTGCTCGTCGGGCCGGACAATGGCCTGCTGGCGCCGGCCGTGGCGATGGCCGGGGGGGCCGATCGGGCGGTCGAGCTGACTCGCGCCGAGTACCACCTCGGCGAACCGAGCGCGACGTTCGCCGGCCGAGACGTGTTCGGGCCGGTGGCCGCCCACCTGTGCAACGGCGTGCCGCTCGAGGAGCTCGGCGAGCCGCTCGACCCCGCTGCGCTTCTCCCCGGAGTCGTCCCGCTCCCCCGGGAGGAGGACGGCAAGCTGGTGTGCGAAGCGTTGTGGGTCGATCGCTTCGGCAACGTGCAGCTCAACGTCGGGCCCGACGAGCTGGCGTCGTGGGGAGATCACGTCCGCATCGAATGGGACGGCGGGGACCAGGCACGTGTGGCGCGGCGGGCCACGACGTACGACGAGATCACACCGGGCGCGGTCGGCCTGATCGTCGACTCGTACGGGCTGTGGTCCGTGTGCCTCGCCCGCCGCTCGGCGGCTGCCGAACTGGGCTTGGCGGCCGGCGACCTGGTGACCCTGGCGCCGGTGGACGAACGCGCCACCGCGCCGGCTTCGGTCTCGGTCACCTTCCGTCGGTAGTGTCGACGCCCGATGCGCCCGGCGACGACGCTCACGCTCGGCCTGCTGCTGCTGGCCATCGTCGTGGCCGGCGTCGTACAGCTGCTCTTCCTCGCCTGACGTGTTGGGAGCGCGTTGAGGAATCGGGCGCACCCGTCTCGCCGGCTCCGATTCCTCTGCGCACTCCCCGACCACTACCGTCGCCGGGACACACGAGCCAGGGAGACGGGGTGAACCTCGCGACGATCATCGACGCGCACCCAGCGGAGCGTGTCGCGCTGTTCAGCCGGGGTCGCCCGACCACGTACGGCGAGCTGCGCGAGCAGGTCGGCGCGCTGCGCGGGGCGCTCGCCGGGCTCGGCGTGCGCACGGGCGATCGCGTCGCCATGGTCCTCGGCAACGACCGCCGCTTCGTGGTCACCTACCTGGCGACGATCGGGCTCGGCGCGGCGGCCGTGCCGCTGAACCCGACCAGCCCCGGTCCCGAGCTCGAACGCGAACTGGCCGCCGTGCGGCCCGTGGCCGCGGTGGTCGATCCGGTCGCCAGGGCGGCGTGGCTCGACATCCACCCGAGCGTCGTCGGAGCGATCAGCAACGTCATCGCCACCGAGGGGCACGACGTCGGCGGCGCGCACACGCTCGAGGAGCTGCTCGCCGGTCCGGTGAGCGCGACCGATGTCGTCGACGTGCCGCCCGATTGCCTCGCCGCGCTGCTGTTCACGTCCGGCACCGCGGGCAGCCCGCGGGCGGCGATGCTCACCCACGGCAGCCTCCGCGCGAACCTCGACCAGAGCATGTCCCAGCCGCAGCGGCTCGGGCCGGACGACGTCGTGCTCGGCGTCCTGCCGCTGCACCACATCTTCGGCCTGAACGTCGTGCTCGGGCTGAGCCTGGCGTGCGGCGCGACCGTCGTGCTGGTGCAGCGCTTCGACCCGGCGACGGCGCTCGAGACGATCGTCGAGCGGGGGGTCACCGTCGTTCCCGGCGCGCCGCCGATGTGGGTCGCATGGGCGCAGTTCGGCGATGCGCCGGCCGAGGCGTTCGGCCGGCTGCGCTTGGCGCTGAGCGGCGCGTCGAAGATGCCGACGGAGGCCTCCGAGCAGTTGCGCGAGCGCTTCGGGCTCGTGCTGCGCGAGGGCTACGGCCTGACCGAGGCGTCACCGGTGGTCACGACGTCGACCGGCATCGAGCCGCGAATCGGCTCGGTCGGCAAGGCGCTCGAGGGCGTCGAGGTCCGCCTCGTCGACGGCCATGGCGATCCGGTGCTCGCGGGGGACGCGGGCGAGATCCTGGTTCGTGGGCTGAACGTGTTCGCCGGCTACTGGAACGATCCGGAAGCGACGGCCCGGGTCCTGCGCGACGGCTGGTTGCACACCGGCGACATCGCCGTCGCCGACGAGGACGGGTACCTGTACATCGTCGACCGGGCCAAGGACCTGATCATCGTGTCGGGATTCAACGTCTACCCGGCGGAGGTCGAGGAGGTGATCGGGGCGCTCGACGGGGTGGAAGAGGTCGCCGTCGTGGGCGTCGACCACCCGCACACCGGGGAGGCGGTGAAGGCGTTCGTGGTCTGTTCGCCCGGGGTCCACCTCGACGAAGAGACGGTGATCGCCCACTGCGCGGACAACCTCGCCCGGTACAAGTGCCCGACGAAGGTGATGTTCGTCGACACGCTGCCGCGCAACGTCGGTGGGAAGCTCCTCCGCCGCGCCCTCCGCTAGCCGTCCCGGCGGGCGGCGGGTCCGGTCACCGAGGGGATCCTCCAGCGCACCGTCACGCGTCCCGGCGTTCCGGTGGCAGGCCCCTCCGTTCTCGGCGCCACCCGCCGACCGCTGCAGCGGTC
>DASZOG010000351.1:0-2123 GCA_035550895.1 Acidimicrobiales bacterium
ACCTCGGGCATGACGCCGCTGACGGGGATGTCGGCGACCGACACCGATGCGGAGAACTACTGCATGCGGCTCACCGGCTACGCCGACTCCGCCCGGACGTATGCGGGGGAGCAGACGGCGACCGCGCCGACGGCTTCGATCGACGGCGGCACGTTCAGCTACTACGACTCCGCGACGCAGAGCTACGCCAGCCTGTCCGTGACCGACCCCAGCCTGGATTCGCTCTCGTTCACCTGCTCCAAGAGCGCGACCGTCGACGGCGACACCGTGCAATGGTTCGTATCGGTCAACGCGGCGTCGGGCATCACCGGCATCACCCACGCGCAGGTGCCGGACCCGACCCATACCACGGACCCGGTGAGCAGCCAGATCAAGCTCGAGACGGGGTCCACGGTGCAGCCGATCCGGATCACGTTCGACTACGAGCTGCGCGTGAACGGCGCCAAGGAGATCGACCTCGTCGTCACGGTCGACCCGGGAACGCTGTTGACGAGCGGCATCTACGGACCGCCACCGGAGGCTGGATGATGGCGCGGATCTTCACCTTCGTGCGGTCCCGATTGAGCGACGAGCGTGGCATCACGCTCGTCGAGGTCATGATCGCCACGGCGATCCTCGGCATCGTGATGCTCGTGTTCACGACCACGCTCGCGAGCATGCAGCAGGCGGTCGTGAGCGAGGACGTCCGCAACCGCATCAACGACCAGGCCCGGCTGGCGCTCGCCGACCTGGATCGTCAGGTGCGCTCGGGGAACCTGCTGTACGACCCGGCCTCGGAGTCGGAGATCGTGCAACCGTTCGACGTCGACGCCGAGAGCTTCATGTTCCGGGTGTACACGCAGACGAAGTATCAGGAGTCGGACCAGCCGCGGTGCGCGCTGTGGCTGATCGACGACCAACGTCGGTTGCTCTATCGGCACTGGCCCGTGCAGGAACCCGACGACGCCACGGACTGGCGCGTGGTCGCCGAGGGGGTCGTGAACCGGGACACCGACACGCCAGCGTTCGCGCTCGATCCCGCCGGCCGCACCGTGACCGTCACGATCGAGGCGAACGCCAATCTCGACCACGACCCCACCGCGACCCAGTCCTTCACGGCGTCGCTGACCGGCAGGAACACCTCGTTCGGCTACCCGTCGAACGTGTGCCAGGACCTTCCGACAGACATGACGGCTTGACGATGACGGAACGAAAGGCGAAACCATGATCCGCAGGCTCCAGGCGATCCACGGCGACGAGCGAGGCATGGCCCTGGTGGTCTCGCTGATGGTCGCTTTCGTGGTCCTCATGCTCTCGACGATCGTCGTCGCGCAATCGATCCATTCCCTGGACACGAGCGGCATGGACCGTCGTCGCCTCACCTCGGTCAACGCCGCCGAGGCCGGCACGGCGGCATGGTGGGAGGACCTGCAGACGACGCCGCTGGCGACGCTGGACTGCGCCGCGAGGACCGAGACCCTGAAGTCCGGGCCGTCGGAGGCGAGTTTCACGGCCGAAGCGACGTTCTACGCGTCCGACGGCACGACCGTGATGGACTGTGCGACCTTCTCCAACGAGAACTACCCCGAGTACGTGAAGGTGTCGTCGACCGGCACGTCGGAGGGCGGGGTGCCGCGCCAGATGGAGACGTTCGCCCGGCTCAGCCCGATCTACGCTGGAACCGGCTCCGCGATCATGTCGAACAACGGGGCGACCTTCTCGAACAACTTCGACATCTACGGGCTCAACGGCAACGACGGCAACGTCTACGTGCTCACGGGGAACCTGACGATCGGGAACAGCACCGAGATCCGAGGGAACGTCTACGTCCCGAACGGGTCGGCGACGTTGACGAACAGCGCGCACATCCACGGCGGCCTGTGGACCTTGAACTCGATCTCGATGAGCAACAGCACGCGGGTCGACGGCGACCTGCGGAGCAACAGCGGACCGGCGAACGGCTCGAACTCGGCGTCGGTGGGCGGCGACGCCTACTCGGGCAGCACGATCGGTGCCGGCCTCGCCGTCGGTGGAACCAGGTACCCGAACTACACGCTTCCTCCGGTCCCGACGCAGACCTACCCGACGTTCACCTACGACCCGGCTGACTGGGCCGACTTCACGATCTCGACCTTCACCGGCGC
>DASZOG010000352.1:0-6691 GCA_035550895.1 Acidimicrobiales bacterium
TCGATGCTGACGGGCACCTGGTTGGTGATGATGTCGTAGACGGCCGAGCGGGCCCGCGACTGCTCGACGATCTCACGCAGCTTCTCGGCGGGTGCCTCGCCCTTGACCGTGAACCGCACCGCGATCTGCTCGTAGCCGTTGCGCACGGCGGGATCGAGGCCGAGGACGCCGTTGAGGTCGATGTCGCCGGCCACGGTCGACCGCACTTCGGTCAGCCTCACGCCGCGTGCGGCGGCGATGTTGGCCAGGCCGGCGGTGAGGCAGGCGGCGAGGGCGTGGAGCACGAACTCGACCGGCGTGGGGCCGTTGTCGTGGCCGACCAGCACCGCCGGGTGGTCGGCATCGAACACCCACGTGCGCTCGTGGGACCGCTCCTCGCCGACGCCGAAGAAGCCGTCGACGGTGCTGCGGTTGTGTGTGCCACTGATCCATTCGTTTCGGGCCCGGAACTGGAACTTGGCTGCCTGGGGCGCCGCCTTCACGGCGTCGATCGTCCCGAACAGGGTGGCGGTGTCGACGCCGTTGCGCGTCGCAGGGTTGCTCTCGGTGATGGTCATGTCGCTTCTCTCCTTGGTGGTTGTCAATGCCTGTCCGTTGCGGATCAGGCGACCGCCAGCTGGCGCTGGCCGGGAACTGGGCGGGCCCGGAGCGACGCCGCCTCGGCCTCGATGGCGCGGCTCAGGCGCTTTTGGAGCGCGACGAACTCCGCCACCGGGGGGTAGTGCGCCAGTGCGCAGGTGATGCCGAATATCTCCCGGATCGCCTCGTCGCGCTGGCGCTGATATCCGGCGAGGGCTGCCGCCTCGTACAGCTCGCCCCGCAGGGCACCGTCGAGGGCGACCGCCAGCAGCTCGGCATCGCGGAATGCGTCGCTGAGGCCGTGGCCGGTGATGGCGTCGCGGTGGTAGCCGGCGTCGCCGACGAGTGCCCAGCCCGGACCGAAGGCCTGCCGCACCTGGTTGGGCAGGTGGCTGGCCCCGCGGACCGGCGAGGTGCGGCGCGCCCCTCGCAGCCGCCCCGAGAGGTCGGGAGCGGCCTCCCCGAGCATCTCGTCGAACGCGCCGGCGAGCGATGGGGCGCGCCGGCGGATCCCGGCGGCGTGATGTGCGGGGCTGCACACCCAGATGCATGCCTCGCCGTCGTTGGTGGGGAACACGCCGGCGAAGCTCCCGTCGGCCAGGAAGAACTCGTGGCCCCGCCACTCCGGCCCGGCGTAGTACGCGTAGTGCGTCGCGCCGTCGGAGTGCCCGGCCACATCGATCGATGCGCCGACCGACCGGGCCACGCGCGAGCGCAGCCCATCGGCCCCGACGACGAACCGGGCATCGAGCTCGAACGGGGCGCCGGTTGCGTCTCGGGCTGTCACGCCGACGACGCGGCCGCCCTCGTGGCGGAGTCCCGTCACCGTGACGCCGAAGCGGACGACCGCACCCGCGGCCTCGGCGGCGTCGGCGACGATGGTGTCGAGCACGCGGCGGCGGGGAGCGACGAGCAGATCCACCCCGGCGTGCCGCTTGATGGAGAGCGTGACCGACTCGCCGCCGGCGTGGAACGTCACCTGGCGAATCGCGGGAGTGCCGCTGGCGAGAACCCGATCGAGCAGTCCCCAGCGGGAGAGCTGGACGACGCCGCTACGCGAGATCGAGTCGGTCGACAGCGTGTCGCTCGGGAACTGGACGCGCTCCAGCACGGCCACGTCGTGGCCCATCCGTGCCAGGAGCAGCGCGGTGGCGCTCCCCGCCGCCCGTGCCCCGACCACGACGACGTCATGACGGCGGTGGGAGCTGCTGGGCATCGTGTCGTCTCCTTCCGGTGGTGTGACCGCTTGCCCTGCGACTCTGCGCCAACGCCGCGCCGAGACCTTGGAGGCGGGGTGGGGAGCGCGTGGAGATCGGCGGAAGCCTGGGCGCCCCGCGGCCTGGTCCACCTTGGAGGACCATACGGAACGGACGGTCGCGACCACCCAGCGTCGGGATCGAGGGGAGGTGCCGTGCGCGAAGGTGCCGTGCCCTACCGTTGCCGCCGTGGCGGAGCGTGGGCGCGGGTCGGACTCGACGTGATCTACCTGTTCGCGGGGTGCGAGCTCGACACCGATACCTACGAGCTCCGCCGGAACGGCGATCTGGTGGGCATCGAGCCCCAGGTGTACGACGTGCTCGTCTACCTCCTCGAGCACCGTGATCGCGTGGTTGCGAAGGAGGAGCTCCTCGACGAGGTGTGGAAGACCCGCTTCGTGACGGAGTCGACGCTGACGACGCGCATCAAGAACCTGCGGCGGGCGGTGGGCGACGACGGGCGCCTCCAACGCATCGTCCGCACCGTGCATGGCCGTGGCTACCGGTTCGTCGCCGACGTGGACGGGCGCGGCGGCCCGGCGGGAGACGATCCCGCCGCCGTGACGGCGCTCGGTCGTGAGGCGCAGCAGGCGGTGCTCGCTCGGTGCATGGCAGACGTCGTGACGGGTCGAGGTCGACGTGTGGTCGTCGTCAGCGGCGAGCCCGGCGTGGGGAAGACGCTGCTGGTCGACGCCATGGCGGCACAGTGGCGGAGCGCCGGTCTCCGGCTGCTGACGGGGCAATGTGTCGAGTATCGGGGGGCCGGTGAGCCCTACCTGCCGCTGCTCGAGTCCCTCGCCGAAGCTGCCACGCAGCCCAACGGCCCGGCGCTGGTCCAGCTTCTGTCGGACCGGGCCCCGACGTGGCTAGCGCAGATGCCCTGGCTGGTGGCCGACGACGAGTTCGACGGGCTTCGACGTCGCGTCCTCGGCAGCACGCGGGACCGGATGCTGCGGGAGATCGTGGAGGCACTCGAAGCCCTGGCCGCGGTCGATCCAATGGTCCTCGTCCTCGAGGACCTTCAGTGGAGCGACCCCTCGACGGTCGACGTCCTCGCCGCCCTCGGTCGCCGTCGCACGGTGGCCCGCCTGCTCGTCGTGCTCACGTGCCGGACGGAGGAGCTGGGCGCGACGACGTCCGGCCTGCTCGACGTGCTACACGACCTTCGGCTCCATGGGGCTCTGACCGAGGTCAGGATGCCGCCGCTCGACGAGGGCGCAGCTGCGGAGCTCGTGGGGAGGCGCTGCGGTGCGGAGCCGTCGGCCGAGCTGATGGGCCTCGCCAACCGCCGTGCCGCCGGCAACCCGCTTCACCTGCAGAGCCTCGTCGATGAGTGGCTGGAGCTCGGGCTGATCGCCGTCGACGGCGACACGTGCGTGCCCAGGGTCGACACGGGCGAGCTGGCGGCGACGGTCCCGGGAACGCTCCGACAGCTCATCGAGCAGCGCCTGGAGCGCGCCCCCGCCCCAGACCGGGAACTACTCGAGGCCGCGGCCGTCGCGGGTCGGCAGTTCTCGGCGGCAGCCACGGCCGCAGCGCTGGGGATCGATCCGGAAGAGAGCGAGGCCCGCTGCTCCCAGCTCGCGCGCCGGTCGCTGCTCGTCACCGCGACCGCCGAGCACACCTGGCCCGACGGCACGGTGACCGCCGTGTTCCGGTTCGACCACGACCTCTACCAGGAGGTGGTGTATGGGCGGGTGCCACCCCAGCGCCGCGCCCGGCTCCACCGGCAGATCGGTCGCCGCCTGGAAGACGGTTATGGCGCTGCGGCTCCCGAACATGCCACCGAGCTGGCGATGCACTTCATCCGCGGCCGGGACGCGACCCGCGCCGCCGCTCACGTCGCGCAGGCTGCGCAGCACGCCATTGGCCGCAACGCCCACGTGGAGGCACTCGAGCATGTCCGCGTCGGCCTCGACCTGGTGGCGGCGATGGACGAAGGGCCCGAGCGCCACGAGCACGAGCTCGTGCTTCAAACGATCCTCGGCCCGTTGCTCATCGCCACGCGCGGCTGGGCGTCACCCGAGGTCGAGGCCGCCTACGAGCGCGCCCACGAGCTCGCCCGCCGCTCCGCCGATCCGGCTCGGGCGCTACCGCCGATCTTCTACGGGCTCGGCAGCATGTACGAGAGCCGCGGCGAGTACCGGCGCGCCGCCGAGGTCCTGCAGCAGGTGCTCGATCTCGAGGACAGCGGTCGCGCAGCTCACCACATGGGTTCGCACGAGCTGCTTGCGTGTTCCCTGTTCCACCAGGGCCGGTTCGATCGGGCGACGGCCCACGCCGAGACGGGCTGGGAGCTCTACGACCCGGATATGCACCTGGAGCTCCAGGCACGGTACGGCTACAACCCCGGCGTCGGCTGCCTCACGTGGGGGGCGCTGTCGTTGTGGTACCTCGGAGAGAGCGAGCGGGCGAACACCCTGATGGCCGATGCGTTTGCGCTGGCGCACGACGCCGACCACGCGTTCAGCCTCGCGAGCGCCCACGAGCAGGCGGCGATCCTCCATCAGCTGCGGGACGAACCCACGGTGACGCTGGACCACGCTGCGACCGCGCTGGAGATGGCCCGCGCCCGGGGCTTCGCGCATCACGTCGCCATCGCGCAGATCCTCTGGGGCTGGTCGCGGGCCGCGCTCGGGGGCACCGCAGAGGGCCTCGACGAGCTGCGCGCCGGGATCGACGCGTACCGGGCCATGGGGGCCCGCATGGACCTGCCGTACTTCCTCGGGCTCCTCGCCGACGCCTTGCTGCGGGCGGGCCGGATCGACGACGGCGTGGCGGCCATCGACGAGGCACTGGCCGAGAGCGGCGATCGCGACTACTGCCACGCGGCGGAGCTGCACCGCCTGCGCGCCCTCCTGCTGGCGCAGGGCGGCGCCGATGACGAGGACGTGGCCGCCGAGCTGGTCCGGGCGCGTGACATCGCCCGCCGCCAGGGTGCGCCCGTCCTCGAGGAGCGGGCCTCCCTCGCGCTCGACGAGATCGCGCCTGCGGTGGCGCAGGACTAGCGCCCACTAGCGCAGCGCTGAGGACGCGGTGCTGCAAGATCAGGGTCGGATGATCGGGGCCTCGGCGGCGTGGCGGGCCCGCAGCTCCGCATCCCAGTCGCCGCTGCAATAGACAGTCAGCTCGCAGACCTGGCCGCCACGAACCTCGCACAGCAGGATCTTGCGGTCGGTCATGTCCTCGCCGTTCTCGTCGTGGCGGCCGACGAACTCGGTGACGAAGCCGGTCGCGGTCGGAATGGTGCGCACGACCGTCGTCTCGGCACCGTCGGGGGTGTAGCCGCCGAGCCACGCGGAGAAGGCGTCAAGTCCGTGGACCTGGAACCGCCACAGCGGTGGGTGGCCGTCGAGGAACAGGTCGTCGGCGAGCACGTCGTTGACCCTGCCGGTGCGGAACACGTCCGCCAGCCGTTCGCTCAGCTCCTGGGCGGTGCCGTCGTCGATCGGGATCATCGCAGGTGCCGTCATGTCGTCCTCCTGGTGGCGATCGGCCGTCGAACGCGACGGTACGAACCCGGCGCACACCACGGCGTCGGTCGAACCAACGATTTCCGCGGCCGGCACGCCTCAGCAGAACCACCTACGGGCCTGGCCGCAACGCTCGGCGCTCGGCGGGACCGGGGCGCCGGTGGCGCCGCATCGGCGATACTGGCGCGGTGCGGCGAGCGATGGACGACGCTCGGGCGGCATTCGAGCGTCACGACTGGAGCGCGACGCGCCGGCTGCTCGACGGGGTGCCGGTGCACGACCTCGCGATCGAGGACCTCGACCGATTCGCCACTTCGGCCTACCTGACCGGCCGCGACGAGACCGCCTTCGAGCTGTGGGCAACGGCGCACCGGAATTGCGCCCAGGCCGGCGAGGTCGAGCGGGCGGCCAGGTTCGGCCTCCGCCTGGCGGAGACGCTGGGGTTCAAGGGCGACATCGGCCGCAGTGCGGGGTGGGTCGAGCGGGTACGCCGTCTCCTGGACGACGCCGGCGTCGACTGTGTCGAGGTCGGCTACCTCGCGAACGCTTCGGCCGTGTGCCGGATCTTCGGCGCGGGTGACTACCCCGGTGCGCACGAGCTGTTCGTGCGTGCCGGCGCCGTCGGCGCGCGTTACCGCGACCAGGAGCTCATGACCCTGGCGCGCATCGGCGAGGGCCGGATGCTCGTCTACCTCGGCGCGATCGCCGAGGGGGTGGCGCTGCTCGACGAGGCGATGATCTCGGTAGAGGCCCGGGAGATCTCGCCGATCGGGGTCGGCGACGCCTACTGCACGGTGATCGACGCGTGTACCGAGATCTTCGACATGTCCCGCTGCCGTGCCTGGACCGATTCGTTCTCGCGCTGGTGCCACGAGCACCCCGACCTCGTGCTTTACCGGGGCAACTGCCTGCTGCACAGCGCGCAGGTCATGCACGTGCACGGGGACTGGTCCGACGCGGTGGAGTCCGCCCACCGCGCGTGCGAACGCCTGGCCGAACCCCTCAACAGCCTCACGCTCGGGGGAGCCCACTACGTGGAGGGCGACCTCCATCGCCTCCGCGGCGAGTTCGGCGCCGCCGAGGACTCCTACCGCCGCGCCAACGAGCACGGCTGCGAGCCCCAGCCGGGCCTGGCACTCATGCGGCTGGCGCAGGGGCGGACCGACACGGCTGCGGCGTCGATCCGGCGCGTGCTCGACGAGGCGGTGGGCCCCGTCTTCCGGGCGCGGGTGCTCGGCGCCTACGCCGAGATCATGCTCGCGGTCGGCGATGTGGCGGCGGCGCGGGCCGCGGCCGACGAGCTGAAGGAAGCGGCGGCCGCCCTGGGCTCAGCGTTCCTCCAGGCACGCGCCGCGCACGCGACGGCGGCGACCCTCGTCGCCG
>DASZOG010000353.1:0-5803 GCA_035550895.1 Acidimicrobiales bacterium
CGGGTGCGCGCGTCGGACGCGAGCGTCACGTGGTAGTGGCGGTCCCACACCACGTCACCGACCTGCCAGGCGCCGGCGAGGCCTCCGAGCTGGGGCGCGGCCTCGAAGACGGTGACCTCCTGTCCTCGCTCACGGAGGCGGGCAGCGACGGCGAGTCCGAGGACGCCGCCACCGATGACCGCCGAGGTGACCATCAGCTCGGGAGATCCAGTTCGACGACGACGTCGTCGACGACCTGGTAGCGCAGCCCGGTGCGCGGGCAGGTGACGGCGTCGACGTCGGGCAGGCGGCCATCGGCGGCGCGCACCAGGGGGTGTCCGGCCCGCCCGATGGCGGCGAGCGTACGTGCCGGCTGCCCGGCGACGAGATGGAAGTCCGGCACCGAGCGGGTGACCACCGTCCCCATGGCGACCATCGCGAATCGGCCCACGTCGAGGCCGGGGCCGATCACGGCCCGCGCTCCGACCGTGGCCCCGGCGCGGACGGTGGTCTCCAGCGTGTCCCCGGTCGGTGTCGACGGGAGCAGCGCGACAAGGTCCGGCGTCGTCGCCCGCGGGTATCGGTCGTTCGTGAACGTCACACCGGCGGCGAGCATCACGCCGTCCTCGATCGTCACGCCGGTGCACACGTAGACGAACGCGTTGATCTTGACCCGGTCGCCGATCGCCACTCCCGGACCGATGTAGGACTTCCCCCCGACGATGCACTCCACGCCGATCGTGGTTCCAGGGCCGCGGACGTGCACGTTGTCCCAGAGCGTCGAGCCGGCGCCGATCTCGACACCGGGCTCCACCAGAGCCGTGGGATGGATGCGGGTTTCCCGGCTCACGAGGCGCGCTCGGTCACAGGGGATCGGCAACCTTCACCCAGCCGCCGTGCCGCATCGACGCGTAGCAGGCGTCGACGACCCGCGCCGCGGCCACGGCGTCCGCCGCGGGGACGGTGAGTGGCTCGTGTGCCCGGACCGCACGGCAGAATTGGGCGAGCGCGCCGCGCATTGCCGGCAGCTTGTCGTAGCCGGCTCCTATCCGCCGCCAGTCATGACCGCGCTCGCGCCACGCAGACGCCCGCCAGCCGACGCGGATCTCGCCCTCGGTGCCGTACAAACGGACGAAGTCGGGCAGCGACTTGTCGATGCTCCACGACAGGTCGACCGTCGCGTCGGCATCCGCCGCCCGGAGATGCAACACGGCGGTGTGCTCGACGGCGGATCCCGGGGGCCGAGCGTGTTCGACGGCGAGGACCTCCGAGATCGTCCCGGCGACGAACCGGACGAGGTCGACCGCGTGCGTCCCGTTGTCGATGACGACACCGCCGCCGCTCACGTCCGGATCGCTGTTCCACCGGCGCGCCATGTCCACGTCTGCGGTGAAGGAGACCTCGGCCAGGCGCAGCCGGCCGATCCGGCCCTCGTGCAGCATCGCCCGGGCCACGGCGACGTCGGTGCAGAACCGGAACTTCGTGGCCATGCCCAGCAGCACGCCGACACGCTCCGCCGTCGCGACCATGGCAGCCGCCGTGTCACCGTCCACCGCCAGCGGCTTCTCGCAGAGGACGGCGACGCCCTGGTCGAGGAAGTACTCGGCCAATGGCGGGTGCGTGACCGGCGGCGTGCAGAGCACGACGGCATCCGGGGCCAGCTGCAGCACATCCTCCGGACGATCGAACGCGACGCACCCGATTCGCTGCGCGAGCTCCACAGCCGCCTCGGCGCGCGGATCTGCCACCGCGATCGCGGCGAGCTCGTCGACGCCCGTCACGACGTCGGCGTAGGCGCCGGCGATCGCGCCGGCGCCGATGAGCGCGAGCCGAGTGCTCATTCCGACGCTGTCTCGGCGGACATCGCCGCGCCGATCCCGCGGGCGATGACGTCGACGTGCTCCTCGGTCATCCGCTCGTTCCATCCGAGTACGAGGACCTGGTCGAGCCCGGCGAACGTCCCGGGGAACCGCTCGGGTGCGTGGTCGAGTGCCTCCGGACGGGCCAGCGTGAACGGCCACCGGCTCGAGCCGAACGTGGCCTGCTCGGCGATGACCTTGCAGCGGAAGGCCGGCTTGGCGACGTAGCGCGGCGTCGACGCGATGTCATGGAACCGCAGCCTCCGAGCGAGCTCGACCGGACCGCCGGGCAGGACCTCGGTGTCGACGCGCAGCGCGTAGCGCCAGTACGAGCAGGTGTCCCCGGGCGCGACGACCGGCGGAGTCACGCCCGGTATGTCCGCGAGCAGCTTCGACAGGCGCTCGGCGTTGTCGATGCGTCGCTGCACGTTGTCCGCCAACCGCACCAGTTGGGCCAGGAGGACCGCGCTCTGGAGCTCCGTGATCCGGTAGTTCGGCGCCAGGAACTCGTGGTCCGGATCGGCTTCGCCATACGGCCAGGCCTTGTTGACGAAGACGCGCATCCGTCGCCCGAGTGCGTCGTCGTTGGTCACGACGACGCCCCCCTCGCCCGCCGAGATGTGCTTACCCTGCTGCGCGCTGAAGCATCCAGCGGCGCCCAGCGAACCGACCGGGCGTCCCTGCGACAGTGCCCCGTACGCCTGGGCCGCGTCCTCGATCACGGGGATGCCGTGGGCACGGCCGACGGCGAGGATGGCGTCCATGTCGCACGGGTTGCCGAACAGGTGCGTCGTGACGATCGCCCGGGTGCGTTCGGAGAGACGCGCCGCGACCGTGTCGGCGGTGACGTTGAGTGTCGCCGGATCGACGTCGGCGAACACGGGGATCGCGCCCTGGTAGAGGATCGCCGCGATGGCACCCATGTCGGTCACGGCCGTGGTGACCACCTCGTCACCGGGTTCCGGGTCCAGAGCGGCGATCGCCGTGTGCAGGGCAGCGGTACCGGACGCGCACGCAACGGCGTGCTGCACGCCGAGCCAGTCGGCGAAGGCCTGCTCGAACCGGCGGGAGAACGAGCCCTTCGTCGCCGTCAGCGTCCCGCTGCGCAAGACCTCGGCGACGTGCTCCAGCTCTTCACGGCCGAACGAACGGCCACTGGCGTCCTGATCCGAGGGTAGGAGAGTTGCCACGGATGCCCGCCTCCCGTCCGCCTGGGTGGCGGGAGGGTAGATCAGCCGCGATCGTCCCTCGGTCGGCGATCGACCGGCAGGCGCGGCCGGCTTCGAGCGGACCACGAACGCGATCGCGCAGCGTGGCCACTCGACCACTGTCCGTCGTCGAGCGCCGGTCCGGCTCGTCGGCGACCGATCCGCCGCCGACCAGGGACGAGGGACTTCGGTTCTCCGCCTGGCGGGTGGCTACCGTGCCGCCCGAGCGACGGAGGGGCGGGAGTGGACGGGCTCTTGAGGCGGCGGAGCATCGCGGTCGTCTTCGGGACGCGTCCCGAGATGATCAAGCTGATGCCGCTCGTGCGACTGCTGGGTGACCGCGGGCGGCTGATCCACACCGGGCAGCACTTCGACGACGACCTGAGCGGTCGGTTCCTGCGCCAACTCGGTCTCGGCGAGCCGACCGTCCGCCTCGAGGTCGGTGGCCGCCGACGAGGCTCCCAGATCGGCGACGCCACGGTGCTGCTGGAAGAGCACTTCAGCGCCGATCCCCCGGAAGTCGTCGTGGTCCACGGCGACACGAACGCCGCACTGGCCGGTGCGCTCGCGGCGAACGCCAGCGGGATCCCGCTGGTACACGTCGAGGCGGGCCTGCGCAGCTTCGACCGCGCGATGCCGGAGGAGCACAACCGCATCGTCGCCGACCACCTTGCCGACCTCTGCCTCGCGCCAACGGAGACCAATCGCGCGAACCTCGCCGCGGAAGGCATCGGTGGTGATCGCGTCATGTTGACGGGGAACACGGTGGTGGACGCCGTCCAGGAACTGCTCCCGTCCGAGGACGAGCGCACAGCGGTCATCAGTGGGTACGGGCTGGAGCCGGGCCGCTACGTCCTGTCCACACTGCACCGGCCGGAGAACGTCGACGATCCGGAGGCGCTCGCCGGGATCCTGGACGAGCTCGGCCGGTGCGCCCTGCCCGTCATCCTCTGCTTGCATCCGCGCACCCGGCACTCCATCGAGGTCCACGGGCTGAGCGAGTTGCTGTCGAAGTTGTGCGTGCTGGCACCGCTCGGATACCGGGACTTCCTGAGCCTCGCCGCCGGCTCGGCGCTGCTGGTGTCTGACTCCGGCGGTGTGCAGGAGGAGGCGAGCGTCCTCAAGCGGCCGGTACTCGTCGTGCGCAACTCGACGGAACGACCTGAGATCCTCGGCACCTTCGCACAACTGGTGCCGCCGGGGCCGCTGGTCGGTGCCTGGATCGCGGAACTGCTGGCGCGGGGACGGCAACTCGGGGAGCGGCTGGCAGCGATCCCTTCGCCGTACGGCGACGGCACCGCTGCGCTGCGGTCGTTCGCCGCGATCACGACGCTGCTGTCGAGGCCGGCATCACCCCGTCGTGTCGCGTTCTGACGAGGTGCGGCGCTACGGGGGCGAGGCCGCACCGCGGCGACGGCGAAGCCGTGGCCGTCAGGGTGAGCGGGTGGTGCGCCAGGCGCTCGGCGGGCAGCCGTAGCGACGCTTGAAGGCGCGGCTGAATGCCTCCTCCGAGTCGTACCCGACACGCCGCGCGACGGCCGCAACGCCCAGGTCGGTGCTGGCGAGGAGTTCGTCGGCCAGGTGCATCCGCCAGTCCGTCAGGTACCGGATCGGTGACCGCCCGAGCACCGTGCGGAATCGCTCGTCGAGCAGCGATCGCGAAACGGCGACGCTCGCCGCCAGTTCGGCAACCGTCCACTTGCGTCCGGGAGCGCTGTGCATCTGCGCCATCGCCGGAGCGAGGACCGGGTCGTGGAGTGCGGCGATCCATCCCTGCTCGGCGGCGGGCGCCGTGGCGAGGTGGATCCGGAGCACCTCGACCAGCAGGAGCTCCGGCAAGCGTGTCGGCGCCGGCGCCGGGAGGGACGCGGACCCGGCGTCGAGGGCGAAGGCGATGCTCGACCGGACCCAGTCCGCGGCTGGACCGGGAGGCGGGCGGACGATGAGGACCGGCGGCAAGGCGCGCAACGACGGGTTGAACAGCGGATCCTCGCTGTGCAGGTACCCGCAGACGATGTCGGTGCGCGCGCCGCCCATGCCGTAGCAGAGGACCGGGAGCGCGGCCCACGGTGGTGAGTCGAACAAGGTGGCGATCTCGACCAGCTCGGCGTCGTCCGTTCCCCCGACCCGGTGTTGATCGCCGTACGGCAGCACGACCACGTCTCCGGCGCTCGCCCAGTGCCGCTCTCCGTCGCCGACCGAGATCCAGCAGGTCCCGGCGGCGACGATGTGGAACATGATCAGGCGCGCCGCCCCTGGGTGCAGGAGCGCGGCAATCACGTCCGGCGGCGGCGACTCGTACGCCCAGCCCTCGGTGAACTCCGCGCGGAAGAAGATCGCGCCGGCGATGCGCAGTCGTTCGAGCGCGGCACCGAGTGGTTCGGCGACAGTCGTGCTCGGTGTCGTGCTCATCGGAACCATGGCGTCCTGATCAGCATCCGCGGTGTCGCAGTCATGGCCTCGACGCCCCCCTCCGCGGACACTGATCGTGTCACACGACGCGGCCCGATCGGGTCGCAGGAGGAGGTCATGCCATGCCGAAGTACGTCATCGAACGCACGCTTCCCGGTGCCGGAGCCCTCACCGACACGGAGCTGCAGGCCATCGCCCAGAAGTCCAACGAGGTGCTGGACGCGATGGCGGGTCGCGCCCAGTGGCTCCAGTCGTACGTCACGGGCGACAAGCTCTACTGCGTGTACATCGCCGACAACGCGGAGACGATCGCCGAGCACGCTCGCGCTGGCGGGTTCCCCTGCG
>DASZOG010000354.1:0-2580 GCA_035550895.1 Acidimicrobiales bacterium
GGCGTGGTCGAGACATGGCTCGCCGCGGACGCTCGGCCAGCGATCAGCCCGCTGCACGACGCCTCTCGACTTTCCAGTCGCCACGACACGATGCAGCGTCCGCATCACATGATCAACGCCGAACGGAACCATCCCGACGTCGAGGCGCGCCTCCGGCAGACCTCGCTGTACCGCTCCGACCTCGACCTGGTGGTCCACGACAGCCGCGACAGCGTCGCCGCGTACGGGCTGTTCTGGTACGACCCGGTGACGGCCACAGGTCTCGTCGAGCCGATGCGCACCGAGGACGCTCACCAGCGACGGGGACTTGCCCGCCACATCCTCACCACCGGCACCGACCTGCTGGCCGACGCCGGCGCAGAACGGATCAAGATCTGCTACGAACCGGACAACGCAGCTGCGAAGGGCCTCTACCTCAGCGTCGGCTTCGAACCCGACCGGCAGACCGTCGTGTACTCCCGCCGGGCGACCGCCGGCACTGCGTAGACGCGGACGGGCGGTGTCACGAGCACCTTGACATACAACCGATTGGTTGTATGTTTTCGCTGTGGCCGTCACCGACCACGAAGCCCGGGCCGACGCCCTGTTCCACGCTCTCGCGGACCGCACCCGTCGGGACATCCTGCGACGGGTCATGGTCGGCGAACACTCGGTCTCCGGTCTCGCCGCGAACTACGACATGTCCTTCGCGTCGGTGCAGAAGCACGTCGCCGTGCTCGAGCGTGCCGGCCTGCTCAGCAAACGGCGCAATGGCCGCGAACAGCTGGCCCATGGCGAAGTTGAGGCGGTGCGCTCGATCGCCTCCATGCTCGCCGAGCTCGAGGAGCTCTGGCGCGGTCGCATCGCGCGCATCGACGCCCTCCTCACCCACGACCCCGAGCAACATCAGGAGTAGCCCGTGCCCGTCACCAACGTCGCCCACGATCTCGATACCCGCACACTCACGATCACCGCCGAGTTCGCCGCCCCCGTCGAACGGATCTGGCAGGTCTACGCCGATCCCCGCCAGCTCGAGAAGGTGTTCGGGCCGCCCACCCACCCGGCCACCTTCGTCGAACACGACCTCACCCCCGGCGGCCGCGCCCACTACTACATGACCTCCCCAGAGGGCGAGAAGTACTACGGCTGGTGGAAGGTCACCGCCGTCGACGAGCCGCGCAGCTTCTCCTTCCAGGACGGCTTCGCCGCCGACGACAGCTTCACCCCACTGGACGACATGCCGGTGTCGAACAACGTGTACGCCTTCGAGGCCATCGACGGCGGCACCCGGGCCACGTTCACCAGCACCTACGACTCTGCCGAAGCCCTGCAGAAGGTGCTCGACATGGGCGTCGTCGAGGGCGCCTCGGCGGCCATCGGTCAGATCGACACGCTCGTCGCCTCCTGAACTCGGTTCCTGCGATACCGGTGTCGGCACGGCTGCGCCGTTGCCCGCTCAGCGGTCGTCTCCTGCGCACCGAGGGTGCCAAGCTCTCCGGGTGACCGTGGTGGTGAACGTCGACAACTTTGCTCGTGCCGAGACCGACCGGATGTTCGCCGGTCTGCAGCGCGACGCAGGCGGTGTGAACGTGCTGGCGCACAATCGGGCGCCAGCGTCGGTCGAACACCAGACAGTGATCCGGATGAACCGCGACACCCTGTACAGCTTCGCCGTGGTCGACATCACCGGTGGGGCAACGGTCACGCTGCCCGAGCACGACGACCGGTACGTGTCGGTCATGATCGTCAACCAGGACCACTACATCAACGAGGTCATCCACGACGCCGGCGAGCATCACCTGAGCGTCGATCGTCACGAAACGCCCTACGTCGCGGTCGCGGCCCGTGTACTCGTCGACCCGAACGATGCCGACGACGTCGAGCGGGCGAATGCCATGCAGGACGGCTTCCGCCTGACGGCCGGATCGGGGCAGACGTTCGTGATGCCGGACTACGACCAGACGAGCTTCGAGACGACCCGGTCGGCGCTGCTCACGCTCGCCGGCGGACTGACTGCGTTCGACCGAATGTTCGGAGCCCGAACCGAGGTCGACCCCGTCCGCCATCTGCTCGGCACGGCGGCCGGCTGGGGCGGCCTTCCGAACAGCGAGGCCACCTACATCGGCGTGAACCCCGATCTGCCCGTCGGCCGTTACGAGCTGCACGTCGGCGACGTCCCTGTCGACGCGTTCTGGTCGATCTCGGTGTACAACGCCGCCGGCTACTTCGAACCCAACCCGACCGGGGTCTACAGCGTCAACAGCGTCACCGGTGTCCGCAACGATGACGGCTCGATCGCCGTCCGCTTCGGTGACCACGGCGCCGGCACCCCGAACACGATCCCGATCACCGACGGCTGGAACTACCTCGTACGGCTCTACCTGCCCCGGCCCGAGATTCTCGACGGCACCTGGACGTTCCCCTCCATCGACCGCGCCTGATCACGACGGCCATCCATTGAGGCAGCTTCGGCGCGCAGGATGCGCGTGTCGATCAGCTCGTGGAGCCCGGCGCTCACGCTCATGAGCGCCAGGTCGATCGCGATGAAGTCCACCGTGTGGGGATCTTCCGCTACCCGTCGAAGCGGAGCGTAGCGAGCAT
>DASZOG010000355.1:0-3184 GCA_035550895.1 Acidimicrobiales bacterium
GGTTCGTTACATTCACCGCCACTTTGTCCGCTCACGGGATGAGCAGCAAGGAGCAGGGAAGAACCGTGCGATCCGCATTTCGTCGCCTCGCGCTCGTCATCGGCGTCGTGGCCCTCGGATCGGGCGCGGCCATCTGGTCGCCGGTGGCGAGCGGGGCCGACGACCCCGACCCGGCCAAGACCGAACGGGAGCGTGACGACGTCCGGTCACAGCGCGCGGAGGTCGACCTGCAGATCGATA
Organism: Acidimicrobiales bacterium; assembly: GCA_035550895.1. Classification (GTDB taxonomy): domain Bacteria; phylum Actinomycetota; class Acidimicrobiia; order Acidimicrobiales; family Ilumatobacteraceae; genus DASZOG01. The sequence continues at coordinate 241 of DASZOG010000355.1, forward strand.
CCCTCCAGGCCGAGGACGTCGAGGTCCAGGCGGCGCTTTCCGGGCTCGAGAACAACGTGGCCACGCAGCAGGCCGAGTTGGACGAAGCCGAGCGGGCACACGAGGAGGCCGAGGCCGAACTGGCGGCTGCGATCCAGGCGGTCGCCGACGCCCAGCTGCGGATCGACGACCTCAATAGCCGGGCCGACGAGTTGGTGGTCCAGTCCTTCGTCAACCCGCCGACCGACAACGCGCTCGACGCCTTCCGCGCCGACTCGCTGTCGGACGCCGCGGTGAAGCAGGCCGTGATCGAGATCCAGGCCGACACCGACGCCGACATCCTCGACCAGCTCGACGAGGCCCACGAGGACATGGAGGTCGAACAGGCGAACAAGACGGCAGCCGAGGCGGCCGCTGAGGAGCAGAAGGACGAGGCCGCCCAGGAGCTCGTCGACGTGCAGGCGGCCTTGGACCAGCAGCAGGACTTCGCCGCCGACCTCGAGGAGCGGCTCAACGCCAAGCTGGCCGAGGCGGAGTCGCTGAAGGTGTTCGACAAGGCGTTGTCGGACCGGCTCGTGCGCGAACAAGCGGAGGTCGCGCGCCGGCTTCGCGCCATGCAGGAGGCCGCCGAACGGCAGCGCCGGGCGGACGAGGCAGCGGCACGGGCCGCCGCGGCCGCCGCGGACCGACCGGCGCCGGCCTCCGACTCAGCGCCACGCATCCCCGCCATGTCGCCCCCGTCGTCGGTCGTGAGGTCGGCGCCCGGCGGGCTGGCTACGGTGACCTGCCCTCACGGCGGCTCGGTCACGGTCGCCGGCTCGATCGCCGGCGACGTCCAGGCGCTGCTCAACGCCGCCGCCAACGACGGCGTGTCGCTGTGTGCGGTCAGCGGGTGGCGCAGCCCGCAGAAGCAGATCGAGCTCAGGCGCGCGCACTGCGGTTCCTCGAACTACGCCATCTACTACATGCCCGCGTCGCAGTGCTCACCGCCGACGGCCCGGCCCGGGTCGTCGATGCACGAGCGCGGCCTGGCGATCGACTTCAGCTGCAACGGTGGCGGCGCCATCCGCTACGGCAACTCGTGCTGGAACTGGCTGGCGGCCCACGCCAACGATTACGGCCTCTACAACCTCCCCAGCGAGCCCTGGCACTGGTCGACCAGCGGCCGATAGCCGGCGGGTGTGACGGGCGAGGGTCCACTAGTGGGCGCTCGCGGAAGTTCCGTGGATGTATCGCCGGGTCAGATTCGTCGCTGGCGAGGACGCAGGAGGAAGGCGCAGCCAGCGGCTGCGGCGACGACGAGGACGATGTCCAGCGGCGGATCTGGCCGGCGAGACGCCACGATGACTTCCGCGAGGGTCCACTAGCGCGGTTCGATCAGCACCGCCCTGTCAGTTCCCAAGACGCCACCGAACGGCTTCCCCTCGGCCGCCCCGTCGCTGGCGACCAGCACGGTGCCCTCGACGTCCACCGGGGCGTCCTCGCCCATGTTGACGGCGACGATCGCGGCGCCGGCGTCGTCCCAGCGGCGCCACGCCACGACGCCAGCCGCCGCGCGCTCGACGGCCTCGAGGCGCTCGAACGCGCCCGTCTGGAGCGCAGTGCGGGCGCGGCGGGCGGCCAGCAGCCGGCGGTAGAGGTGGAGGACCGAACCCGTGTCCTCGCGGAGTGTGGCGACGTTCCGGGCGTCGGCCTCGGGCGGCCACGGCAGCCACGCATCCTCCACGCCCCAGCCGTGGTCGCGCATGCCGTCCCAGGGGATCGGCGCCCGGCAACCGTCGCGGCCCCCGGGATCGACGCGTCGATCCTCGGGGATGACGGCGTCCTCCAGGCCCAGCTCCTCGCCCGCATACAGGACGGGCGAGCCGGCCAGTCCCAGCAGCAGGAACGTCGCCGCCCGGGCTCGGGACTCCGAGCCGCCGTAGCGGGTGCGGTGACGGACGTTGTCGTGGTTGGACAGCACCCAGGTCGGCCAGCCGTGGAAGCGGTCGACGATGTGGTGCGTGGTGGCGTCGATCCTGCCGCGCCAGCGGCCCGCATCCCAGGGAGCGAACAGGGGTGGAAAGTTGAACGACAGGTGCAGCTCGTCACCGTTGCCGTAGTAGGTCGCCACCCGCTCGGTGGACAGCAGGAACACCTCGCCCAGGATCAACCGGTCGCCCGGATAGGCATCGACCACGTTGCGCATCCCCCGCAGCACCTCGTGGGTTTCGGCGGTGTCGTTGAGGGCGCTGTGGGGCAGGCCCGCGCTCTCCGGAGGGTCGTCCGGCATGGCGGGGTCCTTGCCCAGGCCGTGGGCGACGTCGATCCGGAAGCCGTCGACGCCCCGGTCGAGCCAGAAGCGCATGACGTCGTGGATCGCCTCGACGACTTCGGGATTGGCCCAGTTGAGGTCCGGCTGCTCGCGCAGGAACTGGTGCAGGTACCACTGGCCCGTGGCCTCGTCCCACGTCCACGCCGGCCCGCCGGTGAACGCCGCCACCCAGTTGTTGGGCGGTTGGTCCGGCGTGCCGTCCCGCCACACGTACCAGTTGCGTTGCGGGTCGTTCCGGCTCGAGCGGGCGGCCCGGAACCACGCATGCTGGTCGGACGTGTGGTTGGGCACCAGGTCGACCAGGAGCTTCAGGTCCCGCGCGTGACACGCCGCCAGCAGGCGGTCGAACGCGTCGAGGTCGCCGAACAGCGGGTCGACGTCGCAGTGGTCGGAGACGTCGTAGCCGAAGTCGGCCATCGGTGACGGATAGAACGGCGAGAGCCACACGGCGTCGACGCCGAGCCAGTCGAGATGATCGATGTGCTGCTCGATGCCGGCCAGGTCGCCGGTCGGGCGCCGCCCGGCGCTGGCGAACGACCGGGGATAGATCTGATAGAAGACGGCGCGTTGCCACCAGGGTGCGTCCACGGTGACGATGCTATGGAGCGGAGCGATGTCTCGATTTCGTCCGGACGTGGTAGGAAAGGGATC
>DASZOG010000356.1:0-6116 GCA_035550895.1 Acidimicrobiales bacterium
CGCTCGAGGCACGGATCCGCGTCGCCGAGGGCGACCTCGACGGAGCGCTCTCCGTCGCGCAGGCCGGCTTCGAGACCGGACCGTCCGCCGAGACGGCGCTCCTGATCTGCGACCTGCTCGTCCACCTCGGGCGGACCGACGAGACCGCGCCGTACGACGAGTTCCTCCGCGTCAACCTCGCCGACGAACGTGCAGCCGGCGCGGACGTCGACCTCGAGGCGGCGCTGATCGAGATCGACCGGGGCAACCTCACCGCCGGCCTGCAGCTCGCCCGGCAGGCGTACGAGACACGGCCGGACAACGTGTTCACGGCCAGCGGGCTCGCCTGGGCGCTGCACTCGACGGGCGACTCGCACAGGGCGCTCCCCTACGTCGAGCAGTCGCTGCGGCTCGGCTCCCGGGATGCGCTGTTCCGCTACCGGGCCGCGGTGATCTTCGACGAGGTCGGCCAGGATCAGCGGGCGGCTGCCGAGTTGCGGACGGCGTTCGAGATCAACCCCCGCTTCTCGCTCCGCTATCTCGACGACGCGCTGGCCCGGGCCGCCGCGCTCGGCGTCGTCGTTCCCGAAGACGCGGTTTCCTGATGCTGCGCGAACCGCTGACTCGGCAGCCGTCGTACCTCCAGGAGGAAGGCACGAGGAAGGCACACGCGCCGGAGGCATCATGGGACGAACCCGACTGTTCGCTCTCGCCGTCACCGTCGTTGCCGGCATGCTCATGGTGGCTGCTTGCGGCGGTGACGACTCGTCGTCCACGGACGCCGCAGACTCCGTTCCCGCGGTAGCGGCTACGGCAGCGCCGGTGGAGGACACGGCCGAGAACTCGGAGGCGACAGAGGCTCCTGCGGCGCGCAACCCGTATGGCGACGCCTACGGCGAAGCGCCTTCAGCGACGACCGCTCCCACATCGACTGCCGCGTCTCCATCGACCGCTGCGCGGGCGCCGGCTGCCGCGTTGCCAACCGAGTCGCCGCTCGGCACGATCCTGACTGACGCCGCCGGACTCACCGTCTATGGGTTCACCCAGGACGCCACCGGCACGCCGACCTGCACCGGTGGCTGCGCGGACAACTGGCCACCGGTCACGGTGGACGGTGGCGCGCTGCCGGACGGGATGGATCCCGCCGTCTTCTCCGTCGTCGAGCGCGCCGACGGCACGTTCCAGCTCAAAGCCGGCGACTGGCCGCTCTACCGCTTCGCCGGCGACGCGGCGCCAGGGGACACGAACGGCCAGGCGGCCGGTGGGGTCTGGTTCGTGGTCGCACCCGACGGCACGCTGATCCAGTGAGCGGTCTCGGTCCGTCCGCCGCGTGTTGAATCACCGGGTGAGCGGGGTAGACCTGCACACGTGAAGGTGCGGGCCGCAGTCGCCGTCGTGGGTGCTGTCCTGGCAGTTGCGAGCCAGGCAGCGGCGTCGACCACCACGCTCGACGAGGTGGCGACAGCTCTGCGCAGCGATCCCGTCTTCGTCGACCCCGACTCGGAGCAGGCGATCTCGGACGACGCCGCGCAGGACCTGCGTGAGGACATCCGGAACGGCGGTACGCCGGTCTTCGTCGCGATCGTGCCCGGCACGACGGTCGCTGAGGTCGGTGGTGACCCGAACGACGTGGTGCGCACGATCGCCGAGACCGTGCGGCTCCCGGGCACGTACGCCGTCGTCGCCGGCGACAGCTTCCGGGCCGGCAGCAGTCTCCTTCCGCAGGGCCGAGCGAGTGAGCTCGCCACTGCCGCCTTCCAGGCGCGCGCCGACGACGGCGTCGAAGCCGTGCTGCGGACGTTCGTCGACGATGTGCAAGGTGTCGCCGCCGACGCCGGTGCGGTGTCGGGTGGCGGCGACGGCAGCGACGACGGCGGTGGCGTCGGATGGGGCGGGATCCTCCTCCTTGCGGGCGCGGGTGGCGTCGGCGCCTATGCCTGGTCCCGGTCCCGCCGCCGGCGAGCCGAGCAGGCCGAGGCACGTCGGGAGTACGAAGCGGACCGCCAGCTACTGGAGGCCGAGGTGAGCGTGCTCGCCAGCGACGTGGTCGCCCTCGACTCGGAGGTCACGCTGCACCCGGACGCCGCCGCGGACTACGAGGCGGCGACCACCCGCTTCCGCGTCGCGCAGTCCGCCCTGGAACAGGCCGACGAGCAGGTCGACCTGGTCCGCGTCCGACGCCTCGTCGACGAGGGCCGGTACGCCATGGAGCGGGTCAAGGCCCGCGTCGAGGGGCGGGAGCCACCACGCCCGCCGGAGGAGCTGCAGCGGCCGGGGAGGCACGAAGAGCCGGCGTTGGATCTCGACGAGCGGGGCGAGCCGACCTACGTCGGCCGGGACGGGTTCACCGGGTACGGGCCGTTCTACGGCGGCGGGTGGTTCATGGGCGCGAACGGGTTGTTCACCGGGCTCCTGCTCGGATCCCTGCTCGGTGGCTGGGGCCACGCCGGTCCGATCATCGTGCAGGACGGAGGCGGTGGCGTCGAGGGCGGTGGCGACTGGGGCGGCGGTGGTGACTTCGGCGGCGGTGACTGGGGTGGTGGCGACTTCGGCGGGGGCGACTTCGGCGGTTGACGCGCGGTCAGCTGGGCAACACATCAGGCGTGGCTACAGGAGGTACCGCCATGACGCCCGACCTGCTCGACCTCTATTCCCGAGCCAGCGAGTGGACGCTCGGGAAGGTTGCCGGCGCGGCAGACCAGCTCGAAGCCCGGACCCCGTGTGAGGAGTGGAACGTCCGCCAACTGTTCAACCACATGCTCGAGACCCAGAAGTACTTCGTCGCGTCCGCGCGCGGTGAGGACGCGACCCTGCCGTCGCCGAGCCCGCCGGAGCTCATCGGCGACGATCCGGTCGCCGCCTTCCGGCAGGCCCGCGCCGACACGCTGCGGACGTTCGGTCAGGACGGCATGATCGAGAAGACAGGACCAGCGCTCGGCATCGCGTTCAGCGACGCGCTGCTGCACGGCTGGGATGTCGCCAAGGCAACGGACCAGGACGCGACGATGCCGGAAGGCATGCCCGAGGCTGCGTACGAGATGGTTCATGGCCGCTTCACCGACGAACAACGCGTCGGCGTCTTCGAGCCCGAGGTCACACTGCCGGCGGGCGCATCCGCCCAGGAGAGGCTGCTCGCCTACACAGGACGCGATCCAGCGGCCTGACCCCGCGCCTCGGGCGTGACGTACGCCCCGGCGGCCTCCCTTCACCGCTTCACCTCATGTCGTAGAGCTGCGCGCGACCGCCTTGGCCCGTCCCGGCCGATACCTTGTACTACTATGCATGCCACTGCAAGGCGATGACGAGAGGCGGCTGTGCACATCGACAAGGATCTGGTCGCTGCGTCGGCGACGCCGCTCGTGCTGGCGATCCTGACCGAGGGTGAGACCTACGGGTACGCGCTCCTGAAGCGGGTGCGGGAGTTGTCCGGAGGTGACCTCGAGTGGACAGACGGGATGCTCTACCCGCTGCTCCATCGCCTCCGGCGACTCGGGTACGTGGCGATGGAGTGGCGGACGTCGCCCGAAGGGCGTCAGCGCAGGTACTGCGAGATCACCGACGAAGGGCGACGAGCGCTCGCCGAGCAGCAACGGCAGTGGGCGACCATCACGCGTGCGTTGGCCGACGTCTGGCCGGGCTCCGGCCGGCTGCCTGTGGCGTTCGGTGAGGCGTGACCGATGGATCGTCTCGTGGATGGTCTGGAGTCACAGATCGCCGAGTGGCGTGCGTACATCGCCAGATCGCCGGCGGTCAGCGGTCGCGACGTTGACGAGCTGGAGGCTCATCTGCGCGACCAGATCGCCGAGTTGAACGCGGCTTCGCTCACTGCCGACGAGGCCTTCCTCGTCGCGGTGAAGCGGATGGGCGACCTCGACACCCTGTCCCGGGAGTTTGCCCGGGAGCACAGCGGCCGACTCTGGAAACAGCTCGTACTCACAACCGACGATGAGCGGGAGCGCACGTCCACCGGGTGGTTGGAGGCCGTGGTCCACGCCGTGGCTGCAGCCGTCGCGATCCAGGTCGCGCGCCTCGCTGCCGACTTCCCCGAGGTCGAAACAGCGTGGTTCCTGCGGAACCTCGGCTTGTTCGTGCTGCCGTTCCTCGGCGCCTACTTCGCCCGCCGGCAGCGACTCGATGCCAGGCAATGGGCGCTCGCCGCGACACCGTTCGTGCTCGCTGCGCTCGTCGTCAACCTCTATCCGTACGCCGCCGACTCGGCCACCGAAGTGCTCGTCGCGCTCCATCTGCCTGTCGTGCTGTGGTTTGCAGTCGCCTACCCGTTCATGCACGGCACGGTTGGTTCCCACGAGCGGCGGATGGATTTCGTCCGATTCACCGGCGAGTGGATCATCTACTACGCGCTCATCGCGCTCGGTGGCGCCGTGCTGCTCGCGCTGACCGGCCTGCTCCTCGAGCCGATCGGACCGAACCTCGCCGAACGTGTCGTCGAATGGGTCCTGCCGTCGGGTGCGGCCGGTGCCGTGATCGTGGCCGCCTGGCTCGTGGAGAGCAAGCAACAGGTGGTCGAGAACATGGCGCCGGTGCTGACCATGCTGTTCACTCCGCTGTTCGCCGTGATGCTGACCGTCGCCGCCGTCACGTATGCCGTGTTCGGTGTCGCCGGCGCGTTCGACCGCGAGCTGCTCGGCGTGCTGGACGCGCTCCTGGTGGTCGTGCTCGGGCTCGTTCTCTATTCGACCTCCGCCCGGGATCCGTCGCGACCGGCGGGGCTGATGGACCGGGTCGAGCTGCTCACGGTGGCGAGTGCACTCGTGCTGGATGCGATGGTGCTCGGCGCGATGGTGGCCCGCATCGGCGACCTCGGCTTCACCCCGAACCGCGCCGCGACGCTCGGCCTGAACCTGGTCCTCCTCGTCAACCTGGCTGGGACGGCGTTGTTCTCGGTGCGATTCCTCAGGGGACGGAGCACGTTCCACCGCCTCGAGCGGTGGCAGACCGCGTACCTCCCCGTCTTCGCGCTCTGGGCAGCGATCGTCGTCGTCGTGCTGCCGCCGCTCTTCGACTTCACCTGACCGGGCGACCACAGGGCTGGCCGGGCTGCGGCTCGGCGCGGGCCGCTGCCTGGAGCGCGCGTCCGATGCTCGGCAGCGACAGAGCGAACACCGATCCGGGGATCACCGGGAGCCAGAACGCGAACACTCGGTGGGTGACGACGCCCACCAGCGCCAGTTCCAGCGGCACACCCAGTGCGTTCAGCAGGAACGTCGTGGCCGCGTCGACCCCGCCGGTCGCGATCAGTGGGATCGGCAGCAACTGGACGAGGTATCCGGTCGTGTACGCCGCGACGAGCGCTGCCAGGTGCGGCTCCGCGCCGTACGCGCGCAGCGCGGCCCACATGCTGGCGATGTCGCCCAGCCAGTAGCAGCCGGCCCACAGCAGCAGCCGGCGCCCGTCGTGGGTTGCGAGGCAGCGGCGCACCCACGCTGCCGCGCCCACGCCGATGGCGAGCGCCTTCCGCGCCAAGCCGTCGGTAGCTGATGTCCAGCGCGAGACGCGGCTCGGAGCGGTGAACCACCGTGCGGCGGCGAGCACGACGGGGATGCAGACCAACCACGGCAGCGTCATCCCGAGCGGAGCCTCGCCGGCGAGCAGCGCCCAGCCTGCCGCGCCCCAGCCGATGATGCCGAATACCAGGAAAACGGCGGTGTTGAGGCCGATCAGGCGCACCAATGCCGCGTCCCGTCCGAGTCCCACCCTGCGCAGCAGCCAGTACAGCAGGGCCAGCCCGCCGATCCCGCCGAAGGCGAACACCTGCGTCGCCGCGAAGCTGGCGAGCACGACGCGGACGAGCAGCGAGGAGGGGATCCACGGCCCTCCCCCGTCGGCGATCGTGTGCCGCAGCGCGCCCGTGTAGCCGGCGAAGACGATGAACTGGCCGATCGCGCACACGGCGAGCCAGCGCAGATCCGCTCCCTCGAGCGCGCGGCGGATGTCGGCGAAGCCGGCCACCCGGCCGACGCCGGTGATGAGCGCGGCACCGACGAGGAGTGCGAGCACGACACCGAGCACGAGGTGCCGTGGCCGCAACTGGCGTTCGGAGAGCTCGGTCATCGCACGGCTCGCCGCGCGACTGCACCGAGCGCCGCGCCAGCGGCGGCGTCCACCACGAAGTGGTT
>DASZOG010000357.1:0-5258 GCA_035550895.1 Acidimicrobiales bacterium
CATCGTGATCACGTCGCCGAGCGCCAGCGCGGTCCCGGACGGCATGTTGTCCGTGCACATCAGGTAGCCGGTGACCTGGCTCTGACAGCGCAGCTGCGCCAGCGCTGACATGGAGGCCAGCACCGCCGCGGCGCCGGACATGTCGTTCTTCATCTGCGCGTGGACCTCGTCGCCGGGCTTCAGCGCGATGCCACCGGAGTCGTACATGATGCCCTTGCCGACGAGCGCGAGCCGGCCGCTCGGATCACCCGGTGGGCGGTAGGTGAGCTTGATCATCCGTGGCGGCTCGGCGCTGCCCTGGTTGACGCCGAGCAGCCCACCGCAGCCCAACTCGACCAGCGCCTCCTTGTCGAAGACCTCGACGGAGAGGCCGCGCTCGCGGCCGAGCTCGACCGCGACATCGCCCAGGCGCGACGCGTTCAGGTGGCTGTGCGGCGTGTTCGCCAGGTCGCGGGCCAGCTGCGTCGCTCCGGCGAACGCCCGGCCGCGCTGCCGTCCTGATGTAGCTGCAGCGCGGTCCGCCGAGACCACGGTGAGTCTGAGCAGCGTCTTACCCTGCGGCTCGTTGCGCAACGGGTCGTACCGGTACCGAGCGAGCACGACGCCCTCGACGACCGCCTGCGCGGCGGCATCGACCTCGACGCCCTCGGCACCGTCGAGCACGATCGCCAGCTGTCGGTGCGCACCAGCGGCGCGGGCGAACGCCGCACCGGCTCGGCGCAGTGCAGCAGCGTCCACCGCCGTCGGCGAGCCGATCCCCACGGCGACGAGCACGGGTCCCTCCGCGGCCGGAACAGCCAGTGTCTGCCCGATCTCACCGTCGAAGCCCATCGCCGTCAGCCGACGGCGCGCCAGACCGATCTGGGGTGGCACGCTCCCGCTCGTACCGGCGAGCAGTCCCACGGCCGTGGTGGCCCTCGGCACTGACGTCGCGGTCGCGATCGTCAGGTTGGCCTGTGCGAGCGACGGTGTAGGCGTGAAGCTGCTCGCTGCGTCCGTGGCCATGGTCCCCTCCACCCCGCTCACGCGCGCGTCGCGCGAGCGCTCGCGAATGTAGACACGCTCCGGACGCGCACAGAAACGCTGGATCGCGGCACAGGCGGGTCTCCCTACGACGAGACGTGCTGTCTTACGCTCGCCGCGGTGGCCGACAGCACGATCGTGTTCCTCGTGCTCGGCGCGGTTGTGGCGCTGTTCGTCTCCAACCGCGTCCCGGTGGAGATCGTCGCCATCGGCACCGCTCTCGCGCTGTGGGCCACCGGCGTTCTCGAGATCGAGGAGGCGCTCGCCGGGTTCGGGGACCCGACCGTGCTCTTCATCGCCGGCTTGTTCGTCGTCAGCGGCGCGCTCGACGCCACCGGCGTGACCTCCTGGGCGGGGCAGCAACTGATTGCCCGAGCCGGTGCGAGCAGGAGGAAGCTCGTCGTGTCGATGATGCTGCTCTGTGCGCTCGTCACCGCGCTGATCAGCGTCAACGGCGCGGTGGCAGCGCTCCTTCCGGTCGTCGTCGTGATGGCGGTGAAGGTGCGCCAACCCTCGTCCAAGCTGCTGCTGCCGCTGGCGTTCGCCGCGCACGCCGGATCACAGTTGGCGCTGACCGGCTCCCCGGTGAACGTGATCGTCTCGGAGGCGGCGAAGGACGCGAGCGGTGACGAGTTCGGCTTCTTCGAGTTCACGCTCGCCGGGATCCCCCTCCTTGCCGGGACGGTGGCGATCGTGGTCCTCTCCGGCGATCGCCTGCTGCCGAGCCGTCGGCCGCGCATCGTGCCGAGGGACTTCTCCGACCACGCTCGCACGTTGGTGCGCCAGTACCAGCTGGACGACTCTGCGCAGGCGATCCTCTACAACCGGCAGAAGGGTGTCGCCGAGGTCATCATCCCGCCCCGATCCTCCGCGATCGGCGACGTCGTGTTTCCGGGCATGGTGACCGAGAGCGGGGACTTCGTCGTACTGGCCATCCAGCGCAACGGCGAGGACCTCGGGCCGAGGAAGACCACGCTCGCCGCCGGCGACGTCCTGCTCCTGAAGGGATCGTGGGACGCGTTGTCGTCCGGCCTCGACGACCCCGACGTCGTCGTCGTCGACCGGCCGGAGATCGTCCGCAGCCAGGCGCTACCGCTCGGCCCCGGGGCCCGGCGGACGCTGGCGGTGCTCGCTGTGATGGTCGCGCTGCTCGCCACAGGTGCGGTGCCGGCGGCAGTGGCCGGCCTACTGGCCGCGGGGGCGCTGATCCTGCTGCGCGTCGTCACGATGGAGCAGGCGTACCGGTCGATCGCGTGGCCCACCGTCGTACTCGTCGCCGGGATGATCCCCCTCTCCACTGCGATGCAGCAGAGCGGCGCGGCGGGGAAGCTCGCCGACCGGCTCGTGCAGATCGTCGGCGACTCAGGGCCGTACCCGCTGCTCATCGCGCTGTTCGCGCTCACCGCGGTGCTCGGCCAGCTGATCAGCAACACGGCGACTGCGCTGATCGTCATCCCGATCGCGGTATCGGCGGCCACCGAGCTCGACGTTTCTGTGCGGCCCGTGCTGATGTCCGTCTGCGTCGCCTGTACGGCAGCGCTGCTCACCCCCGTCGCCACGCCGGCGAACATGATGATCATGGAGCCGGGCGGCTACCGCTTCGGCGACTACGCCAAGCTCGGCCTGCCGGTGCTGGCGTGGTTCTTCGTCGTCTCGGTCGGCCTCGTGCCGCTCATCTGGCGGTTCTGAACCCCATCACAGGTGCTTGTTCCGTTCGAGCCAGCGCAGCGCGAAGAAGCCCCAGATCGGCGGGAGGTAGAACGTCGCCAAGCGGTAGAGCAGCACCGCGGCGAACGCCGCCTCCTCCGGTACGCCGGCCCGGACGAGCCCGAGCGTGAGGCCGCCCTCGGTGACGCCGATGCCACCGGGCACCGGCAGCAGCCCGGAGAGCAGCGACACGCTGATGTTGATCAGCAGCAGCTCCCCGAAGCCGACCGAGAATCCGAGGGCGCGGACGAACGCGCCCAGCGTCAACGCGAAGAGGAGCTCGGTGGCCAGGCTGCCGCCGACGAGCAAACCCGCTCGGCGTGGCGAGTTCAGCCCGCGGACCGCGTTCGCCGCCTCGCCGAGGATCTGGCGGCTCCAGCGCAGAACGAACGTCCGCCAGCGGCGCACGGCGAACAGCACGACGAGCGCGATCAGCGCGGCCGCGACGACGAGCCCGAGCAGTCGTGCGGCGGTGGTGGCCGTGCCGCGGTCGAGGCGCACGTCGAGCGACGCGGGCGTGAAGAGCAGCAGGCTGGCGAGGAGGATCGCCTGCATGACGAAGCTGGCGAACCCGTCGAGCGCGCCGACGGCGAGTGCCGAGCCGGGCGGGACGCCGTGGCGCTGGAAGAAGCGGATGTTCACCGCGATCCGCCCGGCGGCGCTGGGGATGGCCAGGTTGACGTACGACACGGCGAGCTGCAGGGCGTACACCGGCCCGAGGCCGAGCGGCACCGGAGCAGCCCCGAGCGTGGCCACGGCCTGGGTGAAACGAGGCACCTGCCCGAGGACGAAGGCGGCGACGACGAGCCACCAGGTCGCGTCGCGCAACGCGTCGAGGAGGCGCTCGAGGTCGAGGCCGGCGATGCCGGAGATCAGGGCGACCACGGCGATCGCCGGCAGGACGACACGGACGATCGAGCCGAGCGTGATCCGCCGCAGCTGCAGCAGCTCCGGGGGTTCCGTCCCGACGCTTGCGGCCGCCGCCCGGCGCACGTCGTCCAGGTCCACGTCCTCCTCGCGCAACCGCTGGCGCTGGTACACGGTCAGCGCGGTCGGCTGGAGGTACGGCAACGCCGCCGTCAATCCCTCCGCGCCGAGCTCGTTGCGGGCAGCACGGACCGCCTCGTCCGTCCCCGCCAGAAGAACGGTCGTCGCCAGCGCCTGGACATGATCGGTGTACTCCTGCGCGTCGGTGGCGGCGACGGTCGCACCGCGGAAGTCGCGCAGGCCGACCTCGTCGCCCGCCGGCACCAGGTGCCGGGTGTCGATCTGCCCGTGCGCCAGGCCGGCGCGGCGCAGGGCGCGGACCACGGCCCAGACCTGCCGCACGAGCGCGACACCGTCCACGGCGCTCGCCTCACCGGCTTCGTCCAGCAGGTCGGCGAGCGGGCGACCGAGCGGGCGGAGCACGAGCAGGGCATCGTCCTCCGGTGTCGCCCCGGCCGTGACCACGACGTCCGTCCGCACACCGGACTGGGCGGCGAGCAGCGTGAGGAACGCCTCGTGCTCGACCTGCTGCAGCCGACCGATGCGGATCGGCGATCCCGGCTCCCGGTACCAGAGCGTGCGCCACACCGTCGTGACAAGCGCGGAGTCGTGTGCGTCGCGCCCATAGACCTTGACGACGAGCGGGTCGCCGTTCTCGTCCTCCGCGTCGACGCGGAACAGACCGGCCTCCTGGCGGTCAGCGACGCCGACGCGGCGCGTCGTCACCCCGATCGCGGCGAGGCCGATGCGGACGTCGTCGAGGCCCGGACGCCCAGCGCTCGAGCCGAACACGAGGTGCACAACAGCGGCGGCGAAGGCCCCGACGAGGACGCCGGCGACGGCGCCGAGCGGAGAGCTGGCACCGAGCGCGACGACGCCGAGCAGCGCCAGCGTGAGCAGCCACCGTCCGACTCGGCGCAGTGGCCGCGCGAGGTGTGGCGCCGCGGCGACCACGACGGCCCCCGTGACCGCGATGCGCGGAGACGGGTACCACGGTGGCGGCTCGGCGGAGCGCAGTGCGTCCCAGGCGTCCGGCCACGCCCCGGTGACCCAGCGGCCGACGACGAACCACACCGCGAGCGCGAGCGCCGCTGCGACGAGGAGATCGCGGGCGAGGGTGACCCGGCGCGCGACGAACGCGCCCACGACGAGCACGACGGCGAGCAGTGCCAGCAGATCGACGACGATCTGCCAGAAGCCGTCGAGCAGATCCGGCGTGGCCCGTAGCAGCGTCTCGAGGCGGCGCGAGTACCCGGGTTGCGGCACCGCGGCGACGCTGATCAGTACCAGGCCGGACGCTGCGGCGACGGCGAGGATGGCATCGGTCGCTCGGCGGGCGCGCGGCGCGTCTGCTGGTGTGGCGAAGAGGCGGGGCATGCGCCGCACGGAGACGCGCGTCAACGGCGCCCGCGTGGTCGTTGACATGGCGGCGGCATCATCGCGCGGCGGTCCGGGAACTCGGGGCATCACGCGCGTACATTGCGCTCATGCATGTCACATCGATCCGCACCCTCGCGCCCGGCGCGCTCGCACTGCTCATC
>DASZOG010000358.1:0-2490 GCA_035550895.1 Acidimicrobiales bacterium
GAACGGGTTCGGCGAGCACAACATCCAGGGCATCGGCGACAAGCACATCCCGCTCATCCACAACGTGATGAACACCGACGTCGTCTGCGCGATCAGCGACGAGGCGACCGACGCGCTCGACGTGCTGGCCAACACGGCGGAGGGCCGGGCCTTCCTCGTCCACCGGAAGAGGATCCCCGAAGCAGTGGTCTCGGCGTTCGCCCACTTCGGGCTCTCCTCGTGGTGCAACGTGCTCGCCGCGATCAAGACGGTGAAGTTGCTCGACCTCGGTCCGGACGACGCCGTCGTCACCGTGGCGACCGACGGCGCGGCGCTCTACCCGAGCGAGCGCGAGAAGACGCTCGCCACCCGCTTCGGCGGGACGTTCGGCGCGCTCGACGCCGCCGAGGTGTTCGCCACTCACCTCGGGTCGGCGTCCCCCGACCACATGATCGACTGCACCGACGCCGACCGGACGCGCATCTTCAACCTCGGGTACTACACGTGGGTCGAGCAGCAGGACACGCCCCTGGAGCTGTTCGAGGCCCGTCGGCGGCAGCAGTTCTGGGTCGGCTTGCGCCGCTACCTCGGCGTGTGGGACGAGCTGATCGGCGAGCTCAACGGGCGCGTCGCCGTCGCCGCCGCCACGTGACCCGCTCCGTCGCAGGGTTGCGGTGCGCAGCGTGCGACACGTTCGTCGACATCGCCACGCCGCTGTCGTGGCGATGCCCGAAGTCGACGGACGAGGATCGTCACCACGTGCTGCGCTTCGAGGAGGCGGTCGAGCCGCTCACCGCGGCGGAGGACTCCGACGACCCGCTGCTCGCCTTCGGTGACCGGCTGGCCTGGCGGGCGTTCGCCGCGGCGCACGAGCTGTCTCCGGAGAAGTGCGACCGCCTGACGCGCGAGCTCTCCGCCGCGGTGCGCGACGTCGACGGGTCGACGTTCCGCGTGACACCGCTGGCGCGGGCAGAGGAGCTGTCGCGTGTACTCGGGTTCACCGCGGACGGCGGCGTGTGGGTGAAGGACGAGACGGGCGGCGTCGCCGGGAGTCACAAGGCGCGGCACCTCGCCTCGATCTCGCTGCACCTCCTGGCCGCGGAACGACTCGGGCTCGTGCCGTGGAGCGCCGGCGACCGCGCACCGCTGGCGATCGCGTCGTGCGGCAATGCCGCGCTCGCCGCAGCGACGCTCGCCTCGGCGATGCAGTGGCGGCTGCGGGTGTTCGTGCCGTCGTGGGCGAACCGTGTGGTGACGGAGCGGTTGATGGCGCTGCACGCCGACGTCGTGGTCTGCCCCCGCCGTGCCGGCGACCCGCCCGGGGACCCCTGCGTCCGGGAGTTCCGGGCCGCCGTCGCGCAGGGAGCGGTGCCGTTCGCCGTACAGGGCCCGGAGAACGCCTGGTGCCTCGACAGCGGGCGGACGATCGGCTGGGAGATCGCCGCCTCGCTGGAGGCGGCCGGCACGCCTCCGGTCGACCGCCTGTTCGTCCAGGTCGGTGGCGGCGCGCTCGCCACGTGCGTCCTGGAGGGGATGGCCGCCGCCGGACCCGTCCCGCGCCTGCACCCCGTGCAGACGGAGGGCTGCGCGCCGCTGGCTCGCGCCTGGGAACGGTGCGGTGGCCCCGCGGGCGCGGCCGAGGCGGCCCGGCGGTGGGACGAGTGCATGGAGCCGTGGGCGGAGGAGCCGGCGTCGGCGGCGTCGGGCATCCTCGACGACGAGACGTACGACTGGGTCGGCGTCGCCGACGCGTTGGCCGTGAGCGGGGGCTCACCGGTTGTCGTGCCCGAAGCAGCGGTCCTGGAGGCGCACGAGATCGGACGGCGGACAACCGGGATCGATGTCGATCACACGGGCACCGCCGGCCTCGCCGGTCTCCTCGCCGTCCGTGACCACGTCGCCGACGACGAACGCGTCGTCGTGCTCTTCACCGGTCGAGAGCGCCGCCCGGATCACTAGGTAGCCTCCCGGGCATGGCCGAGCCGATCCTGCCCCTGCCCGAGGCCTTCGAGGTCAACGTCGATCCCCGGGCCGACATCTTCAACCGCCTGCTCAAGAGTCGGATCATCATGCTCGGCACCGACGTCAACGACGATGTGGCGAACCAGGTCTGCGCCCAGTTGCTCTACCTCGACGCCGAGGACGAGACGAAGGACATCTGGTTGTACGTCAACAGCCCGGGCGGGTCGGTCACGGCGGGCATGGCGATCTACGACACGATGCAGTTCGTCGGCTGCGACATCGCCACGGTGTGTCTGGGCCTGGCCGCGTCGATGGGCCAGTTCCTGCTCTGCGCCGGAACGCCCGGCAAGCGCTACTCGCTGCCGAACGCCCGGATCATGATGCACCAGCCCTCGGCCGGGCTGCGCGGCCAGGCTGCCGACATCGCGATCCAGGCCGAGCAGCTGATCTACATCAAGCGCCTCATGGCCGAGCGCATCGCCCACCACACCGGGCAGACGGTGGAGCAGGTGCAGGAGGACAGCGAGCGCGATCGCTGGTTCACCGCCG
>DASZOG010000359.1:0-10576 GCA_035550895.1 Acidimicrobiales bacterium
CGTCGCGAAGCGCTCGTCAACCACTCCGGGGCTTGACCCGTCGGTCAAGGTAGGGTCGGCCGCCAGATGAGCCATGCCGGAGTGTTCCCCGCCGGCCCGCGCCCGGGCACCGCCCGCGCCGCGCTCGCCCATCGCGATTTCCGACTCGTGTGGTTCGGAGCGTTCGCCTCGAACATCGGCACTTGGATCCAGAACGTCTCCCTGCCGGCGTACATCGACGCCCGGACTGGCTCGGGGGCGATGGTCGGTCTCCTCGTGTTCGCCCAGCTCGGGCCGGTGCTGCTGCTCGCCATCCCGGCCGGGATCCTCGCCGACAAGCTGCCCCGCCGCGGCTGGCTGGTGACGCTGCAGCTCGTGCAGATCGTGTTCTCGCTCGTGCTCGCGGCGATGGTCGCCGCGGACAGCCCGGTGTGGGCGTTGATGGTCGCCAACGCCGGTGTCGGCTCGGCGTTCGCGCTCACCGCGCCGGTGCTGCAGGCGTCGATGCCGATGCTCGTCGGCCGGGAGGATCTCGCCGGTGCCGTCAGCCTGAACTCGACGATGATGAACGGCTCCCGGGTCATCGGGCCCGTCGTGGCCGGGGTGCTGGCCACGTGGGGCGTGACCGCGGCACAGCTCCTCGTCGTCAACGCCGCCACGTACCTGTTCATGGTCGCCGCGTTGCTCGCCGTGCACATCCCGACCGTCGCCGGCGACCATCCGGAACGCGGCTGGCGGCAGGTGCTCACCGGCGTGCGCATCGCCCGCGAGCGCCCGATCATCGGGCGGCTGCTCGTGGCGATGGCGCTGTTCTCGTTCTTCTGCCTGCCCTACGTCGGCCTGTTCCCCACCGTCACCCGCCTCAACTTCGGCATCGACCCGACGTCGAACACGTACCAGTGGCTGTACGCGTCGTGGGGACTCGGTGCCTGCCTCGGCGCGCTGGCGATCGGCACCGTCTTCGCCCGTGTCGACAAGCGCCGGTTGGTGCCGGTCGGGTTCGTCGGCTTCGCGGTGAGCCTGACCGCGTTCGCCCTGATCCGCTCCCCAGGCCCGGCGTTCGTCGCCGGCTTCGTCCTCGGCGCGTTCTACTTCGGAACGGCGACGTCGATGGTCACGGTCGTCCAGGCGACGGTGACCGACAACGAGCGGGCGCGGGTGATGGCGCTGTGGTTCATGGCGTTCGGCGGGACCGTACCGCTCGGCAACATCCTGTTCGGGCCGGTGATCGACGCGATCGGGGCGCGCTGGGTGCTCCTCGGAGGTGCCGTGTTCGCGCTCGTCCTCGCGTGGTGGACCGACTTGCCGCGCCTGACGCGCGCCGGTCGCTCAGCCAGCGAGCAGCCGCGTGGCGACGTGCTCGAGTCCGGCGACGCGGCTTCCTTTGACGAGCACGGCGTCATCGCCGGCGAGTGAGGCCAGCACCTGCAGCGGATCGTCGACCGGTTCGATGCCGTACAGGTCGGTGCCCACGGCGACAAGCGTGATCTCGAGCTCGGCGGCGACGGCGGCGATCCGGCGGTGCGCCGCCGGGGCGTCGTCGAGCTCCGCCATCACGCCGAGCACGGCGATCCGCCGCTGCGCGGGGAGTGCGGCGAGAGCCTCCAGCGCGGCAGCCATCGACGTGGGATTCGCGTTGTACGCGTCGTTCAGCACCCACGCCCCCGACGGCGCTCGCTGCAGCGCCATCCGCCACGGGGAGAGCTGCGCCGCGCCCAGCCCAGCGGCGATGTCGTGCGGCGCGACGTCCAGCGCGAGGGCGGCAGCTGCGGCAGCGGTCGCGTTCGTGACCATGTGCCGGCCCGGCATGCCGAGGCGGACGTCGACCTCGCCGGCTGGGGTGACGAGCGTGAACCGTGCCCGCGCTTCGGCGTCGAGCGTGACGTCGACGGCCCGCACGTCCCCCGCCGTCGTACCGAACGTGAGCACACTGGCGACGGTGAGCTCCGCCATTGCCACGACGTGCGGCTGGTCGGCGTTGAGCACGGCGACGCCCTCCGGGGGCAGAGCCTCGACGAGCTCTGCCTTCGCGCGGGCGACGCCTTCGATCCCACCGACACGCTCGGTGTGCGCCTCGGCGACGACGGTCACGACGCCGACGTCCGGGCGGGAGATCTCCGCCAAGCGAGCGATCTCACCGAAGCCGCGCATGCCCAGCTCGAGGACGAGCGCCTGCGTGTCGTCCGGGGCAGCCAGGATCGTGATCGGGAGGCCCTGCTCGTTGTTGTACGAGCGTTCCGCCGCCGCGGTGCGCCATCCCCGGGCGGCGATCGCGGCCACGAAGTCCTTGACGGACGTCTTGCCCACTGAGCCGGTGATCCCGACGACACGTGCAGCGGTCAAGCGGTCCCGGGCCCACGCCGCCAGGCGCAACAGCGCGGCTCCGGTGTCGTCGACCTCGATCGCCGTCGCCTGCTCCAGCCCGGCGGCGGCCCCGACTGCCGTGAGGTAGGCAGGAGCGCCCGCCGCGACCGCCGCGGCGATGAAGTCGTGCCCGTCGCGCTCGCCGACGATCGGCACGAACAGCTGCCCCGGTCGCAGCGTCCGGGAGTCGAAGGACGCCCCGTCGAGCTCGACGTCCGGGCCGAGCAGCCGGCCGCCGGTCGCCGCAGCCGCGTCGCTCGCTCGGAATCGCATTCCGCTCCACGCTACGTGCCGCCGGCAAGCGATCGCGAGCTGCCGGACCGTACGATCGGCGGGTGGCCCCCGAGCGCGTCAACCTGGTCGTGCTGTTCGGCGGCCGGTCAGCCGAGCACGACGTCTCCCGCGTGACCGCGGCGCACGTGCTGCAGGCCGTCGACCGCGACCGGTACACCGTGAAGGCGGTCGGCATCACGCGCGAGGGTGAGTGGCTCCTCGCCGAGGACGCCGTCGCCGCGCTCGCCGCGGGCGAGACGCTGAAGGAGCTGGAGGTGGCGGGCCGGCCGACCAGCGCGCAGCCGGCGCTCTCCGCGGGGGCCGCCGGCAGCCAGACCGTTGTGCTCCCGCTGCTGCACGGCCCGCTCGGGGAGGACGGCACGGTGCAGGGGATGCTCGAGCTGGCCGACGTGCCCTACGTCGGCGCGGGCGTCCTCTCGTCGGCGCTGTGCATGGACAAGGCCATGGCCAAGCAGGTGCTCGCCTACCACGGCATCGCGCAGCCGGCGTGGCTCTCGTTCCGCGAGCACGAGGTCGTCCCGACCACGGCGACGCATGTGGCCGACCGCCTCGGCCTACCGGTGTTCGTCAAGCCGGCCAACCTCGGCTCGTCCGTCGGGATCAGCAAGGCGAAGACGGTCGCCGAAGTCGACCGCGCGCTACGCGTCGCGCTCGAGTACGACGAATGGGTCGTCGTCGAAGAGGCCGTCCGGGGGCGCGAGATCGAGGTCGCCGTCCTCGGCAACGAGGCGCCGCGGGCGTCGGTGCCCGGCGAGATCGTCCCCGGACACGAGTTCTACGACTACGCGGACAAGTACCTCGATGACGGGGCGCAACTGCTCGTGCCCGCTCCCCTGCCCGAGGCGACGGCGGCCGAGGTGCGCGAGCTCGCGGTGACCGTGTTCCGCGCCGTCCGCGCCGAGGGCATGGCGCGCGTCGACTTCTTCTATGAGGAGGGCGGTCGCGGGTTCCTGTGCAACGAGGTGAACACGATCCCCGGTTTCACCCCGATCTCGATGTACCCGAAGCTGTGGGAGGCGACCGGCGTCCCGTACAGCGCCCTGATCGACGAGCTCGTCCGCCTCGCGCTCGAACGCCACTCCCACCGCCGTCACAACACCAGCCGCTGACCTCAGATCGTGCCGTCGCGGGCGACTGCGGAGACCACCCGCAGCACGAGCACGCTGCCGGCGAGGAGCCCGCCGTAGCCGAAGATCTCGAACAGGCCGGTGCTGTCGGAGACATCCGGGCCTTCGTCGGCGGAGACGAGCAGCAACGTCGACGTGATCAGCAAGCCGGTGCCCACTCCGGCCAGGAGCGCTCGGTTGACGAGCGTGCGGACGATGCGGTGCGCGTCCTCGTCGACCACGGTGCGCACCTGCAGGTCGCCGCGGGCGGTGAGCGTCAGGATGCGATCGAGCCGGTCAGGCAGCCGCCGCAGCCGGGGCAGCGTCGAGAGCAGCTCGTCGCGGACCATCTGGCGCGGATCGACCACCGGCTCCGTCGTCGAAGCGACCAGCTGAGACGCTGCAGACCCCATCGACGTGCCGGGAGAGAGCAGGCCGAGCGTGCCGTCCAACGTGACGAGGGTCCGGGACAGCAGCACGAGGTCTCCCGGCAGGTGGACGCCGAAGTCCGCGAGGACGGGCACCATGTCCTGCAGCAGCTGCGGCTCGACAGCTCCCGTGGGCCGCAAGTTGTCCGTCATCAGGCGGGCGATGGCGCGTTCGAGTCGCTCGCCGGACACCGTCCCGCTGACCTCGGCGACCCGCTCGACGCCGTCGCGCAGCATGCCGACGTCGCGGCGCACGAGGGCGGCCATCATCTCCACGGCGGCTGTCCGCTGGATCGGGTCGAGCCGCCCGACTGCGCCGAAGTCGATCAGGCCCAGGGTGCCGTCGGCGAGGACGAAGATGTTGCCGGGATGCGGGTCGGCGTGGAAGAAGCCGTGGCGGAGGATCTGCTCGAGCGACGAGCGGAGGAGTTGTTGGGCCAACTCGGCCCGATCGAAGCCTGACGCCTCGAGCGCGTCGACATCGGCGACGGTGAACCCGTCGAACCGCTCCTGGACCAGCACCCGGCGAGTGGAGAGCTGCTCGTGGACCGTCGGGATCCGGACTCCCGACGACTCGCCGAGCACCGCCGCCATGTCGACCATCGCATCGGCCTCGCGGCGGAAGTCCAGTTCGGCGCGCAGGCTGCGGGCGAACTGGGAGAGGATCTCCGCCGCCCGGACCCCCCGGCCGATCGGTGTCCGCCGCTGAGCCAGGCCAGCGACGAGGGTCAGGGCGGCGAGGTCGCGCTCCATGACCCGCTGGATGTCCGGGCGCTGGACCTTGACGACCACCCGCTCTCCGCTGTGCAGCCGCGCGCAGTGCGTCTGCCCGATCGAGGCGGCGGCGAGCGGGTGCCAGTCGAACTCCGCGAACAGCTCCTCGACCGGCCGGCCAAGCTCCTCCTCCAGGACCGCGCGGATGCGCTCGACCGGCTCCGGTGGGGCCTGGTTCTGCAGCTTCGCCAGCTCGGCGCAGATCTCCGGAGGCATCAGGTCCGGGCGGGTGGCAGCGATCTGACCGAGCTTGACGTAGACCCCACCCGCGTCTTGCAGCACGCGCCGGAGGCGGACGCCGACGGGCTGGGCGGCGGTCTCCTCCTTCCGGCTGGCCGTGAGGAACGGGCCGAAGCCCTGCGCCCGGATGAGCCCGATCAGCTCGTGGTACCGGCGGAAGACGTCGATCCGCCGGCGGACGGCACGAACCGGGCGCGGCGGGACGACGAGACCGGCCTGCTCCGCGGTCGACAGCGTCCCGGGGCGGGCGACCATGTCCAGTGCGACGGCCACGGCCATCGTGGTCGGGATGGCGATCGCCGCCGTGTGGACCACGAGTCCATCGGCGCCCCAGTCCCAGTCGGCGAGGGACAGGGCGAGGATGCCGCCGAGCGCCCAGCCGACGAGCCCGGCGACGAGGGCGCGGATCCAGCCCCGTCTCATCCCCAGCAGCCGGAGGGAGACCGTCGTCGTCACCACCGCGATCGCGACGGACAGGACGACACGCACGGCGATCTCGACGACCGAGGCGGCCAGCACGAGCGCGGTCACGATCGTCTCGTCACGGGGCTACCGCTCTGTCACGAGCCTGGGCACGGCGGGGCGCCGGCGCCGCAGAGGCGCAGGTCGGTATTGCCCCGCACCTCGGCGACGAGCTCGTCCCGGGACTGGAAGCCGAGCGCGTCGTCGACGTCGAAGATGGCCGAGGCGGGCGCCTCGTCGTCGAACTCCATCCGGTACGTCACGCAACCACCCGGGAAGAGGTAGTAGCGCGTCGACTTCAGCGCGGGAGGCAGCTGCTCCGGCTGCTCGAACCGCTGCAGCCCGACGGCATCGCTGGGAACGGGCATCGCGGCGGAGACGTCGCAGTCCTCCGGACGGGTCAACCGCACCTCGACCGCCCGATCGCCGGCGACGTCCGAGTCGAGCCAGAACGTCGTGCGGTGGCGCTTGATCCGCATCCCGCCGAGCTCCCATCCGGCCGGGAGCTTCTCGATGCACGGCACCGCGACTGCGTCAGGTACGGACTGTGCCGTGAGGATCATCAGGTTTCCCGTGCCGCACTCCGGCGTGCCGGGGACCGGAAGGGCGTTCGCCGGGGTGAACAGGCCGATCAGGTTCGGCACGAGGACCACTGCCGCGACGAGCAGCGCGAGCGCGAGGCCGAAGCGGCGCAGGTTCCAACGCTGGAGGGAGATCGTCTTCCGTTGGGGTGCCAGCGCACGGAACTGCGCCACGAGATCGCGGCCGTCGTGCTTCATGACGTTGCGCAGCTGCGTCGGGCTGGCGATGCCCCGGGTGGCGGCGAACGCCTCTGCGATCTCGTCGGGCGTGAAGAACGCGAGCGCCCGCTCGTACACCCGCTGCGCGTCGGTGCGCACGGCGAGGACGAGCATCATGTTCGCCAGGTCCACCGCCTGGCGCCACGGGGATGGGCGCACCTGCACGAAGAACACGTCGATCACCAGGACGTGACCATCGCGGACCATCAGGTTCGCCGGCTTGATGTCGCGGTGCGCGAGCCCGTTGTCCCACAGGCGGCGAACGAGCAGGAGCCCCTCGTCGATCACGCCGTCGTCGACGTCCGCCTCGCCGATCTCCACGGCGCCGTCGAAGAACTCCGTCAGGAGCAGGTACTCCCGCTCCGGTGTGAGCTCGACGATCCCGTACGGCGCGGCCGTCGGGATCCCGCTGTCGCGCAGCAGGCGCAACGTGTAGTCCTCGTACTGCACCAGCCGGCGGACAGAAGAGAACGGCGCTTCATCCTCGAGGCGCCCGTAGAGCAGCCGCCGCCCGAGCTTGTACCAGCGGTCGGCGCGCACGTGGTTCATCGCGTAGAGCTTCCCGAACAGGGAGGTGTCTGGGTCTCCGGCGACGCGCAGGCGCAGCGGCGTGGATCCACCGGACCCTTCGAGGCCGACCGGCTTGATATCGAGCACCGTCAGGCCGAGCTGGTCCCGAACTGCGCGGCGAACGGCCTCGCCCCGGGCGCCGCCGACGTCGAGGTGCGCCGTCTTGCCCCGGCGGTACCTGACGGGCGAGAGCTCGGTCGGGGTGAAGATGCGGAACGCCGCGAGGGGTACCGCGACTCCGAGCGTCAACCCGACCACGACGTCGGACGGGTGGTCCACTCCGAGGTAGAGGCGGGAGAGCACGAATGCGCCGACGACGCCGGCCACGACCCACTTCGCCCACGTTCGCGGCCGGCCGGCCACGACGAGGCTGTACGTGATCCCGACGAGGACCATCGCCAACACCGCGACCGGCGGGGACGGCATCGAGGAACCCGCCCACCGGCCGATGATCGTCACGTCGTACGGCCGCGGGCGGGCGAACTTGTCGTACACGAGAACGCCGATCATCTCGAGCACGATCACGCTGCCGAGGAACGTGAACAGGTGCCGCCACCGCTTGAACACCATCTGTCCCACGAGGAGCGCGATGGCCACGGCGGTCAGCCACCAGCCGGACATCACGCGGTCGATCGCCGTGGCGACGTCTGTCAGCCATCCACTTCGCACCGCGGCGAACCGGCGGAGTACGGCAGAGTCGAGCCGGTCGGTGGCATGGAGGACGCCCTCGAACGCCAGCGCGATCAGCACCCAGGCCAGCAACGCCCCCAGCGCGAACAACCACACCTTGCCGCTGGCGCCGACGTGCTTCGGCAGGGGAGGCGGTGCCCCGGTCGGACGGCGCCGGCGGCGCCCGCGCTGCGCAGTCGGAGGGGCGAGCGGCGCACGCTGCGTCACCGGGCTGGTGTCGGGGTACGTGGTCACGGGATCTCCTGCGTGCCCAGCCACGCCGCAGCGACGTCGGCTGCTCCCCGCCCGCCGTCCATCTCCGCGTTGAGGGCGCGGAGCGCCTCCGTGGTCAGCTCCGCCGAGACGGCGTCGACCGTCGCCACCAGCTCCTGACCCCACCGCTCGACCGCCTCCCGGCGCACCAGCGGCACGACGTTCTCTGCCGGCTGCAACGCGCGGTCGTCACGCAGGACCACGAGATGGTCGATGCTCGGATCGGTCGTGAACAGCAGCGCCACGTCGATGTCACCGCGCGTGAGTGCCTGCTGTGTGAGCGGGCCGCCGACGTCGAGGCCGACGAACGTCTCGAACTGCAGGCCGTACACCTCACTCAGTCCGACGAGGCAGTACGGGCGTGTCGGACATTCGGGCGGACCGCCGAAGGTCAGCGTCGGCGCGACATCGGCGAGATCGCTGATCGTCTCGAGCCCGTGGCGCTCCGCCGTCTGCTGCGTGACGACCACGGCGTTCGCATCCTGCGCGGGTGCTGGCTCGAGCGCGACGACCGGGCGGTCGGCCAGCGCCCGAGTGAGTGCGTCGTGGGTCCCGCGCGCCGCGCCGCTGGGCGCTACTTCGCCCGCACTGACGAACTGCACCGCCGTGCCGGCGTACTCCGGGACGAGCTCCACCAGACCGGCCACGAGCGCCGGCGTGACGAGCTCCCGGGGCCCGAGGCGAAGGGCACGACGCACTGGGAGGTCCTTCGCCTCCAACGCCTGGCTGTAGATCTCGGCGAGCAACTCGCTCTCCGCGAAGTCGAACGAGGCGACCGTGATCGCGTCGTCGTCCAGCGCCGAAACGACAGCTGGACGCGTCTCCTCTGCACCGCACGCGGTCACGGCCGCGAACAGCGCAGCCAATGCGGTGATCCCCACGCCGCGGCGACGCGTTACCACTCGGGCGCCTCCTCTCCCCGGAGAGCAACAGTCCGCCACGAGCCTTCCACAGCGCGACAACGCGCTGAACCAGTGCTGGCGCGACCCTCTCCCGGCGCGACGTAGGGTCGCACCGCCGCTGTGGCCACTCCGAGGCAGGGAGGCGCTCGTGGACACCACGGAGACCACCGTCGACAGCGCCTCGTGGCGACGGCGCCGAGCCGACGCGGTCGCCGCGGTGGTCGGGCTCGTGGTGCTCCTCATCGGCATGGTCCTCGTGCGCGACAGCTCCGTCGGCGACCTGGAGGAGGAGGTGTTCCGCGCCGTCAACGACCTGCCCGGGGCGCTCTACCCGGTGGCGTGGCCGTTCCAACAGGTCGGCGCCCTCGTCGCCGGGCCGATCGTCGCCATCGTGGCCGCGCTGTTGCACAAGTACCGGCTCGCCGCCGCCGCGCTGATCGTGACAGCGGCGAAGCTCGTGCTCGAACGAGTCGTGAAGGCGGTGGTCACCCGGGAACGCCCCGGCACCTCGATCGGCACGGACATCGAGGTCCGCGGCGACGTCAGCGTGGCCGGCGAGAGCTTCGTCTCCGGTCACGCGGTGCTCGCCACCGCGCTCGCCGGCGTCATCGCGCCGTACCTCCCCGGCCGCTGGAAGCTCGTGCCGTGGATCGTCGCCGCCCTCGTCGTGGTCGGGCGGGTGTACGTCGGCGCGCACAACCCGCTCGACGTGATCTGTGGCGCCGGCCTCGGTCTGGCCATCGCCGGTGTGACCAACCTGGCACTGGGCGTGCCGGCCGAAACCGCTGCGCGGGAGCCGGCGGTGTCCGAGCCGTGAGCGAGCTCGACGGCGAGCGCACCGCCGCACCCCCGCAGCGCTGGTGGCGATCGCGCTGGGCGCAGGCAGCGCTGTCGCTGCTCGTCGTCGTCCTGATCTTCGGCTTCCTGTTCCCGAAGCTGGCGGACTACGGCGAGGTCTGGCAGACGATCGCCGACATGACACCGCTCGAGCTGACCGTGCTCGGGCTCGTCGCGCTGTGGAACCTCGTCAGCTACTGGCCGGTGCTGACCGCGACGCTGCCCGGTCTGCGCGTGCGCGAGGCGGCGGTCGCCAACCTGGCCTCGACTGCCGTCGCGAACACCCTCCCGGGTGGCGGCGCGCTCGGTGTCGGCGTGACGATCACGACCGAACGGTCGTGGGGGTTCGCGGTGAGCGACATCGTGCTCGCCGGCGTGGTGGCGGGAATCTGGAACAACTTCGTCAAGCTCGGCCTGCCCGTCGTCGCGCTCGGCCTGCTCGCAGTCACCGGCGAGGCAGGCGCGGGCCTGACCACGGCGGCGATCGTCGGCGTGCTCGTGCTCATCGGCTCGATCGTCCTCTTCGCGCTCCTGCTGCGCAGTGCGGACCTGGCGGCCCGCATCGGCGCCGGCGCGGGCCGGTTCGTCAGCGCGCTGCTCCGCCCGTTCCACCGCGGCCCGATCCTGGGTTGGGATCGGAAGGCGGTCGACTTCCGGGCCAGGACGATCGGCCTCCTCAAGGGCCGGGCCCTGCGCATCACCGTGGCGACGATCGTCAGCCACCTCTCCCTGTACCTCGTGCTGCTCGTCGCGCTCCGCCAGGTCGGTGTGTCGAACGACGAGGTCAGCTGGGTCGAGGTCCTCGCGGCATTCGCCTTCGTCCGCCTCGTGTCCGCCATCCCGGTCACCCCTGGCGGTCTCGGCGTCGTCGAGCTCGG
>DASZOG010000360.1:0-2808 GCA_035550895.1 Acidimicrobiales bacterium
TTCGAGGTGCGTGGCCACCGTCCACGGACGAACGTGCCGCTCGACATCGACCAGGTCATCTATCGGACCAGCGGGGGCACCCGCCGGATCGAGACCGACGCCCAGGTCCGATTCGCCGGGGATGGGCACGACCACTACCACGTCAAGCGCATGGCGAACTATCACCTCTTTTCGAACCGCGGCACGCTGCGTGACAGCAAGATCGGCTTCTGCTTCTTCGATACGGATGCGCGCTATACGTCGCTCCCTCGTGCGCCGTCGACCCGCCGATACTTCGAATCCGGCTGCGGCGGGTATCGCTCGACGTCGATTCGGGTGGGCATCTCCGTCGGCTGGGGCGACAAGTACCCGTGGAACTTCGCCTACCAATGGATCGACATCACGGGCCTCCCGTCGGGCACCTACACGCTCCGGTTCGCCGTCGACCTCTTCGGCTACTTCACCGAGAAGAGCGACACGAACAACTGCTCGTACGTCCGCCTGTCGATCAGCGGCAGCTCGGTGCGGGTGCTCGGTGGCGGGTCGACCTGCGTGAACGACTACTCGACGACGGCCTACGCCGGCGATGCCAGGTGGGGGCTCGACAACGGGCTGTCGCCCGGCTGCGACCCGTTGCTGTTCTGTACGTACAACGTGACGCACCGCGACGAGCTGGCGGTGTTCCTCTCGCGGCTGCTGGGCCTGCCCGCCACGACCGAGGACCTATTCGACGACGACGAGGGGTCGCGCTTCGAGGCCTATCACAACCGGGTGGGCGTGGCCGGGATCATGACCGGCTGCGGCTCGCGGAAGTTCTGTGCCACCTCGGCCGTGACCCGCCAATTCCTGGCGGTGACCCTGGCACGAGCGCTCGAGCTGCCCGCCAGCGAGACCGATCACTACAGCGATGACGACGGGATCGGTGCGGAGGGCGCGTTCAATAGCGTCGCCGACGCAGGCCTGATCGCCCCGTGCGCCGAGGGGCGCATCTGTCCCACGCGGACCGTGGTCCGGGGCGAGATGGCACGCATCCTCCGGAAGGCCTTCGAGTCGTCGGGGTAGGGAAGAGCGGCGGATGGTCCGGGTGGCGCCGGCCGGATCGCACGGTGTAGGGTGAGGTCATGACGCATCACCGACCGCGCCACCGGCTCGCACTCCTCGCGGGCCTGTCCATCCTGGTCCTGCTGACAGCCATCCCTGCAAGCATCGCGCGCGCCGCGGGCGAGATCGCCATCCATACGAGGGCGACCGGCCTCCAGTCGCTGACCCAGGTCACGAACGCCGGTGACGGCACGGACCGCCTGTTCCTCGTGGAGCGGCGCGGCACGGTGCGTGTCTACGAGAACGGCGCGGTCAAGGCCGGGTACTTCCTGGACCTGCGCTCGGTCGTGGACGACTCGGCAGGTGAGCGCGGCCTGCTCGGTCTGGCCTTCCACCCATCGTTCGAGACCAACCGGCGGGTGTACGTGTACTACACGCGCAGCGGCGGGGACATCGTCGTGGCCAGGCTGCGGGCCAACGCAGGCGGGACGGCGGTCTCGGCGTCGACGCGCGAGAGCATCCTGGCCATCGAGCACAGCACGTACGGGAACCACAACGGCGGCGCGATGGCGTTCGGTCCCGACGGCTACCTGTACATCGGGACGGGCGACGGCGGCGGAGCCGGCGATCCCCTGCGCAACGGCCAGAGCAAGACCAAGAACCTCCTCGGCAAGATCCTGCGCATCCATGTCGGCGCGAGTGGCTCCGGGCCGTACGACCGGTACGCGATCCCGAGCACCAACCCGTTCCGCGGCTCGATCTCCGGCCTCGACGAGGTCTGGGCGTATGGCCTCCGCAACCCGTGGCGCATCTCGTTCGACCGCGCCACGGGGTCGTTGTACATCGCCGACGTCGGCCAGAACCGGTACGAGGAGATCAACCGCGAGCCGGCGGGCTACAAGGGCGGCCGCAACTACGGCTGGAACGTGATGGAGGGCAAGCACTGCTACAACGCCAGCAGCTGCAACACCTCCGGCAAGTTCCTCCCGGTCGCTGAGTATTCGCACGCGTCGGGTGGCAACTGCTCCATCACCGGCGGCTACGTGTACCGCGGAACCGACTATCCGGACCTCGTCGGGCAGTACGTCCTCGCCGACTTCTGCAGCGGCCGCTTCTACACGATGCCGGCCAACGGCTCGAGCTTGTGGATGCGTCGCGACACGTCGCTCAACGTCACCTCGTTCGGCGAGGGCGAGGACGGGGAGCTGTACGCGGTCACCATCAACGGGCGGCTGTACCAGATCGGGACCAAGTAGCCCCGGCCCTGACCCACGCCCGCCACACCGGACCCGCGCCCTCCGCGTGAGGGCGCGGCCGGCGCGACCCGGGACCGGTGTACGATCGGCCGCGATGTCGATCTATCTCGATCACGCGGCCACCACGCCGGTGCGGCGCGAGGTCGTCGATGCGATGCTGCCGTTCCTCACGGAGGCCTTCGGGAATCCGTCGTCGGCGCATGCCTTCGGGCGCGCCGCCCGGGCGGCGCTGGACGACGCCCATGACCGGCTGGCTGTCGCGCTCCACGTCGAGCCGCGTGAGCTCGTGTTCACCTCCGGCGGCACCGAGGCCAACAACCTCGCCCTGAAGGGTGCCGCCTGGGCCGGCAAGGCGCATGGCCATCGGATCGTCACGTCGTCGATCGAGCATCACGCGGTCGGTCACGCGCTCCGCTACCTGGAGAAGTTCGGGTTCGAGATCGTCGAGTTGCCGGTCGATCGGTACGGCCGTGTCGATCCCGACCAGCTCGAGGCGGAGCTGACCGACCGGACGATCCTCGTGTCGATCATG
>DASZOG010000361.1:0-18485 GCA_035550895.1 Acidimicrobiales bacterium
CGGGTCGTCGACCGGCACACCTTCGGGGAGGATGACGGTCACGGCGCTGATGCACTGCTCACCCGACAGCGCAGCGATCTCCTTCGCCGCCCACTCCGGATCGGCGCCCGGAGCGAGCATCGTCGCCCGCAGCCGCTGCGCATCGGCCGAGCAGTAGTCGACGATGTAGCGGTGGTACGCCGCATACAGCTCCTTCGCCAGCGTCGGGTCGAGTGCCGTCGCCGCGGTCGAGAACGTGCCCGGGATGATCAAGTCGACGTCGCGGCCCTCGCGGTTCATGTCCCGCAGGCGTCCTTCGGCGTTGCGCTGCGACACACCGGGCTCGGGCGGGTCGACGACGTTCGAACCGATCTTGCCCTTGAGCGACGGCGCGCGCGAGGCGGTCTCGTCACCGGCCTTCTCGCCCATCTGCCGCTTGTACGGGTACGGGCTGATGCTCAATCCCGTGCCGTCGCGCATCGGGAACTCGTACGGCTCGAGCTCCGCCCGCCGCGCCGCGAGCTCGGTGCTGCCGTAGTCGTAGAGCACGTCCACGGTGGGGCCGACATGAGTGTCGGTGTCGATGACCCGGTATCCGTCCCTCACCGAATTGAGCATACTCTAATGCCCGTGCCTGCCCGGCGTGGTCGACCCCGATGAGCGACCTGCTGAACGGTGTCCGGGTCCTCGAGTGCGCGGTCCTGTTCAACGGTGACACGGTCGGGATGCACCTCGGCGACATGGGCGCCGACGTGATCAAGATCGAGTCACCCGGGCACGGGGACTACCTGCGGGACATGCTCGGCCAGATCGTTCCGCACCACAGCCCGGCCCACGTGCAGGTGAACAAGAACAAGCGGAGCATGACCCTCGACCTGCGCCGCCCGGAGGGGCTCCACGTGTTCTGGGACCTGCTGCGCACCGCTGACGTGTTCGTCGACGGATTCCTCGCCGGCGCCTGCGACCGGCTCGGCATCGGGTACGCGGCGCAGCGCGCCGTCAAGGCGGACATCGTCTACTGCCACTACTCCGGCTTCGGCGGCACCGGTCCGTACGCCCGGATCCCGACGCACGGCCAGATGATGAACGCGCTCGCCGCCGCGGTGCCGCTGGCGGTCTCCGACGACGGGCTCGTCCGCGAGCGACCGTCGACGGAGCCGATGGGCGGGACGACGATCGGCGGGGACGGCACCGCGGCCGGCGCGGTGCACGCCGCGTTGCGCATCGCTGCCGCGCTCGTGCGGCGCGAACGCACGGGGGGCGGCGCGTACCTCGACGCGGCCGGCGCCGACGGTGTCGTCGCGCAGGGGTGGATCGCTGCCATCTACGGGCTGAACGAGCACCGCCTCACGGACCGCCGCGGGCTGCGGGAGCGGGGCGACACAGAGCGCACCGCGGCGAAGTACAACTTCTACGCGACCGCCGACGACCGCTTCGTGCTGTTCTGCGCGATCGAGCCGAAGTTCTGGACGCGCTTCTGCGAAGGGGTGGGCCGTCCGGACCTCGTCGGCGAGCTATCGACGGCGGGACCGGTCGACTTCGGCCACCGCGACGAGCCGCTGCGGCGTGAGCTGCAGGCGATCTTCGCCACCCGGACACAGGAGGAGTGGGTGACATTCGCCCGCGACCATCGCCTCCCGCTCGGCCCGGCCCACCAGACCGCGGCCGACCTGCGCGGTGACCCCCAGCTCGTGGAGCGCCAGATCGTCGTCGAGGGCGAGCACCCCACTGCCGGACCGTTCACGTACGTCGGCGAGGCAGTGATCGTCGACGGCGGGGTCTACGACGTGCGCCGCCCGGCGCCGGCGCTGGGCGAGCACACGGACGAGGTGCTGCGCGAGCTCGGCCGCAGCGACGCCGAGATCGCCGCCTTGCGCGCTGCCGGCGTCATCTGACCACCGGCGCGCCGTGTGCGCACCGCCGTCCCCTTCGTTCTTGTCACTGGATATCGCGCTGAGCGCAACATTCCGTGACAAGAACGGGGGAAGGGGCGGCCCGCGGCCGGCGCGCCGCCGGCGTGATCTGAGGGGAGCCGCCCGGAACCGAGGCGGCGAGATCAGGGGAGGAGGCGGGCGAAGCCGCTGCGGCGGGGGTCGGCGCCGGCGTCGAGGATGCCGTGGCGCCAGCCGACGGCCTGGGCGTTGCCGAAGCCCTCGGGTCCGGGGTCCTTCTGCAGTGCGGCGGGTAGCGCGGCCACCAGCGGATGGCCGGGCTCGAGCGCGACGCCGCCGCCGAAGCAGATCTTGAACCGTGGGGCGTCGATCGCCGCTTGGAGCGCGAGGTCCTCGCACAGCACTCGGATCAGCACCTGTACCTGCGTCTGCGGTTGCATGATCCCGCCGGCGACACCCAGGCACAACTGCGGCGCGCCGTCGCCCGCGGTGACGAGCGCCGGGATCGTCGTGTGCGGTGGCTTCCCCGGCGCCGGAGCGCGGTGGAGCATGCGCAGCGTGGTCGCCCGGTTGTGCACGGGCCCACCCAGCTCCGGCACGCCGAGATGGCTGCCGAAGTCGCCGAACACGCTCGTGATCAGTGACACGGCCATCCCGCTGTGGTCGACGACGGCGAGGTACGTCGTGTCGCCCTTCGCCGGCGTCGCCCGCGGTCCCATCGCCGCGGGGTCGAAGCCGCTGGCGACCATCCCCGCCCGCGTCGCGTCGAGCACCGCCGACCAGTCGATCTCCCCGCCGAGCGCGCTGCCGGACTCCAGCGCCTGCAGCGCGTGGAGCACTGCGGGACCCTGCGTCGGTAGGGGGAACTCCCACACCTCCGTGCCGCGGAACGTGACGTGCTCCGCGGCTGCCTCCACCGTCTCGTGCGCGGCGAGGTCGTCGCCGTTCAGGTACCCGCCGTCGTCCTGCACGGTCCGCACGAGCGCGCCGGCGAGCGCACCGCGGTACATCACCGCGGCGCCCTCCCTCGCGATCGTCGCCAGGCAGTCGGCGAGCGCCGGGTTGCGCACCACGGAGCCCTCCGCCACCGGTGATCCCTCCGGCACGTACAGCCGTCCGAGCACGGGATCCCCGCCGATCTCGGCGGCGGCCCGCCGCGCCGCGCCCGCCAGCGAGGGGCGCACCTCGAAGCCGTCGCGCGCCAGCGCCAGGGCGGGTCCGATCGCCTCCGCCCAGGCGAGCGTGCCGTGGTGGGCGAGCACGGTCTGGAGGAGGTGCACCGCGCCTGGCACGGTCGCCGTGCGCCCGCCCCGTGGGGGGACGCCCTCCAGCCCGTCAGCGGCGAGCCGCTCGGCTGTCAGCGCGCGGGGAAGTGCGCCGGACCCGTCGTACGCCATGGGCACGAGCGCCGGGCCGGCGACGAAGGCGAACGCGTCGCCGGCGACACCGCACGACTGCGGCTCGACGACGTAGAGCACGAACGTCGCCGTGACAGCGGCGTCGACGGCATTGCCCCCGGCGTCGAGGACTACGGCCGCGGCGTCGGTGGCCCGCGGGTCCGACGTCGCGACGCCTGCGCTCACGGCCGCCGATCCGGCGTTGCGCGAGCGGACGTCACGGCCGCCGCTCCGCTCCGGAGGCACTCACAACCGGAGGAAGCGCTCGGCATTGCCGGAGAGCAGCTTCCGCATCGCTCCGTCGCCGAGCGACGTCCAGCCGAGCACGACGGCCGGCGAGTCGGGGAACTCGCCGCCCGGGTGCGGGTAGTCGGACTGGTACATGAGGACGTCCTCGCCGACGACGTCGACGATCGATTTCGCCAGGGTCTCGCCCTCGTACAACTCGATCCCGCAGAACACGTGGCCGGCGCGGGCGTAGTCGAGCGGGTCGTCGAGCTTCGTCTCGGGAACGGCGTGGCGCATGTACCGCTTCTGGCCGCCGAGACGCACCAACCAACCGGGCAGCCATCCCGCGCTGCACTCGGCGAACCCGAGGCGCAGGTTCGGGTAGCGGTCGAACAGCCCGCTGAGGATGCAGTACGCCGTGAGCCGTTCCGCGCCCCACGGGTGCGCGGCCGCCCGGGCGACCACGACGTTGCCCCAGATGTCGCGGTAGCCGGGGAAGTACGGCGGCTCGTAGAAGAAGGAGTGGTGCAGGAGCGGCAGGTCGTGCTCGTTCATCGCCCGCCAGATCGGTTCGAGCGTCGGATCGTCGACGGGCAGGCCCTCGGGCAGCACGACGGTCGCGGCGGCCACGTGTGGGAGTCGCGCCTGCTCGTGCACGATCATCGCGGCCGCCTCCGGATCCGCGCCGGAAACGGGGACCGTTGCCTTCAGCCGCTCGGTGTCGGCCGCGCAGTAGGCCTCGATGTAGCGCCGGTACGCCGCCCAGATCTCGCGTGCGAGCGCGGGGTCGAGTGCCGACACGGCCGTGACGAACGTGCCGGGGATGACGAGGTGGACGTCGACGCCCTCCTTGTCCATGTCCGCCAGCCGCCCGGCCGAGTTGAGGTCGTTGACGCCCGGTGTGTAGGGCGTCGGCAGGCTCGTGCGACTGACGCTGCCCTTCAGCGGCGAGGCCCCGCCCGTGGCGGCCGCCAGCTCGCCTTCGGGCCTGGTGCCGAGCTTCCGGCGGTAGGGGAACGGGTGGATGCTCAGGTGGTGGCCGCCTTCGCTCGACGGCTGGCGGAAGACGTCGAGCTCGTCCCACCGCTCGCGCAGGACCGGACCCGCGAACTGCTCGAGTGTCTCGACGCTCGGCCCGACGTGGGTGTCCGTGTCGATGATCCGGTAGCCGTCGCGCATGCGCCGAAGAGTATCCTCAATAGGCGTGACCAGCGGCGTGACGGACGCGGCGACGTCTACCGCGCAGCTGGGCGGGCCGCCCAGGTTCTTCGCCCTCCTCGCCTGCACGAACGGTCTGGTGCTCGCCGGGTCGTGCGGACGCGGCGCCACGCGTTCGACGGACGGCGGACGCACCTGGCAGCCGCTGACCGGCGGTCCGGGCAACGAGGTGATCCACTCCTTCACCGTCACCTGCGCCGGTGATCTGCTCGCCACGACGGCAGGCACCGGCATCCAGCGGTCGGTCGACGGCGGGGAGACGTGGACATCCGCGGGCCTCGAGCGGGGGACGGTGCATGCCGTAGCCGAGCTCGGCCCCGTGCTGCTCGCCGGCACCGAGGGAGAGGGACTGTGGCGCTCGGATGACGGCGGCAGTTCGTGGGTCACCGTGCCGTTGCTGCGGTCGAGCGGGGCCGCGGCCTCCGGGACCACCGTCTACCGGATCGCCCCGGTCGTGGGCGGAGCGTTCCTCGCCACCGACGACGGCGTGTGGCGCTACGCAGACGGTCAAGCGCGCCGAGCCGGCCTGCGCGGAGCGATCGTCTACGCGCTGCTCGCCCTCGACGTGACGCGCCTCCTGGCCGGGACTCGCGGCGACGGCGCGCTGCTGTCCGACGACGGTGGCCGGAGCTGGACGCGGACCGGCGGGCTGCCCGACCCGGTCGTCCATGTGCTCGTGGCTGACGGACAAGGGATCGTGCACGCGGGGACCGGCCTCGGCGTCGCGTCCTCGCCGGATCGCGGCGCGAACTGGACGCCCACAGGGCGTGCCATCGCCCACCATCGGATCTTCTCGCTCACCGCGAGCCCCGACGCGGGGGTGCTCGCCGGCAGCTACGACGGCGTCTGGGTCCTCCGGCCGGGCGCGCCGGACTGGGAGCCGCTCGACGTCGGGCTGCGCGCCGACGACGCGCTCACGCTGCTCGCCGAGCCCGGCGGTCGCGTCTACACGGCGACGAGTGCAGGCGGTCGCCGGTCCGACGACTGCGGCCGGACGTGGGCCGTGCTCGGGCCCGGCGTCGGCGACGAGACGACGTACGCGATCACCCGCCTCGCGACGGGGCGGCTGCTGGCGGGCACGAACCGCGGGATCGCCGCCTCGGACGACGACGGGCGGTCATGGCGGGCGCGCGCCGCAGGTCTGCCGGGCGAGCGGGTGTACCGGATCGTCGAGGTCGAGCCCGGCCTGGCCCTCGCCGGCACGCTCGGCGGCGGATTGTGGATCGGCGACGGCGAACCCGTGTCGTGGCGGCGTGCCGCCGGCGTGACGCATCCGTCGGTGTTCGACGTGCGTCGCACACGGCGCGGCGACCTGCTCGCCGGCACTGGGGTTGTCGAGAACGGGGAGAAGTCCGGCGGCATCTTCCGCTCGATCGACCGCACCCGGACGTGGCAGCCGGCCGAGTGTCCGCCGATCACGGTCTACCGCGTGGTCGAGGCGGCGGACGGGACGCTGTACGCCGGCGCGCAGCGCAGCCGCATCCTCCGCTCCGCCGACGGAGGCCGGACCTGGGCGTTCCTCCCCGACACGACCGGCCTCACCGACGCGAAGCTCTTCGCGCTGGCGATCGACAGCGTTGACCGGCTGTACCTCGGCGCTGGTAACCGCCTGTTGCGGAGCACGGACGGCGGCGCGGCGTGGGAGGCGATCGACGACGGGCTCGACGGCGCGTCCGTGTTCGACGTCGCCACGCTCGACGGCGGCGACCTCCTGGCGGCGACCGCGTGGGGCGTCTACCGCAGCGGGGACGACGGGCTCAGCTGGCAGCCGACGGCACGGGCCGGGGCTTGACCCGCCGGCGCGCCGCGGCGCCGTTCTCCGCGTCGGTCAGGTAGCGCAGCACTGTCTCCAGGTGGCGGCGCATCCGCCGTTCCGCGGCGGCGACGTCGCCGGAGAGCATCGCGTCGGCGATGCGGGTGTGGACCCGATGCACCTCTGACGCCGTCTCCTCGAGCGACGGCGAGCGCGGCGACAGCACGCCGGTCACCTGGGCGGCGATCTGCACGAAGAGGCGCATCGCCGGGTTCCCGGTGAGCTCGGCGATGAGGAGGTGGAAGTCGTGCGTCGGGAGGTCGCCGGGCGGCCGGTCGAGCTCCCGCGTCCGCTTGATGTCCTCCTCCTCGTGCGCCAGGTGCTGGCGGATCCGCTCCGCGCCCTCTGGCGTCATTCGCTCCGTCGCCAGGCGCACCGCGGTGAGCTCCAGAGCGAGCCGGGTCTCGTGGACCTGCGACGGGGCGATCTGGAAGAACTGCAGGTGCAATGACACCGTGCGGATCGCCGCCTCGAGATCCGGTTTCGCCACGACGAGCCCGCCGCCGGGCCCACGGCGCATCTCGGCGACGCCGTGGTGGTCGACGATGCGCATCGCCTCGCGGAACACGGCGCGGCTGACGTCGTACTTGGCGATCAGCTCGGCCTCGGAACCGAGGACCTCGCCGACCGGCCAGCCGCGGGCGATGATCTCGTTCTCGATCCGCTCCGCCAGCACCTCGCCGAGCTTCCGGCCGCCCGCACGGTCGTTCTTCATCGACCGCTCGCGTCGCGGCATGGGCGGACGTTACCGCGGCACATCTCGCGGAACGTGACCTCTGCTGTGCTGCGCATGCCGCGCCGGCGGCGTGTCATGCGAACCAGCGCGGACCCGGTGGGAACCGCGCCGGGAGCGCGAACGTGCCGTAGGTGACGCCGATCGTCTCGGCGCGCACGACGCGGTCGTGGTCGACCTCGTAGTCGGGCATCCGCTGCAGCACGGCGCGCAGCGCGACGAAGATCTGGCGCCGCGCCAGCGTCGAGCCGAGGCAGCGGTGCGCGCCGAGCCCGAACGTCATGTGCCGGTTCGGCGACCGGTCGAGGACGACGTCGTCCGGGTCGTCGAACGCGTCCGCGTCACGGTTCCCCGATCCCCACACGAGCAGGATCCGCTCGCCGGCGCGGATCTGCCGCCCGCCGATCGTCACGTCGCGCTTCGCAGTCCGGGCGAGTGCCATCTGCGGCGCCTCGAAGCGGAGCAGCTCCTCCACCGCGTCGGGCAGCAGGCCGGGATCCTCGATCAGGCACCGGCGATGGGCGCGGTCGCGGTCGAGGTGGAGCAGCGCGTTGCTGATCGCCGAACCCGTCGTGTCGAGCCCGCCCTGCAGGGTGAGCATGATCATCTCGAACGCGGCGTAGTCGGTGACCGGCTCGCCGAACGCTTCGGAGCGGACGAGGTACGAGATCATGTCGTCGCGTGGCGTCTGCCGGCGGGCGGCGATGGCGGCCCGGATCACCTCGGCCACCTGCCCCAGCTCGGTGAGGACGTTGGCCCGCAGCGGGTTGTCCTGACGGAGGAACACCGTCTTGTGCAGCGGCTCGGCGAACATCCGCCAGTCCTCGACGGGAAGGCCGAGCTTGTGCAGCGTCGTCATCGCCGGCAGCGGATCGGCCAGGTCGTGGACGAAGTCGAGCTCGCCGTGCTCGATGATCTCGTCGATGCAGTGGTGCGCGAAGCGCTCGATCACCGGCGTCAGCCGCTCCACGGCGGCTTGCGAGAACATCGGGTGGAGCACGCGCCGGAACTCGAGGAACTCGGGCGGGTCCATCTCGATCGGGATCGACTTCTGGTTCACGTTCTTCTTCGGCGGGATGAGGATCGTCTCCGCGGAGGAGAACGTCTCGTCGTCGCTGGCGACGCGGCGGATGTCGTCGTACCTCGTCAACACCCAGAAGCCGCCGTAGGTGCTGCTGTGCGCCACAGGGCAGCGGGCGCGCAGCTCGGCGAGGATCGGCCACGGATCGGCGGCGAATTCGGCGGAGTGGTGGTCGAACGCGACGTCCGACTCGACGCCAGCCGGGACGTCGACCGACATCGCTCAGGCAGGCAGCGTCGGGCGCTGCGTCCAGCGGAAGAGCTTCTCGGCGTTGCGGTGCGTCATCGCGGCCACGTCGTCGTCCGGCAGGCCCTTCAGCGCCTGGCCCACGTCGCGCTGGCTGTACGGCCACGGCGTGTCGGCGTGCGGGTAGTCGCACTCCCACAGGATCCGGTCGACGCCGATGTGGTGGCGCGCCTCGACACCGAGGCGCTCGTCGATGAAGCAGACCCAGAAGTTGCGCCGGAACACCTCGCTCGGCGGCAGGTCGGCGAGGTTCGCCCAGAAGCGGTGCTTCTCCCACGTCCGGTCGGTCCGCTCGAGGAGGAACGGCACCCAGCCGATGCCGCCCTCCGACATGGCGAACTTGATCGTCGGGTAGCGGTAGGGGATCTCGCTCAGGAGCAGGTCGGTGAGGGTGATCTGCGCGTTGACCGGCGCGAGCGCGATCTCGATCGCGTAGCCGCCGTCCGGCGACGGTTGGCGGAGCTGCCCACTCGTGCCGATGTGGATGCAGATCACCGTGTCGGTCTCCGTCACGGCCTCCCACACCGGATCCCAGTGGCCCTGGTGGAACGACGGCAGCCCGACGGCGTACGGGCTCTCCGGGAAGGACAGCGCCCGGGCGCCGCGTGCCGCGCAGCGGCGGATCTCGGCGGCCATCGCCACCGGGTCCCACAGCTGGCCGATGATCATCGGGATGTACATCCCGGGCACCGACGCGGCCCACTCGTCGAGCATGAAGTCGTTGTACGCGCGCACGCACGCGTCGGCGAGCTCCTTGTCCTGCGCGTCCAGGAAGCGCACGCCGGCGAAGCGAGGAAACGTCGGGAAGCAGACGCTGCCCCGCACGCCGTCGGAGAGCAGGTCCTTCGCCCGCTGGACCGGGTCGTAGCAGCCGGGGATCATGTCCTCGAAGCGGACCGGGTCCATGGAGAACTGCTTGTTCTCCTTCCCGGCGACGGCGTTGAGGCCCATCGTGTCGATCCGCTTGTCCTCGAACACCCAGTACTCGCGACCATCGTCCTCGACGACGTGCGGGCCGTCGGCGAGGTGCTTCGAGGGCAACCGGTCGGTCCACACCCGGGCGTGCTCGATGACGTGGTCGTCGACGCTGACGAGGTCGAGAGCCATGCGCCGGAGCGTATCACCGCCTGCGTGATGAGTATACTGTTTGCCCAGCGAGGGGGCGCAGGCGAAGGGGCTCAGATGAAGGACGGTTTCCGGTTCATCGACACCGACACCCACGTCGGTCCGAACGTGGAGACGCTGGAGCAGTACGCCGGCCCGGTGCTGCAACGGCGGTGGGACGAGCTGCGCCCCTACTACCAGGCGGTGACCGAGGGCCATCACCTGAGCATCGATCCGATCCCGTACAAGCGCGACCTGAACACCGGCTCGGCGCAGGACCAGACCGCGGCGGGCGGGGCCGGGGGCGAGATCCCGCTGCGCAAGGCGATCTCGTTGAACTACGTCGAGAAGCCGGTGCCGGAGGTGAACAACGGCAACTGGGAGGGACGGATCGCCGACATGGACAAGGAGGGCGTCGACGTACACCTGATCTTCCCGGCGACGTTCTCCACTGCCGCGTCGGTGTTCGACCCGGAGATGCAGACGGAGCTGTACGCCGCGTACCACCGGTACCTCGGTGTGTACTGCGGCAGCGTGCCTGACCGGCTGAAGGCGACGATCCTCGTCAGCGGCGCCGCACCCGAGTGGTCGGCAGCCGAGATCGTCCGCCTGGCGCCCGAACCTTGGGTGTCGGCGGTGACGCTCGTGCTCGCCGAGGGCGTGCCGGCGGACGACCCGTCCCTGGAGCCGATCTGGCGGGCGATGGACGACGCCGACCTGCCGCTCGTCCACCACTCGTTCTTCTACGAGCCGCCGTACTTCCCCGGATACCGCGACATCTGGGGGAACCTCGCCATCGCCCGCATGGCAGCGCATCCGTGGGGCGCGCAGCGGCTCCTCGCCTACGTGCTGCTCAGCGGCCTGTTCGACCGCTACCCGAACCTGCGGATCGGGTTCTCCGAGTGCTCGGGTGGCTGGGTCGGGGGCTGGTTGAACCGGATGGAGTACCAGGCCGACTACCTCGCCGCCCGCCTCCCTCCGATCAAGCGCACGCCGATCGAGTACGCGCAGGAGGGCAAGGTGTTCTGCGGCGTGGAGCTCGACGAGGGTCCGGCCGTCGTGCGCGGCGTGGCCGAGGTCGTCGGCGAGGGCGTCCTGATGTACTCCTCCGACTATCCACACGGCGGGTGTCGCTTCCCGCAGTCGACCGACGTCGTGTTGGCGTGGAAGGACGCATTGGGCGAGGATCACCTGCGCAAGATCTGCAGTGAGAACGCGGAGCGCTTCCTCCGCCTGAACCCGTGAGAGGGAGGGTTCGTGAGCGAGCAGGTGACCGATGTGGAGCGACGCGCCGC
This sequence comes from Acidimicrobiales bacterium, assembly GCA_035550895.1. GTDB lineage: Bacteria > Actinomycetota > Acidimicrobiia > Acidimicrobiales > Ilumatobacteraceae > DASZOG01. The sequence goes on from DASZOG010000361.1 coordinate 10,987, forward strand.
TGAGCTCGGCGTCACGATCCCGGACCCGCTGCCAGCTGGCGGCCTCTATACGTCGGTGGTGGTCCACGGCGACCTGGCGTTCGCCTCGGGCACCGTCGCCGTCGAGGGGCCGCCGCTGAAGCTGGCCTACGCCGGATGCCTGGGCGACGACATGGACATCGAGACCGGGAAGCTTTCGGCGCGCGGCGCCCTGTTGAGCACACTCGGCAACTTGAAGGGAGCACTCGGGGACCTCTCCCGCATCGAGCGGTTCGTGCGCCTCACCGGCTACGTGCGGGCGACGCCCGACTTCACCGGTCCGCCGGCCGTGATGGACGGCGCGTCCGAGCTCCTGCGGGACCTCTTCGGCGCCGAGCTGCTGCCGGCGCGCACGGCGATCGGTGTCGCCGCCCTGCCCGGCGGGGCCAGCGTCGAGCTCGCCGCGATCGTGAAGCTCCGCGCGTGAACGTCGCCTCCGTGGGCGCTCCGGCGGAACTGGGCGTCGTCTCCTGGGTCGACGGGGAGATCGTCGAGCCCGGAGCAACGGCGTTCCGCCCGGAGGACAAGGGCCTCGTCGGCGACGGCGTGTTCGAGGCGATCAAGGTCCTCGACGGGCAGCCGTTCGCGCTCCGTCGCCACCTCGAGCGCCTTCTCGTGTCGGCCCGCCCGCTCGGGCTGCCGGTCGATCTCGACGTCGTGCGCGCCGGCGTCGCCGCGGTGTTGGCCACGGACGTTGGCCGCGGGCCGCGCAGCTGGCTGCGGATCACGGTCACCGCTGGTCCGGCCGGCATGGCGAAGGGCGCCGCGCCGACCGCGCCGACCGTGATGGTCGCCACAGCGCCGATGGCACCGTGGGGACCGTCGGCGAACGCCGTCGTCGTGCCGTGGTGCCGCAACGAGCGCGGGGCGCTGGCCGGGCTGAAGACGCTGTCCTACCTGGAGAACGGGCTCGCCCTGCGCCACGCGCTGAGCCATGGCGCGGACGAGGGCATCTTCCCGAACACGCTCGGGAACCTCTGTGAGGGCTCGGGCACGAACGTGTTCGTGGCCCACGAGGGCCGCCTGGTCACACCGCCACTCGGAGCGGGCTGCCTCGCAGGCGTGACCCGCGGGTTGCTCCTCGAGTGGCTGCCGGAGATCGAGGAGGCCGACCTGCCGGTCGAGGTCCTGGGATCCTGCACGGAGGCGTTCCTCACGTCGACGAGCCGCGACGTGCACCCGATCGGCGCGATCGACGGGCGCCGGTTGCCGTGGGTGCCCGGGCCGCTGACGTTGCGGGCGATGGCGGTCTTCGCCGACTGCGCTGCCCGTCACCCCGACCCCTGAGCCTGCGCGGCGCCGGACGGCGCGGATCTCACCGCTACCCCTGGCGGCGTTTTCTGGCGCTTTGGGCGCACGATGTGCGCCCAAAGCGCGTCAGAACGTCCCGAGACCTGTAATTTAGTATCCTCTAAATGCCGGGTGGTCCAGGCGTGCGAGGGAGGTGACGTGGAGTTCGGCTGGTCCGAGGAGGACGTCACCTTCCGCAAGGAGGTGCGCGCGTTCCTCGACGCGGAGCTCGGCGACGAGTGGACCGGGCCGACCGCGTCCCTCGGGTCGCCGGAGAACGTGGCGTTCAGCCGCCGCTTCGCCGCCGCGTTGGCCGACCGGGGTTGGCTCACCCCGCACTGGCCGCAGGAGCACGGCGGGAACGGGGCGACCAGCTGGCAGCACGCCATCCTCGGCGAGGAGATGTGGTCGATCGGCGAGCCGCGCGGGCCGCAGTACATGAACGTCAACTGGATCGGGCCGTCGATCATGATGTTCGGCACCGAGGAGCAGCGCCGCGAGCATCTGCCGCGCATCGCCCGTGGCGACGTGATCTGGTGCCAGGGCTTCTCCGAGCCCGGCGCCGGTTCCGACCTCGCCGCGCTGCGGACCCGCGCCGTGCGCGACGCCGACGAGTACGTCGTCAACGGGCAGAAGGTGTGGACGTCGTACGCCTCAGTCGCCGACTTCTGTTACCTGCTCGTGCGGACGGGTGCCGAAGCGTCGGGACCACAGGGCATCACGGTGTTGCTCGTGCCGACCACCCTCTCCGGGTTCGAGGTCCGCGAGGTCGGCTCCGTCGTCGGCGATCACGCGTTCCACGAGCTGTTCCTCACCGACCTGCGGGTGCCGGTGTCGTGCCGGCTGGGGCCGGAGCACGACGGGTGGCGGGTGGTCCGCCAGGCGCTCGCCTTCGAACGGGTCGGTGCACCGCGCTGGGCCCGGGCCCAGCACCTCCTCGAGCGCGTCGCCGCCTGGGCGCGTGACCACGGGGAGCTGTCGGCGCCATGGGTCCGCGAGCGCCTCGGCGAGGCGCGGGCCGCGACCGAGGCGGCGCGGATGCTCTTCTACCGCGTCATCGACGAACGCGAGCACGACGAGCCGCAGTCGCCGAGCGCGAACCTGGCGCGGGTGGCGATGGTCGACTCCGAACGGCTCGTCGGCCGGCTCGCCGCCGATCTTCTCGGGCTGGCCGGTCTGGAGAGCGGGACGCTCGCCGACACCGCGCTGCGCAAGTCCATGGCGGCCGGGGTCGCCGCAGGGACCTACGAGATCCAGCTGAACATGGTGGCTCGCCGGGTGCTCGGCCTGCCGAAGAGCTGAGGCCGGCGTGCGTTTCGAGCTCGACGCTGACCAGCGGGCCGTCCTCGACGCGGTCGAGGGGATCCTGGAGAGCAACGCCGGCCCGGCGCGAGCGCGCCAGCTCGGCGGCGACCAGCCGCGCCACGACGCCGAGCTGGCCGAACTGCTGCGTGCGCAGGGCTTCCTCGGATTGGCGGGCGAAGAGGGCGCGGGCCCGCTCGATGCCGGGCTCGTCGTCGAGGCGGTTGCCCGCCACGCCGGGGTGATCAGCGTCGGCCCGGAGGCGCTCGTGGTGCCGGGCGCGCTCGGCGGCCGGTCGCTCGCCGCACCGGTCGTCCTCGCTGTCGCCAGGACCACCGACCCGGTGCGCTTCGCGGCGGACGCGGCGACGCTCGTCTCCGTGGACGAGTCCGAGGCGTACGTCGTCGACCTCCGGCCGGGCGACGCGGAGCCGGTGGCCAGCCGCTTCGGTTACCCGATGGCGAGGGTCCACCGCTGGGACGGCGAGTCGCTCGGGCCCGGTTCGTCGGCCGCGGTACGTGCCTGGTGGCGCGTCGCCGTGGCGGTCGAGGTCGCCGGCGTCGCCCGTGCCGCGCTCGACACGACGGTCGGCCACGTGCGCGACCGCCACCAGTTCGGCCGGCCGCTCGGGTCGTTCCAGGGCGTCCAGCACCGCCTGGCCGAATGCGAGGTCCTCGCCCAGGGCGCCCGGTGGCTGGCGCTCGAAGCGGCGTGGGCGCGGGCCGACCCGGAACGGGCCGCGGCAGCGGCCGCGCAGGCCGTGCGCGTCGCCGACCGCGTGTTCTGGGAGACGCACCAGTTCTCCGGCGCGCTCGGCTTCACCGTCGAGTACGACCTGCACCTCTGGACGATGCGCCTCCCCGCCCTCCGGGCCGAGCTGCTCGCGTTGGGCTCGCCGGCCACCGCCCTCGCGGCGACACGCTGGGGGGACGGCGGGTGAGCGAAGACCCGATCGCGGACCACCTCGACCTCCACTACAGCGACGAGCAGGAGGCGCTGGGAGAATCGGTACGCGGATTCGCAGCGCGGGAGACGGACCCGGCGCTGCTGTGGAAGGGGCTCGCCGGTCTGGGCGTGCTCGGCCTGGCCACCCCCGAGGGCGGCGGCGGCGTGCTCGAGATCGCCGCGGCGACGGAAGCGCTCGGTGGAGCCGGCGCGCCCGGCCCAATCGCCGGCACGTTCATGGCGACGCAGCTCGTCGGCGACGTCGATCGCGGCCGCCTCGCGTCCGGTGACGCGATCGCCTCCGTCGGTACGCCGCCGCTACTGCCCTGGGCAGCAGTGGCGGACGTGTTCGTCGAGCTGGCTGGTGACGACGCATGGCTGGCCCGTCCAGCTGGCCAGGTGGAGCCGGTGGACACGATGGCCGGCGAGCCCTGGGGCCGCGTGGCGCTGGAGCGCGTCGAGCCGCTCGGCAGCGCGCGCCGGGCCGTGATCGTCGGTGACGTCGCCGTAGCGGCTTACCTCGTCGGTGCCGCATCGCACCTCGTCGCCGTGACGGCGCAGTGGCTCGCCGACCGCGTCCAGTTCGGGCGCCCGATCGGTGAGTTCCAGTCGCTCAGCCACCCGCTGGCCGACGTGAGGATCCGGGTGACTGCCGCCCGCAGCCTCACCCGATCCGCTGCGCACGCGGCGGACACCGGCGGCGACACCGCTGCGGCGTCGCCGGCCGCCACGGCGCGACTGTCTGCGACCCGGGCCGCGCTCGACGCCACCTACCGCGCGCACCAGTCCTTCGGCGCGCTCGGCTTCACGATCGAAGGGCCGGTCGCCCAGCTCGGACAACGCATCCGCCAGATCTCGCTCCACCCGCCCGGGCCGCGTGCCGCTCGCGAGGCGGCACTCGCCGCGCACGGACTCTGAACCACGCCGACATCACAGGGGGCAACCATGGACGTCGATCTCACGGCACCGATCGAGGGCCTCGTCTACGAGAAGCGCGACCACATCGCGTTCATCCGCATCAACCGGCCGGAGCGGGGCAACGCGCTGCACGGCAGCATGGTCGAGCCGTTCCGCGCGATCTGGGCCGACATCAAGGAGGACCCGTACGTCCGGTGCACGATCATCACCGGCACGGGCGACCGGCACTTCTGCACTGGCGCCGACCTCGGCGCGGTTGCCGCGCGGGGGCGGGTCAAGGCGGGCAACGGACCGCTGAAGGAGGAGGTGCACTGGTCGCCGCGCCAGAACGACGTGTGGAAGCCGACGATCTGCGCGGTGAACGGGCTCGTCGCTGGCGCGGGTTTCCACTTCGTCGTCGACGCGGACATCGTCGTCGCCTCCGACCAAGCGTCGTTCGTCGACACCCACACGAACGTCGGGATGGTCGGTGCCGTGGAGAACATCGGGCTGGCGAAGCGGATGCCGCTCGGGTCGGCCCTGCGGATGACGCTGTGCGGCAAGCACTACCGGATGCCGGCGGAGCGGGCGTACCAGCTCGGCCTCGTCGACGAGCTCGCCCCGCCGGACAAGGTGCTGGAGACCGCGGAGGAGATCGCCGGCCAGATCTGCAAGAACTCGCCCGCCGCGGTGTCGCTCTCGATGCAGGCCGTGTGGAGCGCGGTCGAGATGGGCTACACGAACGCGCTCGAGTACGGCTGGTCGCTGCTGCGCATGCACTGGGCGCACCCGGACTTCAAGGAAGGGCCGAAGTCCTTCGTCGAGAAGCGTGATCCGGTCTGGGTAACGGGTGAGGAGGACGCCGAAGCGACCGCGACAGAGGGCACCGCCGCGTCGTGAGGCCATTCCTGTCCGCCGCGGAGGAGGCGTTCCGTACCGAGGTCCAGGCCTTCCTCGCGCAGCACGGCGACGTGCACTCGTTCTTCCACCACGAGGGCGCGGCGAACGACGATCAGCTCCGCCTGTACCGCGCGCTCGGCGAGAAGAACTGGCTGGCGCTGGCCTGGCCGGTCGAGGTCGGCGGTCTCGGCAAGCCCCCGGTGTACGAGTTCATCCTCTGGGACGAGCTGGCCTATGCCCGCGCCGCCCGGCCGCCCATCGGGTCGGGCATCGTCGCCAAGACGATCATCGCCCACGGCACGGAGGAACAGAAGGCGCGCTTCCTACCGCACCTGCGCACCGCGGAGATCGCGTTCTCGCTGGGCTATTCCGAGCCGGAGGCAGGCTCCGACCTCGGTGGGCTGCGCACGCGTGCCGTGCGTGACGGCGACCGCTACGTGGTGAACGGCGAGAAGCGGTGGACATCGGCCGCCCACCGCGCCGACTATCTCTGGCTCCTGTGTCGCACCGGCACGCTCGAGAGCCGGGCCCGCGGCCTGACGTTGCTGATCGTCGACACGCGCACGCCGGGGATCACGATCGCACCGATCCCGGCGATCGACGGTGAGCGCTTCAACGAGGTCCGCTTCGACGACGTCGCGGTGCCGGTCGAGAACCGCGTCGGCGAGGAGAACGGCGCGTGGGCGTTGATCGTCGACTCGTTGGCGACCGAGCGCCATGTGCAGTTCTCGCCGAAGCGGGTGTTGCGCGACTTCGAGGAGCTCGTCCGCTGGGTACGCGCCCACGATCTGGCTGGCGATCCGGTCGTACGCCATCACCTCGCCGACCTCGCCGTGGAGGTGGCCGAGGTGCAGGCGCTGACGCTGGAGATGCTCCAGGCGGTGCAGGACGGGCGCTCGGCTGTGGTCGAGGCAGCATCGAACAAGTTGTGGGGGAGCGAGGTCTGCCAGCGCATCGCCCGCCTCGCCACCGATCTCGGCGCGCCAGAGGCGCTCGAGCGGGACACCGAGCTCGAGTTCCTCTGGCGCCAGACGATGTCCGAAACGATCGGCGGCGGGACGTCGGAGATCATGCGCGGGCTGATCGCCCGCAACGCCCTCGGCCTCGCGGCGAAGCGATAGCGCTATTTCGTCCCGGCGGACGCGTCCATGATCTTCTCCATCACCTGGTCGATCCCGAAGCTGGCGGGTGTCTGGCGCGGGGGGAAGTCCCGGAAGCTGCTCAGCCATCGGGCGACCAGAGCCTGGGCCGGCACGAGCAGGAACAGCCGTTCGGCCCGCCACCGCGGGTAGTCGATGCCTTCGTCGTCGGCCCGCTCGAACGGGTCCCCGCGCAGTGTGAAGATCTTCGGCGCGCGCAGCGGCACGAACGGGTCCTGCCACACCGAGAAGCCGTGGGCCCGTTGCTCGGTGAACACGACCTTCCACTGCTCGTAGCGCAGCGCGGTGAGATCACCGTCGTCGCTCCAGTAGAGGAACTCCTTGCGGGGCGAGTCGTCGGTCTCGCCGCGCAGGTACGGCAGCAGGTTGTACCCGTCGAGGTGGACCTGGAACGTCTTGTCGCCCGCCGTGTGTCCCTGCTTCAGCTTCTCGACGATGTCCGGTTCGCCGAGCGCGGCCAGGATCGTCGGGATCATGTCCTCGTGCGCGCCGAGATCGTTGTAGATCGTGCCGGGCTCGATCACCCCCGGCCAGCGGATGACGCACGGGACGCGGTAGCCGCCCTCCCAGTTCGTGTTCTTCTCTCCGCGGAACGGCGTCGTGCCGCCGTCGGGCCAGGTCATGCACTCGGCGCCGTTGTCCGTCGAGTACATCACGATCGTGTTGTCGGCGATGCCGAGGTCGTCGAGCTTCTTCAGCAGCTGGCCGACGTGACCGTCGTGCTCGACCATCCCGTCCGGGTAGATGCCGAGTCCCGTCTTGCCCTGCGAGCGCCGCTTCAGGTGGGTGAAGATGTGCATCCGGGTCGAGTTCCACCACAGGAAGAACGGCTTGCGCGACTTTTGGCTGCGGTCGATGAAATCGAGGGCGCCGGCCGTGATCTCGTCGTCGATCGTCTCCATCCGCTTGCGGGTCAGCGGACCCGTGTCCTCGATCTTCTTGCGGCCGGCCTTCGTCTTGAGGACGCCACGCGGCCCGAACTGCTCC
>DASZOG010000362.1:0-10450 GCA_035550895.1 Acidimicrobiales bacterium
GGCTCACCCGTGACGCCCTCGACCTCACGCTGCCGCCACGCGAGCGGCGGCGCGGCCACCTCCACGTCGTCACCCAGGTCCAGCGCGAGCTCGAGGACGTGTTCGTGGGCCTGGGCTTCCAGGTCGCCGAGGGCCCCGAGGCCGAGACCGACTTCTACAACTTCGAGGCCCTGAACATGCCGCCGGCCCACCCGGCCCGCAGCATGTGGGACACGATGTACCTCGACGTCGGCGAGCCCGAGTCGACGCTGCTGCGCACGCACACGTCGCCGGTGCAGATCCGCACGATGCTCAGCCAGCCGCCGCCGATCTACATCGTCGCCCCCGGCAGGGTCTTCCGTCGTGACACGCCCGACGCCACCCACATGCCGGTCTTCCACCAGATCGAGGGGCTCGTCGTCGACCGCGGCATCACGTTCGCCGACCTCGCCGGCACGATCGAGGCGTTCACCAAGGCGTTCTTCGGCGCGGACTTCACCTCCCGCCTGCGCCCGTCGTACTTCCCGTTCACCGAGCCGTCGGCGGAGTTCGACATCCGCCGCCGCGACGGGGGCTGGATCGAGCTCGGCGGCTGCGGGATGGTGCACCCGAACGTGCTCCGCTACGGCGGGCTCGACCCGGAGGAGTGGAGCGGGTTCGCGTTCGGCTTCGGGATCGACCGGATGGCCAAGGAGCGCCACGGCATCGACGACCTGCGCGACATGTACACGAACGACATCCGCTTCCTGGAGCAGTTCTGATGCGCGTCGTTCTCTCCTGGCTGCGGGAGTTCGCGCCGTTCGACGACGACGTCGACGCGCTGGCGACGGCGATGACCAGGCTGGGCATGGAGGTGTCCGGCGTGGAGCGGGTCGGCGAACCCGTGCCGGGCGTCGTCGTCGCCCGGGTCGTCGAGACCCGCCGGCATCCCCAGGGGGAGCGCGTGCACGAGGTGTTCGTCGACGCCGGCCGGGGCGAGCCGCTCCACGTCTGGTGCGGCGCGTTCAACATGCAGGCCGGCGACCTGGTGCCGCTCGCCACCCTTGGCACGACGATGCCCGACGGGCGGACGATCGAGCGGCGCAAGATCCTCGGCGCGCCGAGCGAGGGGATGCTCTGCTCCGCCCGCGAGCTCGGTCTCGGCGAGGACGCGGCCGGCATCCTCGTCCTGCCGCCCGAGGTCGAGGTCGGCGCCGATCTGTTCGGCGCCCTGGGCATCACCCCCGACGCGGTGTTCGACCTCGACATCACGCGCAACCGCCCCGACGCCTACGGCCATCTCGGCGTGGCGCGCGACGTCGCCGCGCACCTCGGCCTGCCCTTCCGGGTCCCCGAGCCAACGGTACGGGCGGACGGGCCGGCGCGCAGCGCGCCGGTCGAGATCGCCGATCCGGACATGTGCGGCCGGTTCGTGTCCGCCGTCCTCTCCGGCGTGCGCGTCGGGCCGGCGGCGGGTTGGATGCAGACCCGCCTGGCGCAGGCCGGGATGCGCCCGATCAACAACGTCGTCGACGTGTCGAACTACGTGATGCTCGAGCTGAACGAGCCGAACCACGCCTACGACCTGGCCAGGCTGGGTGGGGGCGGCTTCCGCATCCGCCGGGCGCGGAACGGCGAGACGCTCGTGACGCTGGACGACGTCGAGCGTCACTTCACGCCGGCGGACCTGCTGATCTGCGACGCGCAGGACCGGGCGATCGGCATCGCCGGGGTGATGGGCGGCGCCGACACGGAGATCGGCCCGTCCACGACCGAGGTCGCGCTGGAGATGGCCTGGTTCGACCCGGTCGCAGTGGCCTCGACCGCCGGCCGGCTCGGGCTGCGGTCGGAGGCCTCGGCGCGCTTCGAACGCGGCCGGGATCCGTACGGGATCGATCGCGCCGTGCTCCGCTTCGCCGAGCTGCTGGCGGAGACGTGCCCGGACCTCGTCGTCCACGACGGACTGGTCGACGCCCGCGGCGAGCTCCCGCCGCGGGAGCGCAGCACACCGGTGCGCATCGCGGCCGTGAACCGGCTGCTCGGCACGTCGCTCGGCGTGGAGGACGTGCGCCGCCTCCTCGATCCGATCGCCTTCACCGTGACGGAGACCGGCTCCGAGGATGTGGTCGACGTCGCCCTGCCGTCGTGGCGGCCGGACGCCACAGTCGAGGTCGACGTGATCGAGGAGGTGGCCCGCCACTTCGGCTACGAAGCGCTCGGCAAGACGGTGCCGAAGTCGACGATCCACGGTCACCTCTCCGCCGAGCAGCTCCGCCGGCGCCTGGTCCGCGACGTCCTCGCCGGCGTGGGGGTGTCCGAGGCGATGCCGAACCCGTTCCTCGCGCCTGGAGACCTCGAACGTGCCGGGCTCGATGGGAGGTTCCTGGAGATCGCCAACCCACTCGTCGCAGAGGAACGGGTGCTGCGCACGTCGCTCCGTCCGGGGATGGTCCGCACCGTGGCCTACAACGAGTCGCACCGCAACGCCGGCGTCGCGCTGTACGAGGTCGGGCACGTGTACCCGCCCGGCGACGGCGAGCTGCCAGACGAGCGGGAGGATCTGTGTGTCGTCCTCGCTGGGCGGGAGGCGCCAGCGGCTGTGGAGGTGTGGCAGGAGGTCACGGCGGCGCTCGGGCTGGACGACCGCTGCGGGCTGCAGGCCACCGAGGCCGCCGGCCTGCACCCGACGCGCACCGCGGTCGTGACGCTCGACGGCACGGCCGTCGGCCACGTCGGCGAGATCGACCCGGGCGTCCTCGCGGCGTTCGACGTCGAGGAACGCGTGGCCGTGCTCGATGTCTCGCTGACCGCGCTGCTCGTCGCCGAGCCGGCGGTGCGGACGCTGCGCCCGGTGAGCCGGTTCCCGTCGAGCGATATCGACCTCGCCTTCGTCCTCGACGACCGCGTCCCGGCGGCGGTGCTCACCGATGCGCTGGGATCCGCGGCCGGCGACCTGCTCGTCGACCTGTCGCTGTTCGACGTGTACCGCGGCGAGGCGCTCGGCTCCGACCGGCGGAGCCTGGCCTACCGTCTCCGCCTCCAGGCACCCGACCGGACGCTGACCGACGCCGAGGTCGGTGAGGTCCGCGCCCGCTGCATTGCCGCCGCCGAGCAGGCCGGCGGTGCCCTGCGGTGAGCTCCACCGACCTCACGCAGTGCACGGCCACGGAGCTGCTCGACCGGTACCGCCGGCGTGAGGCGTCACCGGTCGAGGCGACCGAGGCCGTCCTCGCCCGCATCGAGCGGCTCGATCGCGTACTGAACGCGTTCTGCCTCGTCGACGGCGAACGGGCCGTGGCGGACGCGGCCGCCAGCGAGCGCCGCTGGCAGCGGGGCGATCCGGCAGGACCACTCGACGGCGTGCCGGTGTCGATCAAGGACCTGATCCTCACCCGCGGCTGGCCGACGCGGCGGGGGAGCCGCACGATCGATCCTGATCAACCGTGGGAGGTCGACGCGCCGGTCACCGCCAGGTTGCGGGAATCCGGCGCCGTGCTCGTCGGCAAGACGACGACGCCCGAGTTCGGATGCAAGGGTGAGACGAACTCGCCACTCACCGGGCTGACGCGCAACCCGTGGAACCCGGAGAAGTCGCCGGGCGGGTCGTCAGGCGGTACCGCGGCAGCGGTGGCCGCCGGTCTGGCCCCGCTGAGCGTCGGCAGCGACGGCGCCGGCTCGGTGCGCATCCCGGCCGCGTTCTGCGGCAACTTCGGCTTCAAGCCGAGCTTCGGGAGGGTGCCTGCCCACCCCCTGTCACCGTTCGGGACGGTGTCCCATCTCGGCCCACACGCGATGAGTGTGGCCGACGCGGCGCTGATGATGAACGTGCTGAAGCAGCCGGACGCGCGCGACTGGACGTCACTGCCACCCGACCCGACCGACTACCTGAGCGGACTCGAGGATGGTGTCGCCGGCCTGCGGATCGCGTTCTCGGCGACCCTCGGCTACGCCGTGAACGTCGATGCCGAGGTCGCTGACGCGGTGGCACGGGCGACAGCGGAAATGGCGGCGCTCGGCGCTCACGTCGACGCGGTCGACCCGGGCTTCGCCGATCCGCTGGAGATCACCACCGGCCTGTGGTTCACCGGCGCGTGGACACTGTGGAACACGCTGAGCCCGGAGCAACAGGCGGTGACCGATCCCGACTTTGCCGCAGAGGCCCGCCTCGGAGAACTGCTGTCCAGCCTCGACGTGCAGCGCCTGCACCTGCGCCGCGGAGAACTCGGATCGCAGATGCGTCAGTTCATGCAGCGCTACGACCTGCTGATGACGCCTGCGGTCGCGGTGGCGGCGTTCGACGCTCGTCCGGCCGGCCACACCGCTCTCGACGCCGCGTCGATGCTCGGGTGGACCCCATTCTCCTATCCCTTCAACCTCACTCAGCAGCCGGCGTGCACGATCCCCTGCGGACTCACGGGAGACGGTCTGCCCATCGGGCTGCAGCTGGTCGGCCCGATGTTCGCCGACTCGCTCGTGCTGCGTGCCGCGCGGGCCTACGAGCACGCCCACCCGATCCCGCGCCCGCCGCTCGGCTGGGCAGCACCGGCAGGGGCCTCGTGACCGGCTCTGTGCGCGCGGCGACGTTGGTCGCGCCGTTCGACCTGCGCGTGGAGCGCTACCCGTACCCGGCGGAACTGGAGCCTGGTGCGGTGCTGTTGCGGATGGTCGCCTCGGGCATCTGTGGGACGGACAAGCACACGTACCGCGGCGAGACGGAGCAGTACGTCGGTACGGACCATGCCAGCTCCACGCCGTTCCCGATCATCCAAGGGCACGAGAACGTCGGCGTGGTCGCCGAGATCGGGCCGGGAGGGGCGGTGGCGTTCGACGGTTCGCCGCTGGAGGTCGGCAACCGGGTCGTTCCCGCACCGAACCACGTCTGCGGGCGGTGCCGGTTCTGCACGGAGGACTTCCCGTACTACTTCTGCCGGAACCTGGAGAACTACGGCAACTCGCTGACGTGTGCCACGCCGCCGCACCTGTTCGGCGGCTGGTCCGAGTACCTCTACCTCCTGCCCGGCACGCCGGTGTTCAAGGTCCCGGAGGGGCTGCCCGATGACGTCGCCGTGCTCACGGAACTGTTCGCCGTCACCCACAGCCTCGATCTGGCCGCGCGCATGCCGCGTCCGGGTGGATACCGCTCGGGTGACACGGTGGTCGTGCTCGGCGTCGGCCCGGTCGGGCTGGTGCACGTCGCCAAGGCCGCACTGACCGGCGCGGCCCAAGTGATCGGCGTCGACCGCTTCGCCACACGGCTGCGCCTCGCCGAGGAGCTCGGCGCGACCGACACCCTGATCGTGGAGCCGGGGCAGGACGATGCGCCAGCAAGGGTTCGCGAGCTCGGCGAGGTGGATGTCGTCGTCGACGCCACAGGCCACCCGGCGAGCTTCGGACCGGCGCTGCGCATGCTGCGCGACGGCGGCACGCTGCTCGAAGTCGGCGCGTTCGTCGACCTCGGCACCGTGCCGGTGAACCCGGCCGACGTCCTCGGCCGCAACCTGACCATCGTCGGCGTGGCCGGCGAAGACGCCCGAATCTACGACGCCACGTTGCAGATGCTGGCCGAGCACCACCAGCAAGTGCCGTTCCACCGTGCCGTGACGCACCGCTTCCCCCTCGACCAGGCCCGCCAGGCAATGGAGACGGCCCTCGCGGCGGATGACGCGATGAAGGTCGTCATCGTCCCGGACTGAGCGCGCCTGGAGGGGACGGCGGGTCAGTTCAGCGAGACGTCGTCGGGGTACTGCTCGCCGATGCGGGCGAGCGCGCCGCCCTGGCGGCGGAGGACCTCCCGCCAGAGATGGGCCGGCGTCCGCGTGAACGGATCTCCCGGCAGGGCATCGACGACGACCCAAGCCCGCTCGGCGAGCTCACCCTCCAGCTGTGCCGGACCCCACCCGGAGTATCCCCGGAACAGGCGCAGCGACGACACCCCGGACATCAGGTCGTCGGGATCGACCGACAGGTCGATCGTGCCGATTCCCTCGGCGTCAGGTTCGGCGGGATCCTTGACCCGGGCCAGCCCGATCACGGCGTCGAGCTCGACGGGACCGCCGCGGAACACGACGGCCTCGCCCGTCACCCGCTCTGACCAGCGGGGGAGCAGGTCCTCGACCGACTCCTCCGTCGGGCGGTTGAGCACCAGGCCGAGCGCTCCATCGTCGTTGTGCTCGAGCAGGAGGACCACCGTGCGGTCGAAGTTGGGGTCGACCAGCGGAGGCGTCGCCACGAGGAGCATCCCGCGCAACGACGTGGGCTCGGACGGCTCGCTCATCCGCTCCATCATGTCGCGGCGTTCGGCGCAGGCGACGCGCACGAAGCACCACGCTGCATGCTCATGCAACCTCGTGTATGATCATGCGCCATGCCCATCGCGGGGATCGTCGGGGCCTCCGGATACACCGGCGCGGAGCTGCTCCGCCTCTGCGCCACGCATCCGGCGCTCGAAGTCGTCCGCGCCACCGGCGACACCCAAGTGGGGACCGCGATCGCCGATCTGTACCCGGGCCTCGCCGCGGTGTACCCGGACCTGGCGTTCACGCCGTTCGACGCCGACGACTTCGCCGGGCTCGACGTCGTGTTCCTCGGCCTGCCGCACCAGGCCGCGCTCGAGACGGCACCGCTGCTCGTCGGGCGCGCCGGCGTGGTCGTCGACCTCTCGGCTGCCTTCCGCCTGAAGGACGCCGCGCTGTACCCGCGCTGGTACGGGTTCGACCACACCGAACCGGATCTGCTGGCCGAGGCCGTGTACGGACTCCCGGAGCGGTGGCGGGCCGAGTTGAAGGGCGCCCGCCTGATCTCCACGCCAGGCTGCTACGTGACCGCGGCGACGCTCGCTCTGGCCCCGCTACTCGACGCGGACCTCATCGCCCGCGACGGGATCGTCGTCGACGCCGCCTCGGGCGTCACGGGCGCCGGCCGGACGTTGAAGCACACCAGCCTCTTTGCCACGGTCGACGAGAACTTCACCGCGTACGGGCTGCTCGACCACCGCCACACGCCCGAGATCGAGCAGAACCTGGGCGCGCAGGTCCTCTTCACCCCACATCTGGCACCGATGAGTCGCGGCATCCTCGCTACCTGTTACGCGCGACCGGCGGCTCCGATGTCGACCGCGGCGCTCCTGGCCGCGCTCGCCGACGCGTACCGCGACGAGCCGTTTGTCGTCGTGCGCGACGCACCACCCGAGACGAAGGCGACGATCGGCTCGAACGCCGCCCACCTCACCGCCCGCTTCGACGACCGCACGGGATGGGTCGTCGTGCTGTGCGCCATCGACAACCTCGCCAAGGGGGCGTCCGGCGGGGCGCTCCAGTCGGCCAACGTCGCCCTCGGGCTGGAGGAGACGGCCGGCCTCGCCCGCACCGGCGTGACGCCATGACCGCCGACGCAACGGAGAAGGCCGCCGTCCTCGTCGAGGCGTTGCCGTACATCCGCCGCTTCGCGGGGCGCACGGTCGTCGTCAAGTACGGAGGCAACGCGATCGCCGGTAGCAGTGCAGAGACCGCGCTGTCACTTTTCGCCGAGGACATCGTGCTGATGCGCTCCGTCGGATTGCACCCGGTGGTCGTCCACGGGGGCGGCCCGCAGATCAGCGAGCTGATGGGCCGGCTGGGCAAAGCGCCGGAGTTCCGGGGCGGCCTGCGGGTCACCGACGCGGAGACGGTCGACATCGCCCGGATGGTCCTGCGCGGCCAGGTCAATCCGCAGCTCGTGTCCGCGATCAACGTCCATGGCCCGCTCGCGGTCGGTGTCTCGGGGGAGGACGCCGGCCTCCTGCGCGCCACGGCCCGCGACCCGGACCTCGGCTTCGTCGGCGACGTGAGCGAGGTCAACCCGACGATCCTCCGTCGCCTCCTCAACGAGGACCTGATCCCTGTCGTGGCCACGATCGGCGCCGACACCGCGGGCCAGGCGTACAACATCAACGCCGACACCGTCGCCGGCGTCGTCGCCCAGGCGCTGGGTGCCGAGAAGCTCGTCTACCTGACCGACATCGAGGGCCTCCGGCGAGACGTCGACGACCCCGCCAGCCTCGTCCGCCAGGCAACGGCGGACGAGCTCGCCACGTGGATCGCAGACGGGCACCTCGCCGGCGGGATGATTCCGAAGGTCGAGGCCTGCGTCGCGGCGGTGCGCGGCGGTGTCGCGCGAGCGCACATCCTCGACGGCCGCATCCCGCACGTGCTGCTGCTGGAGATCTTCACCGACGCCGGCATCGGCACGATGATCACGAACGGAGGAGCAACGACATGACATCGCACGCGTTCACTGTCCCGCCCGAGCTCGAGCGGTGCCCGTTCATGCCGGTGTTCGGCCCGCCGCAGGTGATGTTCGTGCGCGGGGAGGGAACGGAGCTGTGGGACAGCACCGGCCAGCGCTACCTCGACTTCCTGTGTGGCCTGGCCGTGACGTCGCTGGGCCACGCCCATCCGGCGGTCACCGAGGCACTCTGCCGGCAGGCGGCGACGCTGCTCCACGTCTCGAACTTCTACGCCAACCCGGTCGCCACCGAGGCTGCACGCCAGGTCGACGCGCTGGTCGGCGAGGCGGCAGGGACGGGCGGGCAGGTGTTCTTCTGCAACTCCGGCGCCGAGGCCAACGAGTGCGCGCTGAAGCTGGCCCGCAAGCACGGCGGGCACGGGCGGTACGCGGTCGTCTCGACGTACGGCAGCTTCCACGGCCGGACGCTGGCGGCACTCGCCGCCACCGGCCAACCCGCCAAGCACGAGCCGTTCGCGCCGATGCCCGACGGCTTCCGGCACGTGGCGTGGAACGACCTCGACGCGCTGGCGGCAGCGATCGATCCCAGTGTTGCGGCGGTGCTCGTCGAACCGGTGCAAGGCGAAGGAGGCGTCCATCCCGCGGATGCGGACTTCTTCACCGGCGTGCGCCAACTGTGTGACGAGCGCGGCCTGCTGATGATCGTCGACGAGGTGCAGACCGGCTTCGCCCGCACCGGACGGTGGTTCGGGTTCGAGCACTACGGCGTCGCGCCCGACGTGGTCACCCTGGCGAAGGCGATGGGCAACGGCGTGCCGGTCGGTGCCTGCTGGGCGCGGGCCGACGTCGCCGCGGCGTTCGCTCCGGGTGACCACGGCTCGACGTTCTCCGGGACGGCGATCGCCACTGCGGCCGTGCTCGCCGTGATCGAGGAGATGCGCCGGATCGACGCCCCGCAGCTCGCCGAGAAGCAGGGAGCTCGCCTGCAAGCCGGGCTCCGCACGCTCCCCGGTGTCGTCGACGTCCGTGGGCTCGGGCTCCTGCTCGCGGCGGAGCTCGAGCCGGGACGCGAGGCGAAGGCGGTGTACGAGAGCGCGCTGGCACGCGGCTTGGTGACGAACGCGGTGACACCGACGGCGCTGCGCCTCGCGCCCCCGATCACCGTCTCCGACGACGAGATCGACGAGGCGGTCGGGATCCTGGCGGAGGTCCTCGCGGCATGAGCGCACCGGCCGATGCGAAGCCGGCAGAGGCGCCCCGGCACTTCGTCGACGTCACGGATCTCGGCGCTACCGAGCTCGGCGAGGTGCTCGACCTGGCCGAGGCGCCGCTCGACGAGCTGCCGCGCGTGCTCGCTGGGCAGGGAGCGGCGCTCGTGTTCGAGAAGCCCTCGAACCGAACGCGGCACTCGACCGAGATCGCCGTCGTACAGCTCGGCGGGCACCCGGTGTACACGCGCGGCGAGGAGATCGGCTTCGACGTGCGCGAGACGGTCGAGGACGTGACGCGCATCCTCGCCGGCTACCACGGACTCCTGGCGGCGCGCGTCTTCGCCCACGCGACGGTCGAGCGGATGGCGGCAGTGTCGACGGTCCCGGTCGTCAACCTGCTCTCGGACCGCTCGCACCCGCTCCAGGCGGTGGCGGACGTGCTGACCATGCACGAGTACCTCGGCCCGCTGGCCGGCCGGACCGTGGCCTACGTCGGTGACTACAACAACGTGGCTCGCTCGCTCGCCGAGGCCTGCGTGCTGCTCGGCGCGTGCGTGCGCCTCGGGTGCCCGCCCGGATACGAAGCCGGCGAGGACGAGCTGACGCGCCTGCGAGCGGTGGGGGCCGGTGAGGTCGTGCAGGTCGCCGACCCCTTCGCCGCCGTCCGAGAGGCCGAGGCAGTGCACACGGACGTGTGGACGTCGATGGGTCAGGAGGACGAACGCGCCGCGCGGCTGGCCGCGTTCGCGGGGTGGGGGGTGACCGAGGAGGTGATGGCCGCGGCTGCGCCGGGAGCGCGGTTCCTCCACTGCCTGCCCGCCCATCGAGGGGAGGAGGTGTCCGCCGAGGTGATCGACGGCCCGCGTTCACTCGTCATCGCGCAGGGACACAACCGGCTCCACGCAGCGCGTGGCCTGATCGCGCATCTGCTCGGAGCGCGCCCCGGCTGATGGCGACGAAGACGCAACGCCAGCAGGCGATCACCCGCCTGATCGCCCAGCGGTCGGTGGCGAGCCAACCCCAGCTCGTCGAGCTGCTGGCCGAGGAAGGGATCGCGG
>DASZOG010000363.1:0-3074 GCA_035550895.1 Acidimicrobiales bacterium
GGAGGTGATGTCGTACACGACCCGGTTGACGCCGCGGACCTCGTTGATCACCCGGGCGGCGATCCGCTCCAACAGCTCGTAGGGCAACCGGGCCCAGTCGGCGGTCATCGCATCGTCGGACGTCACCGCCCGGAGGATGACCGGGTTCTCGTACGTCCGCTCGTCGCCCATCACTCCGACCGAGCGGATGTCGGCGAGCACGGCGAACGCCTGCCAGATCTCACGTTCGAGCCCGGCAGCGCGCACCTCCTCGCGCACGATCGCGTCGGCGGCGCGCACGATCGCCACCCGCTCCGGGGTGACCTCCCCGATGACCCGCACCGCCAGCCCGGGGCCGGGGAACGGCTGGCGCCACACGATCTCGTCCGGCAGGCCCAGCTCGACGCCGATGCGGCGGACCTCGTCCTTGAACAGGTTGCGCAGCGGCTCGACGAGCGCCAGCTGCATGTCCTCGGGCAGGCCGCCGACGTTGTGGTGGCTCTTGATCACGGCCGCGCCACCGGTGACCCCACCGCTCTCGATCACGTCCGGATACAAGGTGCCCTGGACGAGGAACTCGGCGTCCGTGAGGCCACCGGTGTGCTCCTCGAAGATCCGGACGAACAGCTCGCCGATCGTCTTCCGCTTGTCCTCCGGGTCGACCACGCCGGCGAGCCGCTCGAGGAACCGCTCGCTGGCATCGACGTGGATCAGCTCGATCCGCTGGTGGCGGCGGAACGTCTCGACCACCTGCTCCGTCTCCCCGGCGCGCATCAGCCCGGTGTCGACGTAGATGCACGTCAACTGCGGGCCGACCGCGCGATGGACGAGCGCCGCGGCGACCGCCGAGTCGACGCCACCGGAGAGCCCGCAGATCACCCTCCCCCCACCGACACGCGCCCGGACGTCCTCGACGGCGGTGTCGATGATCGACGCGTCGGTCCACGTCGGCTGGCACCCGCAGACCTCGAGCAGGAACCGGCGCAGCAGCTCCTGGCCGTGTGGCGTGTGGACGACCTCCGGATGGAACTGGACACCGTGGATCCGCCGGGCCGGGTGCTCGAAGGCGGCCACCGGTGCGTCCGGCGCGGTGGCAGTGACGGTGAACCCGTCGGGAGGGCGGACGATCGAGTCCGAGTGGCTCATCCACACCGGCTGGTCGCCGCGCACCAGCAGGCTCGGCGCGTTGGTCGCCGTCAGCTGAGTCCGGCCGTACTCGCCGCGGCCGGTGCGGGCCACCTCGCCGCCGAGCTGTCGGGCGACGAGCTGCGCGCCGTAGCAGATGCCGAGCACCGGCAGGCCGAGGTCGTAGAACGCGGGATCGAACGACGGCGCGCCGGGGACGTGGACGCTCTTCGGGCCCCCGCTGAGGATGACCCCCTTCGGCCTGCGGACGGCGAGCTCGGCAGCGCTGATCGTGTGGGGGACGATCTCCGAGTAGATGCGCTCCTCGCGGACGCGGCGGGCGATGAGTTGCGCGTACTGGGCCCCGAAGTCGACGACGAGGACCGTGTCGTGGCCGGTCACGACCGTTCACACGCCGCGGGAGGCATCCCTCAGGTGTGGCCCATGCCGATCCGCTGCGCCCGCTGGAGCGCCTTGCCCTCCGTCTGCAGCGCGGGAGCGACCATCACGTCGGCTTTCTGGAACTCCTTGACGGTCTCGTAGCCGCACGTCGCCATCGAGGTCCGCAAGCCGCCGAACAGGTTCATCCGCCCGTCGTTCTCATGGGCCGGACCGAGGAGGATCTCCTCGAGGGAGCCGCGCACCGTCGTCCGCACCCGCGCGCCGCGCGGCAGCGTCGGGTGGAATGTCGCCATGCCCCAGTGGTACCCCCGGCCCGGCGCATCCCGCGCCGCGGCGAGCGGCGAGCCGATCATCACCGCATCGGCGCCACAGACGATCGCCTTGGCCACGTCGCCACCGGTCGCCATGCCGCCGTCGGCGATGACATGGACGTACACCCCGGTCTCGTCGAGGTGGCGCATCCGCGCCCCGCGCACGTCGGCGATCGCCGTCGCCTGCGGCACGCCGATGCCGAGCACGCCACGCGTCGTGCAGGCGTGGCCCGGGCCGACCCCGACGAGGACGCCGATCGCCCCGGTACGCATCAGGTGCAGCGCGGCCTGGTAGCTGGCGCAGCCGCCGACGATCACCGGGATCTCCAACCGGCGAATGACCTGCTTCAGGTTCAGCGGCTCCCGGTTCTTCGAGACGTGCTCCGCCGAGACCACGGTGCCCTGGATGACGAGGATGTCGAGCTCCCCGGCGAGGACAGCCGGGAGGAAGTGCTCCGTGCGCTGGGGCGTGATCGCGCCGGCGGCGACCACTCCGGCGTCGCGGATCTGGCGGATGCGCGCGGTCACGAGCTCCGGCACGATCGGCGCGGAGTAGATCTCCTGCATCCGCCGCGTCGCCTTCTCGTCGTCGAGCTCGGCGATCTCGTCGAAGTACGGCTCTGGGTCCTCGTAGCGGGTCCACAGGCCTTCGAGGTTGAGCACGCCGAGCCCGCCGAGGCGGCCGATCTCGATCGCTGTGGCCGGGGAGACGACGCCGTCCATCGCGGACGCGAGCAGCGGGAGGTCGAAGTGGAAGGCGTCGAGCTCCCAGGAGATGTCGACGTCCTCGGGATCCCGCGTCCGCCGGCTGGGCACGATGGCGATGTCGTCGAAGCCGTACGCCCGGCGGCCGGACTTCCCCAGCCCGATCTCCACCTCTGCCATGAGGTGACTGTAGTGACCGGCCCCGCGGGACCCGGGGAGCCGCCACGTACTTTTCGTACAGCGCGGGCGTAGCGTCCGTGCCGTGCTGCGGGCGTGCGCCTGGATCATGGTCGTGGTGGCGGCGCTGGTCGTGCGCTCGCCGGCGGTGGGCGGCCTCCCCCTGGCTCAGCAGGAGCCGGCACCGACGGCGAGCACTGCGAGCACGACGACCCTGTTCGAGGGTGAGGATCTCCCCGGCGTCATCCCCCGCCCGAACCAGGGTCGGGAACCCCGGCACGCCGGCGATCCGGGCGGCTGGCTGCAGCTGACCCTCGCCGCGCTCGTCGTCGCCGCCGTCGCGACGATCTTCGCCGTCGTCGCCAGGTCGGCGTC
>DASZOG010000364.1:0-3994 GCA_035550895.1 Acidimicrobiales bacterium
GGTACTGATCGGGGCGCGGACCGTCGACGGCTTGATCCACGACGACGGTTGGTGAGGTTCGTGCCCAGCGCTGGGCGAAGCGCGAGCGCGCCTCACTGCACTGCGGCGAACCTGAGCAGCGCGTCGTCGATCGTCGTGTCGAGCACGCCCGGCTCGTCGGCCACGGCCTCGAGCCACGGCGGTCGCCACGTGGCACACACGGCGAGCGGCTGCGCCAAGCCGGAGAACTGCGTCGCCAGCCGGGCGAAGCTCGTCGCGTAGTCCGGTGGCCGCACGTCGGTGGCGAGCTCGACGAGCGCCCAACCGTCGGGCCGGTGGCCGATCGCAGGTGGCACGACGACTGCGGCGGACGTCGGGCCCGTGCCTCCCCCGGCGAGCCCGGGACCGTCGCAGAGCACCGCGCCGCGGACCAGCGCGGGGCGGCCGCCCGCGGCCAGGAGCGCCACGTACGCGCCCAAGCCGCGCCCGACGAGCGTGGCCGGTCCGAGGTGCGCGAGCGCAGCATCGACGTCGCCGATCAGCACCTCGCAGGTGTAGCCACCGCCCGTCGGCAGATCGGAGTCGCCGTGCCCGGTGAAGTCGAGCGCGGTGACCGGCCCGGCCCACGTCGATGCCCAATCCGGCACGGCGCGCGGAGCGCGCTCGCCGAGCCCGTGGAGGAGGAGCAGCGGTCGTCCCGTGCCGGCCCGGCAGGTGTGCAGGGTCAGTGTGATGCGGTTGTGGCGGAGTCGCGCTGTCGTCGTCACAGCCGGGCCTCGAGGAACTCGCGCACGAGCGCCGCCGTGCGCTCGGGATGCTCGATGTGCAGGAAGTGTCCCGAGTCGTCGTACACCTCGAAGCGGGCGCCGTCCGGGAGGTATGGGACAACATCCGCGGGGCGGGTGCCCCAGCCCATCGGCTCGGGGATGCGGCCGAGGACGCCGAGGAAGGGCATGCCCAGCGAGCGCATGCGGAGCATCGACCACTCCGGGCGCCAAGGGCCGAACCCGCCGAAGCGCATCGACGGGTCGAGCTTCCACCGCCAGCCGTCGGCGTCGCGCCGCCCGCCCACCGAGGCCAGGTAGCGCAGCCACTCCGGCGACAGACGCGGGTTCATCGCCCCCCGGCGGGTGGCCAGATCGTCGAGCGTCCCGGCGCGACGCACGGCGTCGGCCGCGCGGCGCCGATGGTCGAGCCATCCCTCCAGCTCCGACGCCAGCAGCCGGGTCCGGTCGTGGTCGGCGACGTCGGGGACCGGCTGCTTCGACGGCAGCCCGTCGAAGTTGATCAGGGCCCGGACGCGGTGCGGGAGCGCGTCGGCGAGCTGCATGGCCACCCCGCCTCCCTTCGAATGGCCGAGCACCACGACGGCCTCGTCGGAGACGGCCTCGAGCACGGCCAGCGCGTCACGGACGTCGGCGTCCCAGGAGTAGAGCGCAGCATGCTCGCTGTCGCCGTGGCCGCGTGCGTCCCAGGCGACGACCCTCCATCCGTCGCCGGCGAGCAGTGGCGCGAACACGTCGAACGTGCGACTGAAGTCGAATCCGCCGTGGAACAGGACGATCGGCGGCGCCTCCGGGGCTCCCCATTCGTGGACCGCGATGCGCAGTCCGGCGGAGTCGACGGTGGACACGCGCTCGGGCGGGACCGCACCGGGGAAGGTGACGCGCTCGTCCGCTGCAGCCATCCGGACGACACTAGGAGCACTCCTCGCCAGCCTGACACCACATCGCGCGGGTCGCGCTCGTACATTGGGGACGTGCCCGACGGGCTGGGCGACCGTGTGCGGCAAGCGTCGGCGTTGCTCCTCGGCGCGGCGGTGGGACTGCTCGCCGCGTGCTCGCAGTTCGGCGCCGACGACGAGGCGGAGTCGACGTTCCAGCTGCCACCGCTGACGACGGCGACCACGGTGCCGGCGCCGACCACGACGTTCCCGACGACCTACGTCGTCCAGGACGGGGACACGATGGATGCGATCGCCCACAAGCTCGGCATCCCACTCGGCGACCTCGTCGCCGCCAACCTCAACCTGCCGACGCCCGACTACATCCAGCCGGGCTGGATCCTGCGCATCCCACCGCCCCCGGCGAGCACCACGACCACGCTGTCCCCCGGCTAGGAGACGGGAGCGCGCCGCTCGTCGGCCAACCGCACGATGTCCCGCATGATCCGCCCCAGCGCGTAGTCCTTCGGCGTGTAGACGGCGCTCACGCCGGCGGCGAGGAGTTGCGCGGCGTCGCCGTCGGGGATGATCCCGCCGACGACGACGGGGGCATCCACGCCTGCGGCGTCGAGCAGCCCGAGGACGGTCGGCACGAGGTCGAGATGCGAGCCGGAGAGGATCGACAGGCCGATCACATCCGGGTCCTCGTCGCGCGCGGACGCGGCGATCTGCTCCGGCGTCAGGCGGATCCCGGAGTAGACCACTTCCATCCCGGCGTCGCGCGCGGCAACGGCGATCTGCTCCGCACCGTTCGAGTGTCCATCGAGGCCGGGCTTGGCGACGAGGAACTTCGGCGGGCCACCGGGACGCCGGCGGAGCTCCGCCGAGAGCTCGGCGAGGTCGTCCACCCGCCGGCCGATCGCCGCGCCGATGCCGGTCGGGGCGCGGTACTCGCCCCACACCTCGCGCAACGCGGCTGCCCACTCCCCGGTCGTCCCTCCGGCGTGGGCGAGCGAGATCGTCGGCGGCATCAGGTTCGCGTCGGTGGCCGCGGCGCGGCGGATCTCCTCGAGCGCGTGCTCGACGGCGGACGCGTCCCGCCCGACGCGCCACGCCTCGACGTCGGCGACCAGCTCGCGCTCGACGGCGGGGTCGACGCGCAAGATCGCGTCCGCCCCCGCGAGCGGAGACGGCTCCGTCTCCGTGAAGCGGTTGACCCCGACGACGACCTGCTCGCCGGCTTCGATCCGCCGCGTTCTGTCGGCCATCGAGCGGACGAGACGGCCCTTCAGCTCCTCGACGGCCGTGAACGCGCCACCTTGCGCCAGCACGTCGTCGAGCTCGGCCTCGGCCAGCTCGACCAGCTCCGCCGTGCGCATCTCGACGACGCGGCTCCCGTCGAACAGGTCGTCGTACTCGAGCAGGTCGGTCTCGTAAGCGAGCACTTGTTGCATCCGCAATGACCACTGCTGGTCCCACGGCCGCGGAAGCCCGAGGGCCTCGTTCCACGCTGGGAGTTGCACGCTGCGTGCGCGCGCCTGCTTGGACAACGTGACCGCGAGCATCTCCAGCACGATCCGCTGCACGTTGTTCTCTGGCTGCGCCTCGGTGAGCCCGAGGCTGTTGACCTGCACGCCGTAGCGGAAGCGGCGCAGCACGGGATCGTCGACGCCGTATCGCTCCACGCAGATGCGGTCCCACATCTCCGCGAAGGCGCGCAGCTTGCAGACCTCCTCCACGAAGCGGATGCCGGCGTTGACGAAGAACGAGATCGACCCGACGACCTGCGGCAGGCGTTCCTCCGGGACTTGCCCCGAGTCGCGCACCGCGTCGAGCACGTCGATCGCGTTCGCCAGCGCGTACGCGATCTCCTGCACCGGGGTCGCACCTGCCTCCTGCAAGTGGTACGAGCAGACGTTGATCGGATTCCAGCGCGGGGCGTGCTCGCTGCACCAGGCGACCATGTCGACGATGAGCCGCTTGCTGGCCGCGGGCGGGAAGATGAACGTTCCCCGCGACAAGTACTCCTTGAGGATGTCGTTCTGGGTCGTGCCGCGCAGCGCGACGGTGTCGACTCCCTGATCCTGGGCGTTCGCCACGTAGAGGGCGAGCAGCCATGGCGCGGTGGCGTTGATCGTCATCGACGTGTTCATCTCGCCGGGCGGGATCCCGTCGAGGAGGGTGGCCATGTGGCCGAGGTGCACGACCGGGACGCCGACCTTGCCGACCTCGCCGCGGGCGAGCGGGTGGTCGGGGTCGTAACCGGTCTGGGTCGGCAGATCGAAGGCGATCGAGAGACCGGTCTGGCCCTTGACCAGGTTCGTCCGGTAGAGGGTGTTCGACGCCTTGGCC
>DASZOG010000365.1:0-3202 GCA_035550895.1 Acidimicrobiales bacterium
GGCGTCACGGCGGGGAACTCGTCGCAGATCACCGACGGTTCGGCCGCGCTGTTGATCACGACCGAGGAGAAGGCCGCTGAGCTCGGCCTCACCCCGCGGGCCCGGTTCGTCGAGTTCGCGCTCGCGGCCGACGACCCGCGCCTGATGCTCACCGCGCCGATCCCGGCGACGACGAAGGTCCTCGACCGCGCCGGCATGACGATCGAGCACATGGATGCGATCGAGATCAACGAGGCTTTCGCCTCCGTGGTGCTGGCCTGGGAGAAGGAGCACCGGCCGGACATGACGAAGGTCAACCCGAACGGCGGAGCGATCGCGCTCGGCCACCCGCTCGGCTGCTCCGGCGCCCGCCTGATGACCACCCTGGTGAACGAGCTGGAGCGCGTCGGCGGCCGCTACGGCCTGCAGACGATGTGCGAAGGCGGCGGAATGGCGAACGCGACGATCATCGAGCGCCTGGCCTGACAGCACCCGGTCGATAGCCTCGACGCTGGTGCCCAGCGTCGGTGCGATCGTGTGGTTCCTGGGCGCGATCGTGCTCGCGGTCGTGATCTGGAAGGTGGGCATCGGTGCCCTGCGCTCCGTGACCCGGCCACTGCCGCCTCCGCCGCCGCCCGGCGAGATGCGCCGCGTCGCGCTCCGCTATCGGTGCTCGATCTGCGGCCTGGAGCTGAAGCTGACGCTGGCCAACGACGAGGATCCGGAGCCGCCGCGGCACTGCCAGGAGGACATGGATCTCGTCGCCCCGATCATGGAGTAGAGGTTCTCCACAGGCTGTGGACAAACCTGTGACGAGTCACACCGGTGTAACTCTCCGGCCATCGTCCCGACACCGGGCGGCCCGACGCAGCTGGGGACCGCGGCCGGTCAGTGGTACTGCGTGGCGACGATGATGCCGCCGAGGATGCCCGCCAGCCCGACGAGCAGATACCAGTTCGACGTGGAGCCGGGGAGCAGCTCGAGGTAATTGAAGATGATGATCAGCACGCCCACGGCCAGGAGAGCGAACATCAGCACGGGCAGCCAGGGCGGGCTGTTCTTGAGCTCCTTCGGCACCGGCGGCGTGTAGCGGCCGGAGGCCGTCGTCGCGTGCGCCGGCTCGTCGTAGCTGCGGGTGCGCGGCGCGCCGGCCGTCGGTACCGCCGCCGGCGAGCCGCCCTTGGGCGTCACCCGTCCACCCTTGCGCTTCGGAGGAGCCACGGCGGGCGATTCTAGAGGTGCCGGCTGCTGCGGCGGCCCGCGATGTCGTTCGACACGGGTAGCGCGGGGCCGTCAGGCTGTGCGCGTGCGGGTCCTCGTGATCGACAACTACGACTCGTTCGTGTTCAACCTCGTCCAGTACCTCGGCGAGCTGGGCGTCGACCCGATCGTGCAGCGCAACGACGCGCTCACCGTGCGCGAGGCCCTCGCCCTCGAACCCGACGCGATCCTGCTCTCCCCCGGCCCGGGGCGCCCGGAGGACTCGGGGATCCTCTGCGCGCTGATCGAGGTGGTCGCCGGGCGGGTGCCGCTGCTCGGCGTCTGCCTCGGGCACCAGGCGATCGGCCATGTCTTCGGCGCGAAGATCGTCCGCGCCCCGGAGCTGATGCACGGCAAGACGTCCCTGGTCCGCCATGACGGCACCGGCGTCTTCGCCGGGCTCCCGTCACCGCTCGAGGGGACCCGCTACCACTCCCTGATCGTCGACCGCGACACGCTGCCTGCCGAGCTGGAGGTGACGGCCGAGACCGACGACGGCGTCGTGATGGGCCTGCGGCACCGCGAACTGGCCGTCGAGGGAGTGCAGTTCCACCCCGAGTCGATCCTCACGGTCGGCGGCCACGACCTGCTGCGCAACTGGCTGGCGGTCGCCGCGCCACCCGTCGCGTAGGGCAGTGCCGCTGGTCAGGTCGACGGCGGCGCGGTGGTCGTCGTCGGTGCCTGCGTGGGCGGCGGGGCCGCTTCCTTCCCGACGCGGATGACCACGTTGGACTGCGCCGGTGCCTGCTGACCGCCGGCTGGGCTCTGGCTGACGACGCGCCCGGCGTCGGCCGAGCCGAACGGCACCTCGACGAGCTCGACGCTGCGCGAGAAGCCCGCACCCTGGAGCGACGCGGTGGCCTGCTCCTCGGTCTGACCCACCACGTTCGGCACCGCCACCGGGGCCGGGCCGCTCGACACGACGAGCGTGACGGTCGAGCCCTCCTCGACCTGCGTGCCCGCCGGCGGGTCGGTGCGGATGACCAGCCCGGCCTCGATGTCGTCGCTCGGCTCCTGCACCGGGTCGCCGACGATCAGCCCGAGATTGCCGAGCTGGCTCGCCGCGGCCACCTGGCTGCGGGCGACGAGGTCGGGGATCGTCACCTTCGGCTTGCCGAGCGACACCTGCAGCTCGACCGCGTCGCCGGCGCGGACGGTCGATCCTTCCACCGGGTTCTGCGCGAGCACCTCGCCTGCGGGCCGGTCCGACTCGACGTCCTCCCGCTCCGGCACCAGTCCGGCGGCGATCAGCGCCTGGGCGACGACGTCGTACTGCTGGCCGACGTAGTTGGCCAGTTGCAGCTGGCGAGCAGCGGGGTTGTACGTGAGGGTGATCTCGGCGTCCGGCGCGAGCAGCGTCTGCGGCGCGGGATCCTGCTTCCACACGACGTTGTCGCCGAGCCCCTCCTGCGCCTCGGCGACGGGCCTGATGTTGGCCGCGTCGAAGCCCGCCTCGACGAGCGCCTGGCTGGCCTCCTCGAGGGTCAGTGTCGTCACGTCGGGCAGCGCGATCGTGCCCGGCGTCTCGTCGTCCTCCCCGGTCAGGCCGCGGTAGAGGAGGAAGCCGCCGACAGCGAGACCGATCACGCACAGCACGACGAGACCCCACAGCCAGCCGGAGCGGCGCGGCTCCTCGTAGTCCGGCTCGGGGCTGTAGCGCCCGTATCCGGGAGGCGCGCCGGGGTAGGAAGGGGGCGCGCCCGGATAGGTGCCCTGCTGCGGCAGCGCCTGCGTGCCGCGAGCCGCTCCGGCGGCGCCCGGCATGGCCTGCGTCGCACCGGCCGGCGCAGCGCCGACGGCGAGGCGGGTGGTCGCCCCGGCGGCGACGGCTGGGTTGGCCACGGTGGCCGCCGCCCCGGCGACGACGCCCGTCGCCGCGCCAGCGCCCACGGCGGCTGCCGCGCCTGCGGCCGCTTGCGTCAGCGCGCTCGGCGCGATGCCGTCGCGGAACTTGCGCAGGTCG
>DASZOG010000366.1:0-8124 GCA_035550895.1 Acidimicrobiales bacterium
GGGGCGCACATCCGGCACCGCATAGTCCACTGGCAGAGAGCCAGCGACCGAGCGCTGACCGGGGCGCACATCCGGCACCGCATAGTCCACGGGCAGACCGCCGGCGACCGAGCGCTGACCGGGGCGCACATCCGGCACCGCATAGTCCACGGGCAGACCGCCAGCGGCGGCAGCGGCCTCGGCTGCAGGCGCCGTCGTGTCGAGCTCGTCGTGGCCACCGCAAGCCGAGACGAGTCCTGCGGCTGCGGCGATCGCGAACAGCGGGCCGATGACCTTCGTCGGACGGCCGTGACGGACGGACTTGGTGCTGATCATGTCGTTTCTCCTCGGTACGTCCCAGCGGGCTGTCCCGCCGGGCACTTGCCGTCTCTGGACGGCACGTATCAAGGTCGTCGTCTGCAGGTGCCGGAACATCGGGCAGGTGGCCGACCGCACCTGGAACGGCTGGCGGATCGGCACGGCGTCGACTCGACCTGCGCGGCCGTGACCAGTCGCCGTCCGCCGGATGGCCGATGTTCCCGGCGCCCCGCGCGACGACGCTGGCTGCATGGGCGATGATGGAGCGCGTGGGCTCGGCAGCCCGCTCTACGTGGGGCCGGAAATGAGCACCTCCGAGGACCCGGGTTTTGCTCTACCGACAGGCACCGTCACGTTCTTGTCGACCGACATCGAGGGTTCGACACATCGCTTCGAGGAGACGCCCGAGGCGATGGACGCCGCTCTCGCCCGCCACGGCGCGTTGCTCGAGGAGGCGATCCACAGCCATGGCGGTGTGCGGCCGGTGGAGCAAGGTGGAGCTCGCAGCGTCGTCGCGGCGTTCGGCCGAGCCGTGGATGCCGTGGCTGCGGCGCTCGCCGCGCAGCAGGCGCTGGTCGCCGAGCGATGGCCGGCAGGCGTCGAGCTGAGAGCGCGGATGGGCCTGCACACCGGTGAAGCGCACGTGCGCAACGACCGCTCCTACTTCGGTCACACCCTCGATCGCGCCACCCGGATCCGCGCCGCCGGCCACGGCGGTCAAGTGCTGGTGTCGGCGGCGACGGCGACACTCGTCGCCGACCGCGTCCCGGCAGACGCGAGCCTCGAGGACCTCGGCTTCCACCGCCTGAACGACCTCGGGCGACCAGAGCACGTGTGGCAGGTGATCCACCCGGAACTGCCGGCGACGTTCCCGGCGCTGCGCTCCCTCGACACGTTCCGGCACAACCTGCCCGTGCAACTCACGCCCCTGATCGGTCGGGACGCGGACGTCGTCGAGGTCGGCGGGCTGCTCGAGCACGAGCGGCTCGTGACGCTGACCGGATCAGCAGGGGTCGGCAAGACCCGCCTCGCGCTCGCGGCCGCAGCCGACACGATCGGGGAGTACCCGGGCGGCGTCTGGTTCGTCGAGCTGGCCCCGGTCACCGATCCCGGCGCGGTCGGCAGGGCGGCATTGGCGGTCCTGGGCGCACGGGAGGCTCCCGGCGTCTCAGCCGTCGACCAGCTCGCCGTCGCCCTCGGTGAGGAGCCATCCCTGCTCGTGCTGGACAACTGCGAGCACCTGATCGCCTCGTGCGCCGAGCTCGTCGCTGAGCTGCTGGCGGCCAACCCGACGGCGTCGGTACTGGCGACGAGCCGCGAACCGCTCGGGGTGCCCGGTGAGATCACATGGCGGGTGCCGTCGCTGCGCTGCCCGGAGCGGGAGCGCCCGGTCGAGATCCCGAGCTTGTCGCAGTACGACGCCGTCGTCCTCTTCGTGGAACGCGCGCACCGGGCGCGGCCGTCCTTCGCCGTGAACGACGCCAACGCCCCTGCGATCGCCGAGATCTGCCACCGGCTCGACGGCATCCCGCTGGCGATCGAGCTGGCCGCTGCCCGGTGCCGGCAGATGTCCGCAGAGCGGATCGCGACGGAGCTCGACGATCGCTTCCGGCTCCTCACCGGCGGAGCGCGCACCGTCCTGCCCCGCCAGCAGACGCTCGCCGCGTCCGTGGACTGGAGCCACTTCCTCCTCGACGACGCCGAGCAGACAACGTTCCGCCGGCTCGGCGTCTTCGCCGGTTCGTTCCCGCTCGAAGCCGCCGAGCACGTGGTTCCCGCGATCGGCGGCATCGAGCGCGACGAGGTCTTCGACCTGATCAGCCGCCTCGTCGACAAGAACCTGGTCGTCGCCGACGAAGGACGTGGTGGCGAGCCGCGCTACCGGCTCCTCGAGAGCCTGCGCGCCTACGCCGTCGACCGCGCCCGGTCCGCCGGCGAGCTGGAGACTTGTCGGGAGGCGCATGCCAGGTGGTGGGCCGAATGGCTCGAACCACGCGCTGACATGCCCACGGACGAGGTGGTCGAGGAGATCGCCGAGGTCCACACGAACCTCAAAGCCGCGCTCGACTGGAGCGCCGACCGACCTGAGCTGGGTCTACGCCTGCTTGGGGGAGTCGCGCGTGCGTGGGACGAGCTGGGACGCGCCGGTGACGCGATGCTCGCCGCCGACCGGCTCCTCACGGAGGCCAATGTCGAGATCGATGCCGACCGATGGCTCTCCGTCGCATGGCGGACGTGCGAGCTCGTCCTCGCGGCGAGAGGGAACGTCGAGCAGCTGGCGTTGATCGAACGTATCGAGGCCGTCGCTGGTCAGCACGGCAACGAGTTCTACCGGCGATTGGCCCGCTGGCCGCAGAACGAGATGGCGGTCAAGGATCCTGCATGGCGGCAGCTGGCCACTGAACACGGCGACCCATACTTCGATGCGTGGGTGCCGCTGCTGCGCGCCTGCTTCCTCGCCGAGGACGAGCCGGTCGCAGCCGTCGCCGTGCTCGCCGAGGCTCGGGCCGCTGGCTCTGCGAGTGGCGTGCGCTCCCTGCGCGCGATGGTCGGCCTCGCCGAAGCGGACCTGGCCTGTTCGACAGGCGATCTCGCCACCGCGATCCAGATCGCCACGGATTTCCTCCAGCGTCCGGACAACTCCTCCTGGTGGCGCGACTTCCTGCGCATCGCCGGCTTCGCCGCGCTCTTGAGCGAGGACGAGGACGCGCTGTGTGCGGCACTCGACGCCGCTGAGCTCGCACTGCGCATCACGCCCGGCCAGAGAAGGTGGGTCGAGACGGCCCAGCACCGGCTCGAGCTGCTCCGGGGACATCCGAGCGGTGCGAGCCTCGCACACGGTCATCCGCCTCCGACGTGCTCGACGCTCTGGACGGTGACACGGGAGGCGATCGACGCGGGTGCGGCAGATGAAGCGCTCGCTTTCGCCCGTTCTCAGGCATGGCCCGCGCCCCACCCGCGCGCAGTCGTTGCCGCGATCGAGGGCGCCGCCACCGGCGACGAGGACCGCTGGCACGAGGCGCTGGCCATCGCGCTCGAACAGGGCTTCCGGCTGATCGCCGTCGACGCGCTCGAGGGCCTGGCCGTCGCCGCCGCTCGCGTCGAGAGCTGGTGGGAGTGCCTGCGGCTGATCGGCGCCGCAGGTCGTCTACGCGACGAGACCGGCTACCGGTGGCGGTTCGGCTGCGAGCAGCGGGCCGTGGATGCCGCCAGTTCGGCGGCGGGCGAGGCACTCGGCGACGAGGCCGCGACGGCGGAAGCCGACGGACGCCACCTCGACTGGCGTGAGGCGGCCGCGTACGCGCGCCGTGCCCGCGGCGAACGCAAGCGCCCCAGCCATGGATGGGCCAGCCTGACGCCGACGGAGCAGCAGGTCGTGGCGCTCGTCGCCGACGGGCTGACCAACCCGCAGATCGCGGAACGCCTCTTCATCGGCAGGTCCACCGTCAAGACCCACCTGGAGCACATCTTCACGAAGCTCGGCCTGCACACCCGCGCCGAGCTCGCCGCCCAAGCGGCGCGCAGGGCGTCTGGTACAGGCCGGGGCGATCCGGCCCCGCGCCCCTGACTCACGTTGGCGGCAGGTTCATCCCTCGGCCCAGGGACCGACGCCCCCGATCCGCTCGACGGTGATGTGCACGATCCGACCGGGAGGTGGGTCGTCGAAGGGTGGGAACCGGACGTCAGGACCGAGATAGACGCGGGCGAGCTCTTGCAGCAACTGCGGCGCACCACCCTCGGTGATCCGCGCCGTACCGTGGACCACGAGGTACTGCTGGAGTCCCGGCGGCTGCACCTCCGTCCCTTCAACGGACAGGGCGACGCGAGGATCGCGCTGGAGGTTGCGCATCTTCTGACCCCCACCGAGGTGGCCGACCACGATCTCGTCGCCGTCGAGCCCGACCCACACGATCGAGACTTGCGGCGAGCCGTCAGCGTTGATCGTCACCAGATGGGCGAGCCGCCCCGACGTGAGCAGGGCGCGTGCAGACTCCGGAATCGCAACCATTGCCGCATTGAACCACCGCAGCGATGCGGGCCGGCGCGGCGGAGGGAATCCCTGTCCGACCCCCCTCCCGACCGCGAACTGACGGTCACCATCCCGGCGGCCGCCAGGCCCCCGCGCGCAGAACGCTCCGACTCGCGTGCCGATGCGCACGTGACACGCAGCAACTTCAGGCCGGACGAGACGGCCGCTCCCGGCGAGCGGCTCCGGACCCCTCGCCCGTCAGTACGGGCGGACCACGACCACCTCGCCGCCGCGAGACGCGCGGGAAAGCGAGGCTCGAGATGGTGCCCGACGCGTCTCACCTCTTCCCGGAGCCGGGTGCGCTGGAGCAGGTCGCGCAGCTCGCCGCCGACAGGTTCGTGACCACCTCGCACCGGCCGCGCCGGCCGATGAGTCAGGTCAGCGCTGCGGCAGGAGTTGGTCGACGAGGTGGCGGACCTTGGCCGGGCCGAGTGGCTCGAGCGACATCAGCCGCCGGAGCAGGATCGGGCCGGCGAGCGCCTCGGCCATCAGCTCGGCGTCGAGGTCGGTGGGCAGCGCACCGTCCTTGACGCCCCGCGTGAGCAAGTCGACGAGGGTCTGCCGACCGGCGGTCGCCAGCCGGTGGTGCAACGCCTTCGCCTCCGGGTCGTGCTCGGCGGCGTCGATGAGCGACGGCAGGCACGACGACCACGTCGAGGCCTGGGTCAACCGGGCCAGTTCCTCGAGCAGGTGAACGACGCGCTCGCGGACATCGCCCTCGTCCGAGGTTGTCAACGAAGGCTTCAACTCCTGGAACGCGTCGTGGATCAACTCGATTCGTCCCGGCCAGTGGCGGTAGATCGTGCTCTTGGCGACGCCGGAACGGGCGGCGACCGCTTCGATCGTGACCGCGCCGTACCCGCTCTCGGCCATCAGCGCGAGCGTCGCCTCGAGGACGACCTGGCGCGAGCGGGCGACGCGGGGATCGATCCCTCGATCTCGGCCCGGGTCGGCGCCCAGGTCGCTGACACGGTCGCTGACACGGTCGATGTACGGGTCGACGTCCGGGTCGACGCCGGGAACGAGGCGTGGCTGCGTCCTCGGCTCGGCCGGCCCGGCCGTGTCACGCACCGCATTCACGCCCTCAGTCTGCCGCGACGGGGCTCGACACGAGGTCCAACGCTCCGGAATCGTCGAACGCGGCTGCCTCGGCAGCGAGCTCCTGCGCTGTCGTGAACGTTCGCCGGACGAGCAGCGCCGCGACGACGACGATCACGGCCGACACGACAGCGGTCACGCTGAATGCGTCGGTGAACGCCTCAGCGGCCCGCTCGACGAGCGTCACGCCGTCGCTGCCACCGACCTGTGCTCCCACACCGATGGCCGCGCCGAGCGACTCCTCCGCGTCCTCCGCCGCGCTGACCGGGACGTCGACCCCACCAAGGTCGAGGTTCGCCCGGTACAGCGCGCTGACCAGGCTGCCGAACACCGCGATGCCGAGCGCGCCGCCCAGCTCCCGTGTCGTGTCGTTGACGGCCGAGGCGACACCTGCCTTCGACAGCGGCACCGCACTCATGATGCTCGTCGTCGCCGGTGCGGCCGTGATCGACATGCCCGCCGCCATCAGCACCATCGCGACGACGAGGACCACGTACTCCGTGTCGACTTCGACGAACCCGAGCACCGCCATCCCCAGGCCGACCAGCAGGAAGCCGAGCGCGATCGTCCGGCCGGTGCCGAGCCGAGCAGCGATCGCCGCGCTGCGCGGCGACAGGACGATGAACACGGGGGCGAACGGCAACATCGCCAGCCCTGCCTCGAGCGGTGAGTAGCCGCGGGCGAACTGGAGGTACAGCGAGAAGAGGAAGAACCAGCCGAGCATGACGAAGAACGAGGTGGTGATGACAGCGCTGCCGACACTGAACCGCCGGTCACCGAAGTACGACATCGGCAGCATCGGGTGCGGTGCGACCCGCTCCCAGCGGACGAACGCCCAGAGCAGGATGGCAGCCACGACGAACGATCCGAGGACGTACGCGTCGGTCCAGCCTCGCTCTGCGCCCTCGATGATGCCGAACAGCAGTGCGGTCAGGCCGACGAGCGAAATGAGGGCGCCGCGTGGGTCCAGCGGAGTCGCGGTGTCGTCCTTCGAGCGTGGGCTGTACAGCGCCACGGCCACTGCGGTGAGCACGACGACCGGCACGTTGACGAGGAACGCCGACCCCCACCAGAACCGCTCCAGCAGCGCACCGGACACGATCGGGCCGAGCGCGCCGCCCGCACCGGCGAATCCGACCCAGATGGCGATCGCCCGTTGGCGCTCCTCTGGAGGGAAGATCGCCGTGAGCAGCGACAGCGTGGACGGCATGACGAACGCCGCGCCCGCGCCCTGGATCGCCCTGCCCGCGATCACCACCTCCGCTGATCCGGCGAGACCGCTCAACAGCGCGCCTACGCCGAAGATGCCCAGCCCGACCAACAGCGTCCCCTTCCGGCCGAACCGGTCGCCGAGCGCGCCGGCGGTGAGCAGCAGGCCGGCGAAGACGAGGGCGTACGAGTCGACGATCCACTGCAACACCGTGGCGCTCGCGCCGAGGTCCTGTTGAAGCGTGGGCAGCGCGACGTTCAACGACGACACCGCCATCACGATCATGACGAGCGAGAGGCACAGCACGCCGAGCAGGAACCACCGCCGCTCGCGGACCTCGGGACGGGCGTACAGGGGGACGTCGGGCTGGATGCCACGGGAGGTCTCGGGCAACATGCAGCGAAACGTATGCGTATCGCTGCGCTACGCCAACGTTTCACATGTCACACGAGCCATCCGTCACGCCGCCGCAGGCGGCCTGCGCCGAGTCTCGCCAGCCGTTCACGCCGCGCGAACGAGCCCGATGCCGAGCGTCAGCATCCCGATGGTGAGGCTCACCGCGCCGAGATAGGCGAGGTTCACGAGCCGGTTCGGTCGTTCGGCATCTGGTCGCGCGATCGAGACGAAGAAGGCGATCGGCAGAAGGAGCGCCGCGGCCGGAATCGTCGTCCTGACGATCTGCTTCCAGCCGTCGCCGAGGTCGGCCTGATCGACGAGGACGAGTGCCACCAGCGAGAGCAGGAGCAGCACGCCAGCATGCGCGTGGCCCGCTCGCCAGAGGCTGCGGCGCAGCTCGTGCGCGTAGTACTCGGTGCGGCGCGTGATCCAGTGCCACAGCAGGCTGGCCCCGCCGAAGACGACCGTCGGGTAGACGATGAGGAGGATGCCCGCGACGCGCAGGCTGTCATCGCTCATGTTCATCGCTGGATCGGTCCTCAGATCCGGAAGATCACGAGGTAGGTCGCGCCGGTGTCGGTGGCGAAGTCGTCGTGGCTCGACCCGGCCGCCGCGGCGTAGCCGTCGCCGGCCCTCATCTCCACGCCCTGATTCCGAACGGAGCCGGTGAGCACGTAGTTGAACTCGGCGTGGCCGTGGACGTGGGGCGTGCCCCGGTAGCCGGCATGCGCCTCGACGAGGACGACGGCGTACCCGTCCGCTGTGCCCAGCACCTTGGCCCGCGCCTCGCCTCCGGCCCCCGTCCACGGCATCCACTCGGCGCCGTCGACGTGGACGATGTCCCACCCCGTCAGCTCCGAAACGTTCACGTCCCGGCCGTCCTCCTGGCTGTCCACATCCTGGCTCTCCCTGTCCCGGCTGTTCACGTCCTGACCGGACTTCGTCGCTTCCACGGCTGCACCTCCGTGTCTCGGTCCCCAGTGGGTACTTACCAGTGGTAAGTTACCGCCTCGTGAACGGACTCACCAGTGGACAGATGTCACGCCGAGACGGGCGATGACGGCCCACCGATCTGCCCCGTACCACCACGGCG
>DASZOG010000367.1:0-13264 GCA_035550895.1 Acidimicrobiales bacterium
CCGGGATGTTCTGCGTCGGTCTCGGCCTGTTCGGCGCGTCGCTGATCATGATCATGTTCCAGAACACGTCGTCGGCGATCCTCGTCGGGTTCGGGTTCGGCGGCTCGCTGCTGGCGCTGTTCCTGCGCGTCGGCGGCGGGATCTTCACGAAAGCGGCTGACGTCGGCGCCGACCTCGTCGGCAAGGTCGAGGCCGGTATCCCGGAGGACGACCCGCGCAACCCGGCCACCATCGCCGACAACGTCGGCGACAACGTCGGCGACTGCGCCGGCATGGCCTCCGACCTGTTCGAGTCGTACGAGGTCACGCTCGTCGCCGCGATCATCCTCGGCGTCCCGGCGTTCCAGTCGATCTTCCCCGACGATCCCGGGCTGTGGGCGATCGGTGCGCTGTTCCCCCTCGCCGCCCGTGCGCTCGGGGTGCTGGCGTCGATCGTCGGCGTCTTCGCCGTGCGTGCCGGTGAGAACGACCGCACGGCCATGGCCCCCATCAACCGCGGCTTCCTCACGGCCGGCGTGCTGACCGTGGTCGGAACGCTCGTGCTGGCGCTCGTCTACGTCGGGAACCCGGACGGCAACATCTCGGGGGTCGGGTGGCGGATGTTCGGCTCGGTCGTCGTCGGCCTCGTCCTCGCCCAGCTCATCAGCAGGATCACCGAGTACTTCACGTCGACCGAGGCGTCGCCCGTCCAGGAGATCGCCGACTCGACAGGCGGTGGACCGGCCACCACGGTGCTCACCGGCACGTCGGTCGGCCTCGAGTCGTCGGTGTGGGCGATCGTGGCGATCGCCATCGCGCTCGCCGTCGCCATCGGGCTCGGAGACGGGAACATCCAGTTCTCGCTGTACCTCGTGGCGCTGACCGGCATGGGCATGCTGGCGACGACCGGCGTGGTGGTGTCCGAGGACACGTTCGGGCCGGTGGCCGACAACGCCGCGGGCATCGCCGAGATGTCCGGTGAGTTCACCGGCGAGGCCGAGAAGGTGATGGTCGGCCTGGATGCGGTGGGCAACACGACGAAGGCGGTGACGAAGGGGTTCGCCATCGGCTCCGCAGTGATCGCCGCCGTCGCGCTGTTCGCCAGCTTCATCGAAACCATCGGCAACGAGACGCTCGGCGCCGACGTGCTCGAGGACTTGAAGAACGCCGGCCTCACCGTGTTCGACGAGATCCGCATCAACGTGGCGGATCCCACGGTCTTCATCGGCCTGCTGATCGGCGGCGCCGTCCCGTTCCTCTTCTCCGCGCTCGCGATCCGAGCGGTGAGCCGCACAGCCGGCGTCGTCGTGCAGGAGGTGCGCAACCAGTTCGCCGACGGGGCGATCATGCGTGGGGAGCGGCGGCCGGACTACGCGCCGGTGATCGACATCTGCACCGCGGCGTCGCTGCGCGAGCTGGCCACCCCGGCGCTGCTCGCCGTCCTCACGCCGGTCATCGTCGGCTTCGGGATCAACAAGTTCGCCCTCGGCGCTTTCCTCGCCGCGGTCATCCTCGTCGGCCAGTTGATGGCCAACTACCTGTCGAACGCGGGTGGCGCGTGGGACAACGCCAAGAAGTACATCGAAGACGGCCACCACGGCGGCAAGGGATCCGACGCGCACAAGGCGGCGGTCATCGGTGACACCGTTGGCGACCCGTTCAAGGACACCGCGGGACCGGCGTTGAACCCGCTGATCAAGGTGATGAACCTGGTCTCGCTGTTGCTGCTGCCCGCCGTGATCAACCTCGAGGACAACGACGCGGCCCGCTACACGATCGCCGCTGTCGCACTCGTCGTGCTGCTCGGGGCGATCGCGTTCTCGAAGCGGAAGACCGGCGGGGTCACCGGGACACCGGCAGAGCCGGTCCCGGCAGCGGTCACCGCCGGCGACTGAAGCGGCCCGTCCGGAGTCGGGCGACCCTCCCTGGGTGCCCGGCGACCCGGCTGAGCGACCGGCCAGCCTGTCTGGGCGCGATTCTCACCGGATTCCGGCGCAGTTCGCGCCCAGACGTGCGCGGAGGGGTCGAGCCGCCGATCTCGCCGCGACGGTCGCCGGTAGCCTGGGGCGGTCGTATGCGTTCGCTCCTGGCCGCCGGCGGCTTCCTGGACCCGGAGGAACTCCTCCGCAAGGGCGGTCTGGCCCTGCTCGGGCTGATCGTCTTCGCCGAGTCGGGCCTGCTCGTCGGGTTCTTCCTCCCCGGCGACTCGCTGCTGTTCATCGCCGGCTTCCTCGCCTCCGATGCAGGCGGCAACGTGCTGCCACCGCTGCCGCTCGTGCTCCTCGTCGCCTTCGTCACGGCGGTGGTCGGTGACCAGGTCGGCTACATCTTCGGCAAGAAGGTCGGTCCGGCGCTGTTCGACAAGCCCGACTCGCGGATCTTCAAGCAGAAGTACGTCGAGAAGGCGCACGGCTTCTTCGAGCGGCACGGCGCGAAGACGATCGTGCTCGCCCGGTTCGTGCCGATCGTGCGCACGTTCGCGCCGATCGTCGCCGGGGTCGGCGAGATGCGCTACCGCACGTTCGTCACGTTCAACGTCGTCGGCGGGTTCCTCTGGGCGGTCGGCATCACGACGCTCGGCTACTTCCTCGGCGAGATCGACTTCATCAAGCAGAACATCGAGGTCGCCATCGTCGTGATCGTCGCCCTGTCGGTGCTGCCGATGGCGATCGAGTTCTTCCGCCACTGGCGAGCAGCGAAGCGGCACGCCGACGTGGTCGACTCGGTCGACCTGCCACCTGTCCCTGCCGACGTCCCGGCCACCGACTGACCAACCCCCAACCCAACGCTTCTGACGCGCTTTGGGCGCATGAGATGCGCCCAATCCTCATCAGAACGCCCAGGGCCGTCGGGTGAGACCG
Source organism: Acidimicrobiales bacterium (assembly GCA_035550895.1). Lineage (GTDB taxonomy): Bacteria > Actinomycetota > Acidimicrobiia > Acidimicrobiales > Ilumatobacteraceae > DASZOG01. The sequence continues at coordinate 2,841 of DASZOG010000367.1, forward strand.
TCTCGGCAGCGCGGTGAGACCTTGCCTCGGCGTTCACTGGAGCATTGGGCGCACGGCGTGCGCCCGAAGCGCGTCAGAACGGGCGGGGCCAGCGCAGCCACCCGTCCAGGGTGACGACTTGGTCGAGGACGGTGCCGTCCGGGAGGGGGAGCGGGGCGCGCAGGCCATCGGGCAGATCTGCCGGCGGTGGACCGCGCCGCGCGGCACCCCACACGTGGCCACGCGCAGCCGGCCCTTCGAGCGTGATCGAGTCATGGCCGAGCTCGATCACGCTGTGGCCCTCCCCGTCCTGCACGTAGCCGCCGGGCGTCGGGCGCGGCGGCGATGTCGCGTACCACTCCACGTCGACGGCGAGCGGCAGCGCCTCGCCGTAGGCCCGCCCGAGCGCCTCCTCCGGATCCGTCAACGCGACGGCGTAGGCCTCGTTGGCGACCGTCCACTGCTCGAACGGCGCCTCACACTCGTGGTCAGCCCAGAGGGCGGGAGAGCGCAGCGCGAGCCCGGCGGACGGAAGCGGGACATCCAGGTCGGCGAGGTGGACCAACGGTTCGCCGGCCCGCACGAGCTGGGACCAGTACGCGGCACGCCGCCGCGACGGGAGCAGCGTCACGCGGCACGTGACGGCGACCGTGGCGTCCGGCGTCCACGCGTCGAACCACCACGTCTCCTGCCAGTCGGGCACTGCAGCGTCCGGCTGATGGCGCAGCTCGTCCGCAGCCGCCAGCTCGCCGGGCGAACCGCGACCGCCGACGGACACGGTCCGGCAGACTAGATGCGGTGATCCGCTACCTATCGCTCGACTGGATCGACGCGCTGCGTACCGAGGTGACCCGCAGCGACGCCCTGCGCGCCGTCGCCAACGGCCGCCGGCTGGGCATCACCCAGGTCGTCACCGGTGGGCCGGAGGGCGACGTCACCTACCACCTGCAGCTCGCGGACGGGAAAGCAGAGTTCGGCTCCGGCCCTGCGGATCCGGAGGATGTCCGCATCGTCGAGGAATGGGACACCGCGGTTTCCGTCGCCACCGGCGCCCTGAACGCGCAGGACGCGTTCCTCGCCGGTCACATCGCGCTGTCCGGCGACCGGCAGGCGCTGCTCGACAACCAGGACGTGTTCGGCGCGCTCGACGCCGTCTTCAACGCCGTGCGCGACCGCACGACGTACACGTAGCGATGCCCGAGCTGCCCGAGGTCCAGGCCCACGCCGAGCGGCTCACGGTCCGCTACGCGGGTGCGCTCCTCGAGCGCTTCCAGCCGCTCACGTTCACCGCGCTGAAGACTGCCGTCCCGAAGCCGGAGGAGGCGTACGGCACGCCGCTGGACAGCGTCGGCCGGCGGGGGAAGTACCTGCTCGCCCGGTTCGGCCCGCACACGTTCATCGTCCATCTGATGCAGGGCGGCCGGCTGCTGGAGGACGCGAAGCAGTCGCCGAAGCCACGCAACGGCCAGGCTCGGTGGCGGTTCGCCGACGGGCGGGCGTGGCTGCTGACCGAGGCGGGAACGGAACGCCGCGCAGGGGTGTGGTGCGCGGACACGGCGACGATGCTGACCGCCCCGCCACTCGGCCGGCTCGGTCCGGAGGCGGACACGATCACGGTCGAAGAGCTCACGGCGCGCCTCGGGAAGCGGTCGACGCGGCTGCACACCTTCCTGCGCGACCAGGGGGCCATCGCCGGGCTCGGCAGGCGCCTGGCCAACGAGGTCTGCCACCGGGCGCGGCTCTCGCCGTTCGCTTCGACGGCGAAGCTCCCCGGCGACGCACCGGCACGGCTGGCAGAGGCGATCCACCAGTCGATCGCCGAGGGGCTGGAGTACGAGCGGACCCGCGACGACATGAGCGCCTCGGCCGATCGCCCGGGCGGCGTCCACCATCGGTCGGGCGAGTCGTGCCCGGTGTGCGGCGACACGGTGCGCGAGGTGACGTACTCCAGCTACGTCGTGAACTACTGCCCGACCTGCCAGACAGGCGGGAAGGTCCTCGCCGACAACACGACGAGCCGGTTCCTCAAGTAGCGCTGCCGCCCGGCCGCCGCCCCTACAGTCCGCCGGATGCCGATCCACCTGCGCGCCGAGCCCGGCGACTACGCACCGGCCGTCCTCTGCCCGGGAGACCCGCGGCGGGCGGCGCACATCGCCGAGACGTTCTTCGCCGAGCCGCGGCTCGTCAACGACGAACGGGGAATGCTCGGCTACACGGGCACGTTCGACGGCCGGCCGATCAGCGTGCAGACAACCGGGATGGGCTGCCCGAGCGCGGCGATCGTGTTCGAGGAGCTGGTCATGCTCGGCGCCACGCGCCTGATCCGAGTCGGGACGTGCGGCGGGCTCCAGCCGGGCATGGCGATGGGGGACACGGTCGTCGCGCTGTCGGCCACGCCGGACGACGGGACGATGCTGACCTACACGCACGGCGAGCCGCATGCCCCGACCGCATCGTGGGAGCTCGTCGAAACTGCAGTGCGCATCGCCCGCGAACGCGGGTCGACGGTGCATGTCGGGCCGATCGTGACGAGCGACGTGTTCTACGATCCGGACATGTCGCGCATGGACCGTTGGCGGTCCCGCGGCCATCTGGGCGTCGAGATGGAATCCTCCGTCCTGTTCACGATCGCCGCGTTGCGCTCCGTGCAATCCGTGACGCTGCTCACTGTCTCGGATCTGATCGTCGGTCAAGAATCGACGCGCATCAGCGACGAGGAGCTGCGCGCCGGCGTCGACACGATGATGGACGTTGCCTGCCGCGTCGCCGTCAGCTGAGCAAGTGCCTGACGGGGCACTGCGTCAGATCAGGCCGAGCTCCCGGACGGCGTCGCGCTCGTCGGCGAGCTCCGCGGCCGAGGCGTCGATCTTCACCCGGGAGTAGTCGTCGATGTCGAGGCCGGTGACGATCTCGTACTCGCCACCGGTACAGACGCACGGGAACGACGAGATCAGCCCCTCCGGCACGCCGTAGGAGCCGTCGGAGGGCACCGACATCGACACCCAGTCGCCTTCCGCCGTGCCGAGCGCCCAATCGCGGATGTGGTCCATCGCCGCGTTCGCGGCCGACGCTGCGGACGACGCGCCTCGGGCCTCGATGATCGCCGCGCCGCGCTTCGCCACTGTGGGGATGAACGTGCCGTCGACCCACTCGTGGTCGCCGACCAGCTCGTACGCGTTCTTCCCGTCGACCTCGCAGTGAACGAGGTCCGGGTACTGGGTCGTGGAGTGGTTCCCCCAGATCGTCATCCGCCGGATCGACGACACCGGGACACGGGTCCGCTGCGCGAGCTGGCTCACGGCGCGGTTGTGGTCGAGCCGTGTCATCGCGGTGAACTGGCGCGGTTCGAGCCCCGGAGCGTTCTGCTGCGCGATGAGCGCGTTCGTGTTCGCCGGGTTGCCGACGACGAGGACCTTCACGTCGCGCTGCGCGCTGTCGGACAACGCCTTGCCCTGCGGGCGGAAGATGCCGCCGTTCGCCGACAGCAGGTCGGCGCGCTCCATGCCCGCCTTGCGCGGCATCGCTCCGACGAGCAGCGCGTAGTCCGCGTCGCCGAACGCCGTCTCCGGGTCGTCCGTGCGGACGACGCCTTCCAGCAGCGGGAACGCGCAGTCGTCGAGCTCCATCGCCACGCCTTCCAGAGCGGGGAGAGCGGGAGTGATCTCCAGCAACTGGAGGACGATCGGTTGCTCCGGGCCGAGCATCGCGCCCGAGGCGATGCGGAACAGCAGGCTGTAGCCGATCTGGCCAGCGGCTCCGGTGACGGCGACACGGACGGGAGTGGGCATGGGCCGGAGCGTAGGACTGCGCCGGGTCGTCCGGGAAACGTCGCCGCCGGCGGCAGCCGCGACGCCGCGTCACCCGTTGAGGGCGGCGGCGACGAAGAACGCGTACGCCTGGCGACCCTCCGGACGGAGGTGGATGCCGTCGCCGTAGAACCAATCGGTGTGCCCCTCGGACACGGCCCGCCAGTCGATCAGGCGGGCGTTCGGGAAGCGGGCCACCTCCTGAGCGAGGAGTTGGTTGTTCGGCGCCTCCCATCCACGCGGGACGCGCACGGTGAGGAACAGCACATCGTCGACGTCGGCCAGCTCGGCCATCAGCTCGGAGATGCGGTTCGGGCCGATCGAGCCGTTGTTGCCCAGGTGCACGACGACCTTCTCCCCGAGCTGCCCCGTCGCGTGGAGGAATCTGGTGATCTCGATGCCCTCCGTGAACTGGCGGCTGACGCGGGCGTCGACGAGCGTCCCCGCGCCGAGCGTGTGCGCGAGATCGGGCGCCGCACCGAGCATCACCGAGTCGCCCAGGGCGAAGATCGGGATCTCCGGCAGCGGCGGCGCCGTCGTCGGCGGCACCGTCGTCGCCACGGTCGGGGGGACCGTGCCAGGCGTGAGTGCGGTCGCATCCGGATCGCGCGGCGCCGTCGTCGCCACCCTGCGCTCGGCCGCGGTGGTCGCGGACGACGGCACGGACCGTTCGTCCGGATCCGTCCGGCGGGGTGCGGCGCGGACGACCGACTCAGGCACGCTCGCCTCCGGTGTCGACGTTGACGGGAGCGTGATCCGGCGGGGCTGCTGCGCGACGAACGCCTCGCCGGCGCGCAGGCTCTCCTCGATCTCGCTCGTCTCCGGCCGGGCCAAGGCGAGCACGACCGTTGCCGGGACGAGCACCGCCGTGGCCATCGCGACGCTGCCGACCGTCACCCGCCGGCGGTGGAACACGAACGGGCCCGGGGGCCCCTTCAGCGTGACCATCCAGTCTGCGAGCGCGCCTTCCCGTACCGGGCGCTCGATCCAGCGGTACGAGAGCTCCGCGAGGAGGAACGTGATCACCAGGCGGAGGACGAGTGCCTGGTTCGGGCTCCACCCGGGTAGGTCCTCGCCCGGCCGCGTCAGCACGTACACCGGCCAGTGCCAGAGGTACAGGCCGTACGAGCGCGTGCCGATCCACACCAGTGGCGCGACGCCGAGCAGGCGGGACAGCGCCGTGGGTCGGGCCACGGCGGCGATCGTGGCGAGCGTGGCCACGCAGCAGATGAAGAACCCCGCGCGGTAGAGGAACGCGCTCTGGTCGCCGATGTGGCCGAGGCAGGCCACGACGACGGTGATCCCGGCGAGCCCCGCGAGTTCGAGGCCAAGGTTCGATTCCACCCGCTCGCCGGGGTTCGGCCGCCAGGCGACGGCGAGCGCGGCGCCGAGGAGAAGTGCCGAGGCGCGGGTGTCGGTGCCGAAGTAGACGCGGGAGGGGTCGCCGGTGGAGTCGTACATCACCTGCATCAGCAGGTACGACGCGGCGGCCCCGGCGAGCAGGATCCGGACCGCCCGCTGCGGGCGGGCGCGCGAGGCACGGAAGATCGCCAGAGCGACGATCGGCCACACGATGTAGAACTGCTCCTCCACAGCCAGCGACCACAGGTGCTGCAGCGGCGACGGGCGGTCGAGCTGCGTGAAGTACGAGGAGTCGTTGGCGATCAACAGCCAGTTCGTCGTGTACGTGAGCGCGGCGAGCAGCTCGACCTTCAACGTGTCGAGCCCGTCGCGCACGAACACGACCCACGTGAACATCACCGCCCCGAGGAGCGCGAACAGCGCCGGCAGCAGGCGGCGGGCGCGCCGCCGCCAGAAGCCGCGGAACGAGACGTTGCCGGTCCGCTCGTGCTCGGCCACGAGCAGGAGCGTGATCAGGTAGCCGCTGATGACGAAGAAGACCTCGACCCCGAGGAACCCACCTCGCGTCCAACTGACGCCGCCGTGGTAGAGCAGCACGGCGACGACGGCGACGGCGCGCAGGCCGTCGATCCCGGGGAGGTAGGGCACGTCGCGCCACTTCGGCGCGGCCGCCGACCAGTGGGTCGGGAGGGTGTGCACCCCGTCCGGTCGCTCGATCGTTTGCATGGAGCGCAGTCGCCCAGGACCCTCAGGGGACGGGCAGGCCGAGGTTGGCGTAGATCTCGCGGGTCGCGCTGGAACGGTTCAGCGTGTAGAAGTGCAGCCCCGGTGCGCCCGCGTCGAGCAGCGCGCGGCACAGCTCCGTGGCGGCCTCGACACCGATCCGGCGCACCTCGTCGGGGTCGTCCGCGGCCTCGAGGCGCTGCGCGAGGGCCGCCGGCACGTCCGCCCCCGAGAGCTGCGCCATCCGGGCGACCTGGCCGAAGTTGGTCACCGGCATGATTCCCGGCACCACCGGCTTGTCGACGCCGAGCGTGGCGAGCTCGTCGCGCAGGCGCTCGTAGTGGTGCGTCTCGAAGAAGAACTGGGTGATCGCGAAGTCCGCCGCGCGCATCTTCTCGGCGAGTCTGACGCGGTCGGCGGCGCGGTCCGGCGAACGTGGATGGACCTCCGGGTGGGCGGCCACGCCGACGGAGAAGAGGCCGGAGGCGCGCACGTCCTCGACGAGCTCGGCGGCGTAGCGGTAGTCGCTCGGGCGGGCGTCGACGGAGTTGGCCGGCGGGTCGCCACCGAGAGCGAGGATGTTCTCGATCCCGGCGAGCCGATATGCCTCGAGGATCTCGAAGATCTCCTCCCGCCGGTGGCCCTGGCAGGTGAGGTGCGCCATCGGCGTGATGGCCGTCTCCTTGCGAACCCAGGCGACGATCTCGTGGGTGCGCTCCCGTGTCGACCCTCCGGCCCCGTACGTCACAGACACGAAGCTGGGCCCGAGCGGCTCCAGCTCGGCGATGGTCCGCCCGAGCGTGAGCTGCGCGGCGTCCGTCTTCGGCGGGAAGAACTCGAACGAGAACGTCCGGCCGCCAGCGAGCAGATCAGAAATCCGTGCCATCCCTGGACAGCGAGGCTACCGAAGACGCCCTGACCCGTTCTGGTCAGTGGCGGAAATGGCGCTCGCCGGTGAACACCATCGCCACGCCGTGCTCATCGGCGGCGGCGACGACCTCGCCGTCCCGGACCGACCCACCCGGCTGGATCACAGCGCGCACGCCGGCGGCCGCGAGCGCGTCGAGCCCGTCACGGAACGGGAAGAACGCGTCGCTCGCCGCCACGGCTCCGCCGGCGCGTGACCCGGCCTTCTCGACCGCGATGCGGGCCGCGTCGAGACGGTTCTGCTGGCCGGCACCGACCCCCACCGCCTGCCCGTCCGTGGCCACGACGATGGCGTTGGAACTGACCGCGGCGCACACCTGCCACGCGAACGTGAGGTCGTCCCACTGCTCGCCGGTCGGTTGCACCTCCGTCACCACCTGCCAGGCCGACCGGTCCACGGAGACCGGATCCGGCTGCTGGACGAGCAGCCCGCCGTCGACCGACCGGACGTCGAGCCCCGCCGAGCCGGGGGGCGACGCGCTGAGCAGGCGCAGGTTCTGCTTCGCGGTGAGCGTCGCCAGCGCGTCGTCGTCAAAGCCAGGAGCGACGACGACCTCGGTGAAGACGGGCGCCAGCGCGGTCGCCATCGCGCCCGGAACGGGCCGGTTGGCGGCGACGATGCCCCCGAACGCGGAGACCGGATCCGCGGCGTGAGCCCGCTCGTACGCGACGGCTACGTCGTCGGCGATCGCCACGCCGCACGGGTTGGCGTGCTTGACGATGACCACCGCCGGATGGTCGAACCGGTGGACCAACCGCCACGCCGCCTCGGTGTCGAACACGTTCAGGTACGACAGCTCCTTCCCGCCGTGCTGCACGGCCCGGTCCCACCAGCTCTCCGCGCCGATGCGCCGGTAGCGGGCCCCCGCCTGGTGCGGGTTCTCGCCGTAGCGCAGCGGCTGGGCCAGCTCGAGCGGGAGGTGCAGCGTCGGCGGCAACACCTCGTGCTCTCCCGTGTCCTGCGCGTCGAGCCAGGTGACGATGGCCGCGTCGTACGCCGCGGTGTGGGCGAACGCCTTGCGCGCCAGGCGCCGGCGTGTCAGCGGTCCGATCGCGCCTTCGGCGCGCAGCTCGTGGAGGACGGGCTCGTAGTCCACAGGGTCGACGACGACGGCGACGTGCGCGTGGTTCTTCGCCGCGGCACGGACCATCGCCGGCCCGCCGACGTCGATCAGCTCCACGCCGGGGTCGGCGGCGAAGGGGTAGAGGTTCGACACGAGCAGCGAGATCGGCTCGATCCCGAGGCGCTCGAGGTCGGCGACGTGGCTCGGGTCGTCGAGATCGGCGAGCAGCCCGCCGTGGACCTTGGGGTGCAGCGTGACGACCCGGTGCCCGAGGATCGCCGGGACCCCGGTCAGCTCGGCGACGTCGGTGACGGGGAGCCCGTGTTCGGCGATGGCCCGGGCCGTGCCGCCGCTCGAGACGAGCCGCCAGCCGAGGTCGTGGAGAGCCGCCGCGAAGGCGCCGATCCCGGCCTTGTCGTACACCGAGAGCAGGGCGTTCGGCACACAGCGACCCTATGCGCGCCTCGCGCGAAGCGCATTGGTACGGTGCGCGCGACGGGGCCGCGCCGGCCTCCCGGAGGAACCGATGGACCTGAGCAAGTTGAAGCCATCCGACTGGATGAAGGTGGGAGCGGGTGCCGTGTTCCTCATCGCCTCGTTCCTGCCGTGGTGGGGCATCGACATCTCCGGGCTCGGGTCGGCGTCGAACAGCGGCTGGGACTACTTCTTCACCGGCATCGTCCCGACGTTGATCTTCGTGGCCGTCGCGGTGATCACCCTGCTCCGCTCGCAGGGCCAGCGGGTCGGCAATCTGCCGTGGCCGGTGGTGATGATCCTCGCCGCCGCACTCGGGGTCCTCCTCGTGTTCATCCGCTTCCTCTTCGACGGCGAGTCGGACATCGACCTCGACCGGCGCTTCGGGCTGTTCCTCGCTCTCCTCGCCGCACTGGTCGCGCTGGCGGGTTGCTTCTACGGCTTCCGCGAGGCGGGTGGGGACTTCAAGGACCTGACCGACTTCGATCGGCTCAAGTCGCAGTTCGCCCCGCCCGACCGGTCGACAGCTGCCCCGCCACCGCTCCAGGGCGCCGCGCCACCGCCTCCTCCCCCACCACCGCCACCGCCGCCCCCACCTCCGCCGCCCCCGCCACCACCTGCTGCACCGGCGGACGTGCGTCCCCCGCCACCGCCACCCCCACCGCCCCCGAGCGCGTAGCGCAGGCAAGCAGCTCGGGCTGACCCTTCAGCCGAGCTCGGCGACGATCGCCTGCATCAGCTCACCGGCCTCCGTCGGGTTCAGCCCGACCTGGACGCCGGCGGCGCGCAGGGCGTCCATCTTTCCCTGCGCCGTGCCTTTGCCGCCGGAGACGATCGCGCCGGCGTGGCCCATCTTCTTGCCTGCCGGCGCCGTGACGCCGGCGATGTAGGCGCTCATCGGCTTCGACACGCTGGAGGTGACGAACTCGGCGGCTTCCTCCTCCGCTGAGCCGCCGATCTCGCCGATGAGCATGATCGCGTCGGTCTCCGGGTCCTGCTCGAACTCGGCGAGGCAGTCGACGAAGCTCGTGCCCGGCACCGGGTCGCCGCCGATGCCGACGCACGTCGACACGCCGATGCCCTTCTGCTTCAGCTCGTACAGCGCCTGGTAGGTCAGCGTCCCCGAGCGGGAGACGATGCCGACGTTCGGGCCGTCGGCGGTCGGAGCCTGCGCGATGTCGCCGGCGGTGATGCCTATGTTGCACTTGCCCGGACTGATCACGCCCGGGCAGTTGGGGCCGAGGAGGCGCGTGCCGGGATGGTCGCGGAGTAGCTGGTTGTAGACCCGCGCCTCGTCCTGGGCCGGGATGCCCTCGGTGATGCAGACGACGAAGCGCACACCGGCGGCGGCCGCCTCGAGGATCGCGGCCGGCGCCGCCTTCGGGGGGACCGCGACGAAGCTGGCGTCGGCGCCGGTCGCCGCAACGGCCTCGGCGACGGAGTCGAACACGGGGATGCCCTCCACGTCCTGTCCGCCCTTGCCGGGCGTGACGCCGGCGACGATCTGCGTGCCGTAGTCCCTGTTGCGCAGCGCGTGGAACCGGCCCTGCCCACCGGTCAGGCCTTGCACGAGCACCTTCGAGGACTCGTCGACGAAGATCGCCACGTCAGCTCCTCCCCGCGATCTCGACCGCGGTGCGTGCCGCGTCGAGCATGGTCGGCTGGCTGATCAGCCGGTCGGGCGGGATGCCGGCGTCGAGCAGGATCTGGCGGCCCTCCTCGGCATTCGTGCCGTCGAGCCGGATGACGATCGGCGCCCGCAGGTCCACCCGGCGGACCGCCTCGACGATGCCGTTGGCGACCTCTTCGCCGCGGGTGATGCCGCCGAAGATGTTGATGAAGATCGCCTTCACGTTCTCGTCGTGGTTGATCACCTCGAGCGCGGCCGCCATCACGTCGGCGTTCGCCCCTCCGCCGATGTCGAGGAAGTTCGCCGCCCGCCCGCCGACCTGGTTGACGACGTCGAGCGTGCTCATGGCCAGGCCCGCTCCGTTCGCGATGATGCCGACCGATCCGTCCAGGCCGACGTACTGCAGATCCTTCTCGTGCGCCGCCTGTTCGCGCTCGTCGCGCACCTGCGTGAGCTCGT
>DASZOG010000368.1:0-2802 GCA_035550895.1 Acidimicrobiales bacterium
ATGCTGCGTGGAATGCGCTTGTTGCGGTCACTGGCATACACCTGTGGTCCGAGCCACCGCGCAAAGTCCTCCGGCTTGCGCACCGTCAGCCGGAGGACGTCGTGATGGGCGTCGACGAAGTACGAATCCATCCCGAAATGCTTCAGCAAGATCTCGGCGCTGCGCTCGAGCGGCTTGCGGTCCTTGTTGTCGAGCCTCACCTTGCCGCTGGTGATACAGCCCTCTGCCACGAAGAACCCGAGCAGCCACGCGACGTCCTCGTGCACCCACATGCCGCCGGCGTCGGGCATGTCGACGAGTGATACACGGTCACCGGGCGTCAGGCGGTTTGCGGAGGTGGCGATGTGACCGGAGGGACTCGGCGTCATCACGGAGTGGTCGCCCGTGACCTCGACGATGCCGGCGCTGGAGACCAGTCGGAGCACCCGGTCGCCGGGCCGGAGCGCGTGACACGAGAGGTGGAGGATCTTGGACCAGCGCCCGTCTGCCCACACCGAGACGGGGTGGCGAGTCATGTCCCAGACGGTGGTCCCGTCGTCGAGCTGGCGGCCGCTCAGGTAGCCCGCCGGGCGGTGACGACGGATCTCGCTGATGTAGCGAATGTCGATCAGGCCGCTGCGGTCGTCACGCAGGAGCACAGGCGTGTGTCGACCAACGCTGTGGTTGAAAGCGCGCGCGCGCACGATGTCGAGGCCGTAGCTCTTCCAGTACTGGAACCCCATCAGGTCCTGCGTCACCTTGCTGACCGCATAGGGCGAGAGCGGCCGCAGGGGATTCGTCTCGCGGATCGGGAGCTCTTCGGGATAGACGAGCCCGTACTCTTCACTCGAGCCGATGACGAGGAACCGCGCACGGCTGCCGAGCTGGCGGATCGCCTCGAACAGGTTCGTCTGGCTCACGGCGTTCGTCAGGAGCGTCTCGGTCGGAGTCTCCCACGAGGCGCCGACGAAGCTCTGCGCCGCGAGGTGGACGATGTAGTCGGCGCGGGCCTGCTCGAGCAGGGTGCGCACCGAGGAGAGGTCGCGGAGATCCGAGCTGACGAGCGTCAGGCGGTCGCGCAGGTGGTCGATGTGTTCCATGCTGCTGCGCCATCGTACCGAACCGACCACGTCGGCTCCCTGCGCCAGGGCCCACTCGGCAAGATGACTGCCGACAAACCCCGTGATCCCGGTGATCAGGACCCGCATCCTCTTGATACTACTACAGTCTCACGGCCTCTACCGTCCAAGGACCTCGGCGTAGAGCGCCTCGACGGCATCCAGCATCTCGCGCGCGTCGAACTCGTTGCGGGCTCGCCGGCGGTTCTCGCACCCGAGCGCGGCCCGCAGCCCGCCGTCCCCGAGCACGCGGTGGAGAATCGCCGTGAACCCGTCCACCGTCTCCGCCGCGAGCCCCCGGGAGGCCGGGCCGAGGATCTCGCGGTGGGCGGGAATGTCGCTCGCGACGACCGGAAGACCGAGCGCCATCGCCTCCAGCACGGCGAGCGGCATTCCCTCCTTGCGCGAAGCCGTCGCGTATACGTCGATCGCGCGCAGCAGGCGGGCGCCGTCCTCCACCTCGCCCGCGAAGACGACGCGCCCCCCGAGCCCGCGCGCGGAGGCGAGCGCACGCAGGCGCGCCGACTCCGACCCCGCTCCGACGAGGACCGCCGTCACCCCGGGCAGTCGCGCCACCGCCTCCAGCAGGAGGTCGAGGCGCTTGACCTCGTCGAATCGCGCGACCGTACCGACGACACAGGCGTCGGCGGGCACCTTCAGCGCCGCCCGCGCCTCCGCGCGAGTCAGCGCGGTGGCGGCCAGCCGCATCGTATCGACCCCGTTGACGATGACGCGGCTTTGCCGGGCGTCGAACAGGCCCAGCGCCAGGCCCTCGCGCTCTTGCTCGCGCGAGACGTTCACCACTCGCGCGGTCCACGACGACAGCCGACGCTCGAGCGCCAGGTACGCCCGGCGGGCGGCCGGACCGTAGCGCTCGAAGTGGATACCGTGAAGGGTGTGGACGGCCGGGACGCCCGTGAGGCGCGCGGCCACGCGGCCGTACACGCCGGCACCCTTGCCGTGCGAGTGAATGAGGGCCACGCGCCGGCGCCGCACGAGCCGCAGCACGCGCACGAGCGTGGCGGGGCGGAGGCGGTTGGTGGCCAGTCGCACCGTCTCGATGCCCATCGTCCGGAAGCTCTCGAACAGCATCCCGTCGGCGGGGGCACCCACGATCGGGAGCCAGCCGCGGGCGCGGAGACCGGCGGCGAGCAGCTCGACCTGGCGGGGTGCACCGCCGGGGCGCGTGGACACCATCAGGTGCAGCACCGGACGCGGCGGCGCCGTCATCGAGCGAGCGGCGAGCGTCATCGTGCCTCGCGCGGCGCCGGACGCACGATCGAGCGGGCGGCGCGCCGCACACGGGTGGGAAGCATCAAGGCGGCCAGCGGTCTGGCCAGGAAGACGGCGGACCACGGCGGGCACGCGCCGCTGCGCAGCGCGCGCAGCTTGGCCACCACCTCGTCACGCAGCCGCGTCGTGTCGCGCGCGCTCGAGAGCCGCCCGGGCGCCAGGCGCCGGAGAACGAGCGGCTCGGCGAGATTGGCGAGCCGGCCGACGCGACTCATCCGCAGCCAGAGGTCGTAGTCCTGGGCGACCGCGAAGGACTCGTCGTAGGCGCCCACGAGGTCGATCGCCGCCCGCCGGAACATGACCGACGAGTGGACGAACGGGTTCGCGCGCATGAGGGCCCGCCGCAGGGCGCGGTCGTCGCAGGGCGGCGCGACGGTCTGCACCACCGCACCGGACGGGGCGATCTCACGGG
>DASZOG010000369.1:0-7263 GCA_035550895.1 Acidimicrobiales bacterium
ACTGGTCCACCCTTCGGGTGGATGGGTGACGGAGTCGCCACTGCGTGGCGACGATCCACCGTCCTTGCAGGACCTCGCTTCGCTCGGTCATTCCCCCACCCCCAGCGCGTCGCGCAGACGGATCAGGCCATCACGGATCCGGGTCTTCGCCGTGCCGAGCGGGATGTCGAGCAGCTGGGCGACCTCGGTGTGCGTGTGTCCACCGTAGAACGCCAGCTCGACCGCCGAACGTTGCAGGTCGGTGAGCTGGGCCAACGCCTGGCGGACCCGCTCCCGGTCCAGGCGGCGCTCGACCCGCTCGTCCGGAGCGTGGTCGACGTGTGCGGCCCTGCGCTCGTGCGCCGCGTGGCGGTCGCGATGGGCCTGCTCGCTGCGCACGCGGTCGACGGCGCGGGCACGGGAGATCATCAGGATCCAACCGGTGGCGGTGCCCAGCGCAGGATCGAAGCGCGGCGATCGCCTCCACACCTCGACCAGCACCTCCTGGGTCACCTCCTCGCTCAGGTGCGCGTCGCGCACGATCCGCTTCGCCACGCCGTACACCTCGTCCGCCACCTCGTCGTACAGCGCGGCGAACGCTGCCTCGTCACCGCGGCCCACTCGGACGAGCAGCTCGGTGCGGACGGCGTCGCCCCGCGGCACCGCCGGAGCATACGGCTGCTGCCCTGGCAGGCCCTGGTGCACAAGGTGCAGGTGGTGAGCTCCCCCGGAGGGAGGAACTGGCGACATCTCTTCCATCCGTTCGCCGCCGCCCAGGCAGCGGATTGGTCAGTCGATGCGCCAGTCGACGGGTGTGCGGCCCGCCTCGACGAGCGCCGCGTTGGCGCGCGAGAACGGGCGGCTGCCGAAGAATCCGTTGGCCGCGCTGAGCGGTGACGGGTGCGCCGACGCGATCACCACGTGAGGCCCGCCGCGCACGAGGTCGGCCTTGCGCCGGGCCATGCTCCCCCACAGGATGAACACGACGCGCTCCTCCTTCGCAACCACCGCCCGGATGACCTCGTCGGTGAACACCTCCCAGCCCTTGCCCTGGTGCGAGCCGGCCTGACCGGCGCGAACGGTCAGTGTCGCGTTGAGCAGGAGGACTCCCTGGCGGGCCCACGACTCGAGCGTGCCGTGCGGTGGGATCGGGACGCCGAGGTCGTCGTGCAGCTCGCGGAAGATGTTCTGCAGTGACGGCGGCACGGCGACGTCGGGGCGCACGGAGAAGCACAACCCGTGCGCCTGGCGCGGGCCGTGGTAGGGGTCCTGGCCGAGGATGAGGACCTTCGTCTCCGCGTACGGCGTGAGGTGGAGGGCAGCGAAGACGTCCTCCGGCGCCGGGTAGACCGTGCGCAGCCGGCGCTCCTCGGCGACGAAGGACTGGAGGTCCTTCCAGTACGGCTTCGCCAGCTCGGCGCGGAGGACGGGGTTCCAGTCCGTCTTCACTACGCCGACGACGTCACTGCACGGAGGAGCGGGACAGGCCGCTACGCACCGAGCGCAGGCTGAGCTTCGACCGCCACCACCTGATCTTCGGTGTGTGCCGCCGGAGCGCGTCCTCGATCGCGTCGACGTCGCGCCAGGCCGCTTCGGCGTCCTCCGGCGTGGTCTCCTGCGCGTCGTAGACCGCCCGCGTGGCCCGCACGGCGAGGGCACCGGCCGGCACGAGGTCGCGCCCGAACGCGTCCACGCTCTGCTCGGCGATCTCGGCGTTCGTCCTCGAGCGTCTGACGCGCATGCCGAGGTCCATCATCATGTCCACGGACACGGCGAACGCGCCCGTCACGCGCCGCGACGGGTCCTCCATGTGGCGGAACCGCTTGCGCCTGCGGGCCTTCGTGTGCACGACCAGGAAGAGTGCCAAGCCGAGGATGACCACGCCGAGCCCGAAGCCGAAGCCGAAGCGCCAGGGTCCACTGACACGGAACCGGGCCGAGTCGGCCTCGACATCGGCCGTCTCCCGCGGTGGCGCAGTGTTGACGGGAGGAGGTGGCTCGTTCGCCGGCGGTGGCAGCGCACCCTGGACACCGCGGGGCGCGACGTTCTGCTCCTGCTCCGAAGGGGGAACGACCGAACCCGGGACCGGGTTGAACGCCACCCAGCCGGCGTCCTCGAACTCCACTTCGGGCCAGGCCGTGAAGTCGGCGGAGCGCAACGTGACGTCGTTTCCCGTGGCAGATGAGGGCAGCTCCCAGCCGACGCTGATCCGTACCGGCAGCCCGACGGCCGCCGCGAGGACGCCGTAGGCGGCGACGAACTGCTCCTGCCTGCCGATGCGCGTGTCCTGGAGGAACAGCTTCAGCTGGCCCAGCCCGTGGCCGGGAGGCGCCTCGGGGTCGAGTTGGTAGTTCGTCTGCAGGTGGCTGGCCAGGAGCGAGGCGCGCTCGAAGTCAGTGGCCGCGGCGGACGTCACGGAGTTGGCTAGGGTGACCAGCTCGAGCGGGATCTCGACACCGGGGACGATCGCCGAGTCCTGCCGGACCGCGACCGTGCTCTGCAGGTCCATGTCCGGTTGGGGCACGACGGTCAGCTGGTAGGCCTCGCCCGGCACGAGCGCCTCCTCTGCCAGGACGCCGCTACGCGTGTCGTCGACCAGCACCGGCACCGTGATGTCCTCGACTCCCTCGACGACGGGCACCCACTGGCCAGTGACGCTGCTGATCGTGACATCGAGCACCTGCTCGCGCTCTTCGGACGGCGATTCTCCACCCCAGGCGCGGAACTCGGAGCTGGGCATCCACGCCCGACCGTCGTAGCGGGTCAGGCCGACCTGCCGCCAGCGCGGGAACTGCGCCGTCGAGACCGTGAGCTGGTCCTCCACCGGATCGCGCTCGCGGATCGCGTCGACGAGCGCCAGCGGGCTCACCTCGTCCTCCGGCTGCGCAGGGTCGTCGCGGGCCTCACGCGGGTCGTATCGGCCGTCGGCGGACGCCGACCCACCGAGAAGCGGCACGACGAGCGCAGCCGCGACGGCGAGCACGATCGCCGGCGTGGCCCGCGGGAGGAGCTGCGCCGACAGCGCGCCCAGGCGCCGGTGGGCAGCCGGACGGGCCCGCTGCGCGGCGAGATAGAGCAGCAGGAGCGCGCCGGCAACCCAGACCACGAGGAGCAGCGCAGACGGCGGACCCGCAGGCGCTGCCAGGAACGCACACAGCCCGAGGAGCGCGACGCTCGGCGCCAGGAGAGACACGGCGAACTGGCGCTCGGAGCGGGCGAGCTCAGCGGCGACCGCTCCGGCCACGCCGCTGACGAAGACGATGGCGCCGACCGCCACCGCGTCGACCGGCGTCGGCCAGCGGCTGGACAGCACGACGGGGATGCCCCGGGCGACCGCACGCAGGGCGTCACCCGGAAGCGTTCCGTCGAACGCCCGCACGGTGAGCACCAGGACCCCGGCCTGCAGGACGGCATGGACACCGATCCGCACCACCAACGGGAACCGGCGCGGCATCGCCACCGCGAGGGTGCCGGCGAGCAGCGCGGCGAGCACGGCCCGGCCGGCGATGCCCGAGGCGAGGAAGATCCGCTGCGTCAACGTCGCGGCCAGCACGACCAGACCGACCGACAGGGCGACGATCGACAGTTCGAGCCAGGAGATGGGGCCGGCCTTCGGCTCCTCCGTCGTCGCGACCGGCTCGCGCAGCTCGTCCGTCCGCGTGCTCACCGGTGCACCCCTTGGCCATGACCTCGAGGCTCCAGTCGCACCGCGCAGGGTGCACCAACGAGCCGTCCGCCCCTCCGCGGCGGACGATGCGCCGTGACATGGAGCTCGCTTCGCTCGCTCATGCCGCTGTGCGCCCCCCGTGCCGCTGGGCGAAGTCCTCCGCGCTCTGCACGTCGATCGTCCGGTACGGGAGGCGCGCGGCCTCGCCCGGGCGGTCGATGAGGCGGATCACGGTCGTCGCGTGCCGGCTCGACCCGACCAGCGGCCCGAACGCCGAGCGGGCACCCCCGACCACGACGAGGATGTCGGAGGGCACGAGGCCCGCGAGCAGGACGCGTGGCTTCAGCGCGTGATCGGCCCGGCAGCGCTGGACGCGGGTGAACAGCTCGAGCAGCTCGCGGCGGTCACGGACCTGCTTCGGGCGGCCCGGCGCCTCGGGATCGCGGGTCCTGGCGATCACCGTGCTGCCGTTCTCGAACGAGTGGACCGCGAGGCTGGCGGCGATCTCCACCGCCTCTTCGAACAGGGGCTCCGAGAGGTGCTCCATGCTCGTGTCGAGCACGACGTACAGCGTCGGCCGCCGCCGCTGCAGGTTGTCCCGCACCACGAGGCGGCCGGTACGCGCCGTGCTCGCCCAGTGCACCCGGCGGATGTCGTCGCCGACGACGTAGTCGCGCAGCGTACGGAACTCGGCCTGCAGGTCGTCGCTGGGAGCGAGCACGCGCACCTGAGCCTCGAGCACCCGCTGACCACGGCTCCCGACGCGGAAGTCGTGCAGCACCGGATGCACCCACAGCTCGTCGTAGATGGGGTGGTCGATCCGCCGGACCGAGAGCATCAACGGATCGTGGCGCTCCTCCCGGATCGGCCCGATCTGGAACACGCCGCGCCGCAGCGCCTTGATCGTGTAGGTGATCGTCACCGGTTGATCGGGCTGGAGCGGCGGGATGATCAACGGCACGGCCATGCCGGCGAGGTGGTCCGTTGCCGGGATCGGCGGCAACGACCTCGCGGCGATGGCTTCCAGCGCGATGTCGACACGATCTCCTCGTTCGACGAAGCGTCGGGCGACGCGCCGCTCCAGCTCGATCGCCGCCGCGATGCGCGGGGTCAGCACCGCCGCCCCCAGCACGATCAGCCCGGAGATGGCCACCAGGACGAGCTCGCGGTAACCCGCGATCAAACCGATCGCGAGGACGCCGAGTGATCCGCCGGCCAGCGCGGTGCCGCGGGACGTCAGCAGCGGCGCTCTGGAGTCAGTGGGCTCGGTGGATGCGGCGCGCCGCCGCTTCACGCCGTCCCCTCACCGACCACCGAGTCCTGTGGCTCCGGCCGCCGCTTCGACGCCGTACCAGCCGTGCGCTGGCGCGCCGGCGCCTGATCCGGCGTGCGGATGCGGGGCACGGGCACCTGGTCGGCGATCTCGAGCAGGATGTCCTGCGCGGTCAGGCCGTCGAGCTCGGCATCCGGTGTGACGCGCATGCGGTGGGCGAGCACCGGCGCGGTGAGCGATTTGATGTCGTCCGGGCTGACGAACGACCGGGCGTTGGCGATCGCCAGCGACCGCGCCACCGCGAGCAGGATCAACGTGCCCCGGGTGCTGACGCCGAGGCGCAGATCTGGGTGCTGGCGAGTCTTGGTGACGAGGTCGGCGACGTACTCCCGCAGCTCCGGCCGGACCGACACGCGCCGGGTGATCGCCACCGCCTCGGCGAACGCCTCGACGTCGACCACCGGCTCGATCGAGACCAGCGGGTCCTGCCCGTTCTGGTTGGCCATCACCTCGAGCTCGGTCTCGCGGGAGGTGTAGCCGAGGCTGATCCGCATCGCGAACCTGTCGAGCTGGACCTCGGGCAGGGGGTACGTGCCCTCGAAATCGAGCGGGTTCTGTGTCGCGACGACCATGAACGGTCGAGGAGCCGGGTGACTGATGCCGTCGACGGTGACCTGGCGCTCCTCCATCACCTCGAGCAGCGCGGCCTGCGTCTTCGGCGACGCGCGGTTGATCTCGTCGGCGACGAGCACGTTGGCGAACACCGGGCCGGGACGGAAGGCGAAGTCGCGCGACTGAGGGTTGTAGATGCTCACGCCGGTGATGTCGCTGGGCAGCAGGTCGGGTGTGAACTGCACGCGCTTGGCGGTCCCGCCGATCGACGCGGCGATGGCCCGGGCCAGTGACGTCTTGCCGGTGCCTGGCTTGTCCTCGATCAGCAGGTGCCCTTCGGCGACGAGGCAGGCGATGGCCAGCTGCACGGCTTCCCGCTTGCCGCGGATGACCTGTTCGACCTGACGCTCGATGCGCCGGAAGACCGCCGTCGCCGCGGCCCGGTTGGCGGGGCGCGCCATGCTCACTGGTGCACCGTCCTGGGATGACGTCGAAACCCGAGACGCGCTGCGGATGGTGCACCAGTGAGCCGTCCGCCGCTGCGCGGCGGACAACGCACCGTGACACGGAGCTCGCTTCGCTCGCTCACGCGACCGCTCCTGACCGTGTCGAGGGGTTCCTCTGCATGGGTTGCCTCACTGTCCTGTCCGCCGAACCCTGCAAGCCTACTCCGCGCATGTCCCTGGTCACCCTCCCCCGCCGAGTCCTTCGAGCAGGTCGTCGAGGATGTCGCCCAAGCCACCGCCGCCCGGGGGCGGGGGTGTCGTCGGCGGCTCCGTCGTCGTGGTCGTCGTCGTCGTGGTCGTCGTCGTCGTGGTGGTGGTGGTGGTGGTGGTCGTTGTCGTCGTCGGCGGGAGGGTCGTCGTCGTCGTGGTCGTCGTGGTCGGGACCGGCAGGACGGTCACCTCGACGACGGCCGTGGCCGGCGCGCCACAGCTCGGCGTCACCGAGTAGCTGAAGGCCGTCCGCCCCGTGAACCCGGCTCCAGGCGTGAACCGGACCCGCCCGGCTTCGACGATCGCCACCGACCCGGTGCCGGCGGCCGGCTGGGTGACCGCGAACGTCCCCGACGGCGATGCGTCGTTGGCGTAGACGTTGTACACGACCGGGTCCGAGGGCAGCTGCAGCGAGAACGAGTCGCCGCTGATCCCCGGGGTGGGCACCGCGCAGGCGTTCACCGTCAACCGGACGCTCGCCGTGGCCGTGGCACCCTGCTCGTCGGCGACCGTGTAGCGGAAGGTGGCGACGCCGGAGAAGTCGGTCGTCGGCGTGAAGCGGAGGTTCGCGCCGTCCGCCCCTACGGCAACCGCTCCTGCGGTGGCCGGAGTCGCCGCGGTGACGGCCGTGACGCGCAGGCGGCCGCCGTCGACGTCACGATCGTTCGCCAGGACGTCGATCGTGACCGCTGTCCGGAACGGCGTCACGGCCGTGTCGTCTGCCGCGGTTGGCGGGCTGTTCGGCGGCGGCGTGGCGGTCACCGTGATCGTCGCCGAGGACGAACCGCCATCCGGATCCGTCACGGTGTAGCTGATCGCATACGTCGCGGGCGCGGCCGGAGCGGTGATCTGCACCCCGCCGCCGACGACCGTCGCGGAGCCACGCGCTGCACGCACGGACGTGATCGCCAGCCGCCGCGGATCGCCGTCCGGATCGCGGTCGTTGATCCGCGGATCGACGGTGCGCGACGTGCCGACGACCATCGTCACGAGGTCGTTGACGGCTGTGGGCGGCA
>DASZOG010000370.1:0-15780 GCA_035550895.1 Acidimicrobiales bacterium
GTCGAAGTGTTCTCGACCGACGACGTGCAGGCCGCCGCCAGTCGCTTCAGCGACGCCGGGCTGCGCCACTCGTTCATGGCGTCGGATCGCTGCTGCCACGCCGTGCAGGACAAGGTGTGGGTCGACGCTCCCGACGTGCCGCTCGGGGGCTGGGAGTTCTACACCGTCCTGGCCGACGACCCCGCCCAGGACACCGGGACCACCGCCAGCGTGTGCTGTGGCGACGGCGCGACCGCCGGCAACGTCTGCTGCAGCGGCGGCGGTGGCGGAGCATGACCGGCACCACTGCGGCCGTCGTCGTCGAGGACCTCCACGTCGCCTACGGCTCGACCCAGGCGCTCGACGGCATCGACCTCGAAACGACTCGTGGCACCACCCTCGGGGTGCTCGGCCACAACGGGGCCGGCAAGACCACCCTCATCCGGGTCCTCACCACCCTCGTTCGCCCAACGGCCGGGCGGGTGACCGTCGACGGCTTCGACGTCGTCGCCGGCGCCGACCAGGTGCGCCGGCGCATCGGGGTCACCGGCCAGTACGCCGGGCTGGACGAGTTCCTCACCGGACGGGAGAACCTGGAGCTGATCGGCCGACTCACCGGCCTCGGCCAGCGAGCCCGCCGCCAGGCCGGCGACCTCATCGACCGGCTCGATCTCGGCGACCTGGCCGGCCGGCGGGTCGGTCAGCTCTCCGGCGGATCCCGCCGCCGGATCGACCTCGCGGCCAGCCTGGTCGGCACCCCATCGGTGCTGTTCCTGGACGAGCCGACGACCGGGCTCGACCCGACCGCCAGGGCCGGGCTGTGGGACGTCGTCGCCCAGCTCACTGCCACCGGTACCACCGTCGTGCTCACCACCCAGTACCTCGACGAAGCCGACCGCCTCGCCGACGACATCGTGGTGCTCGACCACGGCCGCGTCGCGGCGCGGGGCACCCCCGGCGAGCTCAAGCGGCTCGTCGGCGGCAAGGTCGTCACCGCCACCATTCCCGCCGGCCAACTCGCCCGGCTGCCCGACCGGCCCGACCTCGAACACCCCGCCGCACCCGGACACGTGACGGTGACGTTCAGCACCGGCGACGCCGATGACGCCGCCCAGCTCGTCGCCCGACTCACCCACGCCGATGTCAACGCGACCGATCTCGAGGTCGCTTCGCCCAGCCTGGACGACGTGTTCGCCCACCTCACCCTGACCGGAGCCCACCCATGATCACCACCCTGCCCTCCACCAGGGTGTCGGGCGGCGAGCAGCTCGTTGCGCTCGTCGGGCGCAACCTGCGCACCACCGCCCGCGTCCCTCAGCTGTTGATGTTCTCCCTCACCATGCCGATGGCCATGCTGGTCCTGTTCAGCCAGGTGTTCCGCTCCGTGGCCGACGGCCCGAACTTTCCCCCCGGGGTCACCTACATCGACTACCTCACCCCGGCGATGCTCGCCGTCACCACCGTGATGGCCGGCACCAACGCCGGGGTCGCCGCCGCCATCGACCACACCAACGGCCTCCACGACCGCTTCGCCACCCTGCCCATGCCCCCCGGGCTTCCCGGGCTGGCCCGCACCATCAACGAGACCGTGTTCGCCGTGGCCCGCGCCGCCATCCTGCTCGCCGGCGCCGTGCTGCTCGGCTTCCGGTTCCACGGAGGTGTCGTGGACGCCGCCGGCGGGATGCTCGTGCTGGTCGTGCTGGCCGGGGCGATGAGCGCCTTGTTCGGCCGCATCGGCGACCGGCTGCGCCGCCCCGACGTCGTCCAGTTCGCCGGGATGATGGTGATGATGCCGTTCATGTTCATCTCCGGCGCCTTCGCCCCGCTCGACACCATGCCCGGCTGGATGGAAGCGCTCGCCGGGCTCAACCCCGTCTCCCACGCCGCCGACGCCCTGCGCGGCAACGTGCTCGGCACCAACCGGCTCGGCGACACCCTCGCCGCGCTGGCAGCCGCCGCCGTCCTGTGGGCCGCCGTCACCGCGCGACCGCGGCGAGGCCGCCGGACAGCCGTCGCTCCCCGCACGGGCCTGAGCACCTGACGGCGACGCCGAGCCCAGCCGGCTCAAGCGCCGAAGGGGCTCTGCGTCGCGGTGTCGGCGAACTCGACTCGTGCCTTCACTCGGCGAACGACGCGGCGGGGTCCGCGCCGGCGCGGCGGCTCGTCACCGAAGATGAGATCGACGAGGAGCTGCGCTCGCTTCGGCGCTGATCGAGCGCCGCCTCGAGACGATCACGTGGCGCGGGTCGCGACCGCGTGTGGCCGCGCCTCGTCGCACGGAGCATGCGGGTCATCGACCGCGACGGCGCCGGGCGCGACCAAACGGCGCGCCATCTGTAGCCGGTCAGTGGCAGCTGGCGTGAGGTTCGCCGCAGCCGCAGGCCGCCTGCCGGGTCGGCCGATAGGTGGCGACGGCTCCGACGCCGTCGAGCCCGACGGTGCAGCACTGCTGGAGCAGGTCCCTGAGCTGGCGGCGGGCCCGCTGCACCCGGGACTTCATCCCTGACACCGACAGGCCGAGCTGGGCTGCGGCTTGCTGGTGGGTCTGGCCGTCGACGTCGACGCGGGTCAGCGCGTCGCGGGCCGCTGGTGGCAGCTCGTGCAGCATCGGTTGCAGGCAGCGGGCCAGCTCCCGGGTGGCGTCGTTGGGTTCGTTGTCGAGCGGGCCGGGGTCGGGCCAGGCGGCGTCACCGTCGAAGGGGTCGTGGACGCGGCGGGTGCGGTAGTGGTCGATCACCGCGTTGCGGGCCGACCGGTACAGCCACCCCACCGGGTTGTCCACCCGCTCGAGGGCTCCGGAGGCGATGCTGCGCACCACGACGTCCTGGGTGATGTCGGCGGCGAGGTCCGGGTCAGCGACCCGGGCGGCGACGAACGCCTGGAGGCGGTCGAGTGTCTCGACCCAGCTGGCGTCCAGCTGATCCGCACGCACCTGCGACATGGCGTCCCTTCGACGGCCTCCCACCGTACAGACGAACGAACCCGGCAAGGGACGCACCCGGGGTCCACTCGGGTCGTTCGTCAACCCAAACGACCATGACAGGCGGCCGCAGGCACACGGCCGGCTCGGCCGGCTCGGCCAGCTCGGCCAGCTCGGCCAGCACGGGGCGGTATCGGAACAGTCCTGCGTTCGTAGGTCTTGGTCGCGACGAACTGAAGCTCGCCGTAGGCCTCCGAGGCCGAAGCGTTCACCTCCACCCGGCGGCGCATCAGATCCAGGCTCGCCACTCGAAGAGCGACGATCTCACCGGCACGCAACGCCGTGAACGCTGCGAAGCGGACGAGCAGGCCGTACCCGGGGTAGCCGCCGTGCCGCCGATCGCCGCGGCGGTAGCGCGGAGGCGGCGCCGTCACCTCGCGAGCCAGGGCCATGATCTGGTCAGGGTCGAAGACGATCATCTCCGCTCGGCGGGTCCGCTGGACCTCGACCTCGGCGACGGGGTTGGACTTGAGCGCACCTGAGCGAACGGCGAACGCCAGGACGAGCCGCAACACGTCGCGTGCCGCGGCGCCATTCGGCGTCGTTTGTGGATGCATCTGGCGCCCGGTCGTCCCCTGCGTCGCGAAGCAGAACACGTTCGTGCGAGGCCGAGCGGATCCGTCGATTCGTACGCGAGCCCTCCGGGGTGACCGAGTTGCCTGGAAGTTGTTCGGACGCCGCACCGTGTCAGGGTTCGTTGGCGTTGACTGGTTCGTCGGGCGCGAACATGAGGAGGTGGAGCAATCGCTGCGCTCCCCGAGCGGTCCGTTCCGGTTGGTCGGGCGGGTCGCGGAGGTACGCAATCGCGGCGGCGTTGGTGGACGGGCTCGAGGTCGGGCGGGGCGGTCGCGTCCTCGTCACCGGTGAGGCCGCGATTGGCAAGGCCCGACTGATGGAGATCACAACCGCGACGTCGACCGTGACGATCTCCTCCTCGCAGGACATGTCCCCCTGCTGCGGTTCACGGGTGGGGCGATCGCCGAGCACAGCCGCTCCTGCGCTGGTGGCTGGGACCGCCCGACGATCGACCGCCAGCGAAAGGAACGGGACGGGTGGGCGCGCCGTTGCTCGATCGGGTCGTTGAGCGGCAGGTGCTCGACGGCCACGACGGTCGCTCCGGAGCGCGCCTCGAGCGCGTGCGACTCGACGACGGGACACGGCTCGTCGTCAAGCGGGCGACACCGGCCGAGGACCTCACCGCAGCGGCTGGCGGCGGCGTCGATCGCGAGGCAATGCTGTGGTCGTCGGGTGCACTTGATCGGCTGCCGGCCGGCGTCGGACACGCCATCGTCGACGTCCACAAAGACGGCGGGGCCACGGTCACGGTGATGCGCGACCTCGGCGATCGGGTGCCGGGATGGTCGCGCATCCTCTCCGGCGCAGAGTGCGGGCGCATCCTCGACGCCATGACCGCGATGCACGACACGTTTACCGGCGACGTTCCCACCGCCGCGTGCCCGCTGGCGACCCGCCTGGGGTTGCTCGCCCCTCAGACCATGGCGCCGCTGGTGGGAGGAGCGAACCCGCTGCCTGGCCTCGTGCTGCGTGGCTGGGAGCGGTTCTTCGAGCTCGTCGCTTCGGATGTCGCCGACGCGGTCGTCGCCCACCACGCCGACCCAGCCCCACTGGCAAGCGTGCTGTCGTCCCGACCCACGACGCTGCTCCACGCCGACCTGTGGCTCGTCAATCTCGCCCTCGACGACACCGAGGTCGTGTTCCTCGACTGGGCGATTGCCACTAACGGCCCACCCGCGCTCGACCTCGCCATCTTCCTCGTCGGGTCGGCGGCCCACATCGCCCCCACCCGCGAGCAGCTCATCGCCGAGTTCCGCCGCCGCAGCCGTCACACCGACGATCGCACCATGCACCTTGCCCTCTTCGCCGAACTCGCCGATCTCGGCTGGAACAAGGCACTCGACGCCGCCGAACATGACGACCCAGCGATGCGTGCTCGCGAGTCGGCTGACCTCGACTGGTGGGTCACCCAGGCCAGGATCGCGCTCGACCATTACGCATAGCGACCCGCACCGCCCCAACGGTGGACCACTGCCGGTACAGGCCTCGGTCGCAAAGCTCGATCCCGCGTGCCGCTTCGCGCGCTGGCGCCACGACTGTCCACGCGTCCCGAATCGGCGCTACGAGCGGAGCGAGCCGACGTCGCTGTCCGCATCGCCAGCCGGCACGGTGGAACCACCACAGCCCGCGACAGAGACGGCCTAGCCTGTCGCCGAGCGCTGCGCTATCGACCGGCGCCTCGCGCAAGCGTTCGCCGATCCGGAATCGCTCAAGGGCCTGGCCGCTTCTCGGGCCGTCAGCCCTGCCAGCCTCCTCGGATCATCCCGACGCCGCTGCGCGACGCTCCGCCACCGGTTATCCAAGCGTGGACGACTCGCCGACGAGGTAGCTTCGGCCCGAGGGCGTGTGAGAGGCTCCCATTGGGGCATTCCGACGCCAGAGGCCCTTCCCGGTCTCTCGGAAAGGGCCTCTGAACTGGTATTTCGCTGGTGGCGGGGGCGGGATTTGAACCCGCGACCTTCGGGTTATGAGCCCGACGAGCTACCTGACTGCTCCACCCCGCGGCGAAGTGAGGTCGTTAGGGTACCGCCGGGCCTTCTGTACCGCAACCAGCGCCCGGACCGACAGCGATGGGTTTCCTCCGCCGATCCTCCGCCGAGCTCGACGAGCTGCGCCGCAGTGTCGATGAGCTGCAAACGAAACTGGCGGACGAGCGCGCCGCGCGGGAGAAGTTGGCCGATCGTGTCGAGCAGCGCCTCGGCACGCCGAAGCTGCCGCCGCCGATCCCCGGCAGCTCGTTGATCGAGACACTCGCCCAGCTGCGCGGGCTCGCCGACCGCGTCGAGCAGGTCGACGCCACCGCCGCCGAGCACCACGAACAGGTTCGCCGCCGTCTCGACGAGGTGACGACATTGCTCACGAACCAGCTCTCCGAGCTGACGGGTGAGCTCGAGCAGGCGCAGTCCGAGCTGTACCACCGCCTCGCGGAGCAGCACGCCCACGTGGAGGAGCTGGCCGCTACCGCACTGCGCACGGCGGCGGCAACACCGGACCCGTTCGACGACATCCTCCTCGGCAACCAGCTCGCCGAGCTGCGTGAGAACCAGGTCCGCATCGCCAACGACCTCGCCCGGCACGAGATCGCCCTGCGGGCCGACCTCGCCTCGCTGGCGTCGCTGGTCCAGGGCGCGCGGCGTTCACCGCAACTCGCACCGGGCGACGCCGCCCAGGCCGAGGACTGAGCACAACGGCACCGACGTGAAGAAGAACTGGTTGGATTCCAACCAGTTCTTCGTCACGTTGGGGGCCGAGGCGGGAGCGACGGACACCCCGTTGCGGCCCGAGGCAGGCGCCACGGACACCCCGTTCCGGCCCGAGGCAGGCGCGACGGTCTTCGTCACGTTGCCGGCGTTGCGGCCGGGGCGGGCGCGACGGGCGCGACGGACGACGTCGGCCGGCGCCAGGGCGGCCTAGCCGGCGGCCGACGTGTCGAAGAAGTGGTTGGATTCCAACCACTTCTTCTGCATGTCGCGGCAGGGGCGGGCGCAGACTGCGGCGGCCGGCGGCCTGCGCC
Source organism: Acidimicrobiales bacterium (assembly GCA_035550895.1). GTDB lineage: Bacteria > Actinomycetota > Acidimicrobiia > Acidimicrobiales > Ilumatobacteraceae > DASZOG01. The sequence continues at coordinate 6,549 of DASZOG010000370.1, forward strand.
GAGCCGAGCCGCTACGCGCTGACCTCGGGTTCGGTGGTCGCGGTGACCGGCTCGCCGGTGGCCAGTGAGGCGGCTTGGGCGGCGAGCTGCGCCGCCTCCTCGAGCATCTCGATGTACCGCGCCACGTCGCCGTCGGCGAGCGCATCCTGGGCCTCGGAGTACGCCTGGTCCGCCCGCGCCAGGAGCTCCTCGATGCCCTCGGGCTCGCCCTCCGGGCCGGATGTCGGCGGCGTCGACGGATCGGTCGGTTCCTGCTCCCCGCCGCTCTCGCCCTCCTCCTCCGGCGGCGCGGTCGTGTTGGCGCCCTCGGGCCGGGTCTCGATCGTGAACGTCGCCCCGGGGAACGCCGCCCGCAGCGCGCCCTCGAGGCTCGGCCCGATGTCCGACTGGCGCCCGACGGTGACGGTGACGCTGCGCAGCCGGGGCAGCGGGTTGCCGCTGTTCGCCTGCACGTACCACGGCCGAACCCACGCCAGCGCGTTGTCGATCGGCAGGACTTGCATGTCGCCGAAGCGCACCGTCGAGCCCTGTTGGTCCTCGAGCGTCAGGTCGCGGTTGAACGTCTCCTTGATGCCGGCGTCCACGAGCAGGGGACCCTCCGGCAGCGCGCCGTCCGACGGCTGCATCCGGTACACCGTCAGGCGGCCGTAGCTCTCCGGGTTGCCCGACACGGTCATGAAGGCGACCAGCTCCTGGCGCCGGTCGCCTTCGGACACCGGCACGAACGGCCGCAACAGGACGAACTCCCGCTCGCCGTCCTGCGACTGGAGCATCGTGTAGTACGGCTCGAACCGGCCGAGGCGGCTGCTGTCCGGCGTGACACCGGTGCCTGCCGGTCCCTGCGTCGGCACGACCCGGGACACGTTCTCCGCCGGCGGCTCGGGAGCGACGTTCCAGAACCGCTGCCCCTGGAAGAACGCCGCCGGGTCCTTCACGTGGTACAGCGCGTACATGTTCGTCTGCACCCGGAACTGGTCCTCGGGGTAGCGGAAGTGCGCCTGCAGCGCGGGCGCCGCCGCCTCCTGCGGCTGGAACAGCTTCGGGAACGCCGACTGCCACGCCCGGATGATCGGGTCCTGCGGATCGACCACGTAGAAGTCGACGTCGCCGTTGTACGCGTCGACGGTCGCCTTCACCGAGTTGCGCACGTAGTTGAACGAGTGCTGCAGCCCGCTGTCGGGATGCAGGTCGGTCGTGTCAGCCGTGGCCGAGTACGGATAGCGACCGGTGGTCGTGTATCCGTCGACCACCCACACGATCCGGCCGTCGTCGAGCACGACCGGGTACGGGTCGGCGTCGAAGTGGAGGAACGGGGCGAGCATTTTCACGCGGTCCCGCACGTTGCGCACGTAGAGGATGCGCGACTCCTCCGTGATCAGGCCCGAGCCGAACAGGTTGTACTCACCGAAGCGGAGCGCGAACGCGGCGCGGCGGATGCGCGAGTCGAGCTTCACGCCGCCCGTGCCCTGGTAACGCGACGAGCCCTCCTCCGCGCCCGTCCCGATCGTGACCTCGTCCCGCTCGGTGGCGACGACGGAGTACTCGTCGAGCCCTTCGCCGAAGTACAGGGCCGGTTGGGTGACACCCGCGCTGGGGTCGTTCGCGGAAGTGAGGTAGACGGGGAAGCCGTCCTGCGTCACCCTGCCGGCGGGCGCCATGGCTACGCCGTAGCCGTGCGTGTACGCGAGGTGGCGGCCTTCCCATGTCCGCTGCGGGATGTTCGCCAGGTTCAGCTCGCGGGCCGAGATCATCACCTGCTCCAAGCGGCCGTTGACGTCGTACCGGTCGACGTCGACGTCGTTGAACACGTAGTCGGTGCGCAGGCCCTGCTGGCGCTGGAACGTGTCGGCGGCGATCGTCGGCTCCAGGAGGCGAACGTCGCGCAACTGCTCCTGGGCCGCCTCTGCCTGCTCTTCCGTCAGCTCGGCACCCGCATGGTCGATGTCGGTGATCTCGTCGAGTCCGAAGGCCGCGCTCGTCGCCTGGATGTTCCGGTCGATGTACGGCTGTTCCCGCCTCGATTCGGCCGGCTGGACCTGGAACCGCTGCACGACGGCGGGGTAGATCGTGCCGGCGACCACTGCGACGAGACCCCACAGGCCGACGGCGATGACCGGCAGCCGCCAGCCGCGCTGACGCACGTTGACGATCAGCAGCACCGCGGCCAGGACCGAGATGATCGCCAGCAGCTCGATCGCCGGGAGCTGTGCGTTCACGTCCGTGTACCCGGCGCCCTCCACGAAGCCCCGGTTGGACGTCGTCAGCTCGTACCGCTGCAGCCAGTAGCCGACGGCGCGCAGCAGGGCGAGCACGGCGAGCAGCACCGACAGGTGCAGCTTCACGTGCGCGGACACCCGGCGCTGTTGTACCTGCAGGCGGATCCCGCCGTTCAGGTAGTGGGCGACCGCGGTGATGATCAGGATGACGACGAACGCGGCGAACAGCCAGTCGACGACGAACGTCAGGAACGGCAGGCGGAAGACGTAGAAGCCGACGTCCTGGCCGAACTGGGCGTCCTCGACACCGAAGCTCTGCGCGTTCGTGAACAGCAGCCACGACTGCCACTGCGCCGCGGCCGGCAGCCCGGCGATGAGCCCGAACAGCAGCGACACACCGATGCGCAGCGCCCAGACCCGGCCACCGGCGAGCGACTGGTACCGCTCGAGGAACGTCTCGTCGCCGGCCAGCCCGTCCGCGACGGGGGTGGAGCGGTCAGCGAGCGCCAGGTTCAGTGTGCACAGCGCGGCGAACCCGAGCGTGAAGATCGTCGCGAGCGCGATCTTCGCCCCGAGGACGCCAGTGAACGCGCTGCGATAGCCCAGCGCGTCGTACCACAGGTAGTCGGTGTAGAAGCCGGCGATGCCCCGCGCCGACAGGAACAGCACGACGAGCAGGCCGACGCCGATGGCGATGACGATGCGTGCCCGCCCGGACAACCGCCGCTTCGCCCGGCGCGGCTTCGGCGCGCGAGGCGGGAGATCGGAAGGCAGCCGCATGCGGCCGCAGGCTAACTCTGGACCAGCGCGAGGAGGCAGCGGCACCCGGGGTAGGCAGGGGCGTGCCGGTGCCCCGTGGGGAACTCGTCGCCGGCAGCTACCGCGCCGGCGAGGAAGTTGTCCTCGGCGTCCGGACAGCCCGGTCCCTCCGGGTCCGCGACCCAGCAGACCGGCGTTCCCGGTGCGAGCGCGACGAACGCGCCCCGCCCGTGCGCGGCGAGCGCGAGATGCTCACTGGCGCCGTCGAGACGGTCGACCTTCCACTCGCGGTAGACCGCTCGCAACAGGCCGGCCGCCTCGGCTGGGTCGTCGGCCGCGCTCGACAGCGTGGCCGCGACGCGCTGGCGGAGCGGCTGCACGATCTCCGTGTCGATCTCGGACAGCGAGCGGTCGATCGCGTTCGTGCCGTCGAGGATCGTCGCCGCCTGATCCGCGTCGTGCGGGCCGAGCGAATCGACGCCGGCGAGCGCCGCGATGCGCAGCTGCTCCGCGGCAGCGTCTCGGTAGCGCTGCGCGTGGTCGGACTCGGCACCGAGGAGGTCGGTCAGCGACGGCAGGACCTTGGCCCGGCGGAGACGGTCGAGGGCCTCGTTCTGCTCGTCGGCGAGCACCCGCTTGAGTTGGCGGGCGAGGCTGGCGCGCACCGGCTCGAGCACGTCCTTGCGCTGCTCGAACCGCTCCACCGGATGGTCGGGGACCGCGGTCAGCGCGTGTGGCCGGCCGGCCGGTACGGACACGGGGCGTTCTGCCTCCTCGCCGAGCACCTCTTCGGCGACCTCCGCGGTGCCTGCGGCGCGCAGGCGGGCGAACAGGTCGTCGACCGTCGGGCGGTCTGCCACGGATTCCTGCTCGTCAGTCGGAGTTGCGTCGGCGCCGGTCTCGGCCTCGTCGCCACCGTCGGGCTCCTCGTCCGTCTCGGCGAGACCCGCCTCGGGCTCGGGCTCCGCGTCCGTCTCGAACCCGGGAACGTCCGCAGCGTCGACCGGCTCGCCGCCCTCGGGCGCGCCGCCTTCGCCGAGCTCGTCCCCCTCGCTCCAGTCGTCGAGCTCGCCGGCCTCCGGTCGGTGGTGGGTCGGATGGCGGGACATCGTCTCGTCGACGTCGGACTCGATGCGTGCCGCGGCCGCGGCGAACGTCGGCGCGTCGACCTCGCCGAGCACGACCGTGGGCACCTCACCGGTCGGGGGAGGCGTGAACACGCTCTCCGGAGCCTCCGGCGGAGGCCCGAGCTCGGCGAGGTCGTCGAGCACGGCGTCGACGGAGGAACGCGCGTCGAGGAACACCTGCTCCAACCGCTCCCGCTCGGCGAGGAGCTGCTCGATCTGCTGGCGGGCGAGGTCGCGCCGCCGAGCGAGGTCGGCGAAGATCCGCTCCCGCACGGCGCGCGCCTCGTTCACCATCTCGCGGCCCTCGCGCAGCGCCGCGTCCTTCAGTTCCTGCGCCCGGACGTTTGCGTCCTGGCGCAGCCGTGCTGCTTCCACCTCCGCCTGGCCGCGCACGCGCGCCACCTCGTCCTCCGCCTCGCGCAGGCGTTGAGCGGCGCTGTCGTCGGCACGGGTCCGCACTTGGGCCGCCGCCTCGTGCGCGGATCGGAGGACGGACGCCGTCTCCTCACCGAGCAGCTCGGCGACCGTCGCCTCGTCCAGCGCTGGGGTCTCCGGCGCGGCGCGGGCCGCGTCGAGCTGGGCGGCGAGGCGATCCCGTTCGTCCTGCAGGCGGCGGAGCTCGTCCGCGACCTCGCGCAGGAGTTGCCGGACGGCCTCGGGATCGAAGCCCTTCCGCGAGGTCGGAAAGCTGGCGGCGGCGATCGCGGCGGGGGACGTCACGTTGATCATCGAGCGAGTCGCCATCGACCCAGAGCGTAGGTGGCGCAGCCCACCGGACCGCGGACGGGGCCGCCTGGGAATCGATGCCGGTCAGGCCCCGGGCGCGTCCGGGATCCCACTCAGGTCACCGCCTACCGACTCCAGCGCGGCGAGGGCTTCGTCCAGCGTGTTGACCGGGATGACCTGCAGGTCGGTGCCGGCTGCCTCCGCCTGCGCCTCGGCCACCTGGCCGGCGGGGACGAGGAACACGTCGGCCTCGGTGTCCTCGACGGCCGTGGTCTTCTGGTGCAGACCGCCGATCGGGCCGACCCGCCCGTCGACGAGCATCTCGCCCGTCGCCGCCACCTTCAGGTCCCCGGTGAGTGACCCAGGGGTCAGCAGGTCGACCAACGTCAACGTGAACGCCAACCCGGCCGACGGGCCGCCGACGTCACCGGAGTCGATCTCGATCGAGAACGGCAGCTCGAACGTGACGTCCTCGATGAACGTGTCCGTCGGGATGAAACCGACGATCGTGCGCCCGTCCTCGGCCTCGGTCAGTTCGATCTCGGCGTCGCGCTCGTCGCCGGCGCGGACGTAGGTCACCGGCACGACGTCCCCCGGCTCGTGTTCGGCGAGCACCTCCGAGAGATCCTCCAACAGATGAATCGGCGTGCCGTCGAGCTCGACGATCGCGTCGCCGGGGTCGAGCACCTCGTCCGCAGGCGCCGGCCTGGCGCAGGACGTCCCGTCGGCCCCGACCTCGAGGCACAGCGACCCGATCACCGGCCCACCGCCTTCGACGCCGACGTCATAGCCGAGCCGGGACAGCGCGACGTACGACGCCAGCTCTTTCGAGTAGCCCATCCGCTTCAGGTTCTGCTGGCGGTTCTGCTCGCGGGTCTGGTCGCCGAAGAGCTGTTCGCGGGTCTTCACGTCGACGTCGGGATCGAGCCCGGCGACGAGCCAACCGAGCAACGACAGCCGCGGCAGCTTGACCGTGACGAAGAGGACGTCGCCGTCCGTGTCGTACGTCGTGACGCTGCCGTCGATGTCGACCCGCGGTTCGACCGGTGCGACGTCACCGGGCGCGAGTGCGTAGCGCTCCACCGGCACGACGGCCGCCAGGAGGACCAGCCCGATCAGGAGCCCGGCGACGAGGACGACGGGCAGCCACCAGCGGCGACGGCGCCGGCCGCCGGGCGGCGGAGCCGTGCTCGGAGGTAGGTTGTCTGGCACTGTGACTGCCGAGGAGCTCACGAACAGGGCCCTGCTTCTGGCCGGTGCGGCCGTGGTCTTGCTGGTCGTCGTGGACCGGCTCAAGACTGTCAGGCTCCCGAGGATGCTTCCACGCGCCCGGCGTCACGAGCCGGCGGTGCTGGCCATCGTCCAGGAACCGACGATGCGCTACCGGCGGACCCCGCTCTGGCGGAGGATCTTCGCCCTCGGCAGCCTCAGCGTGTTGAGCGTGGTGATCGGGGTGATCGTGGCGGTGATGCTCGCCGTCCTGGTCATCGGCGCGCTGCTCGCGCTCGGCTCGTTCTCCTGACACCGGCGCCGCGAGCGCGCCGTGACCCCTCGGCCCACCCCCGACCAGCCTCCTGCCACTGCCCGGCGGCGGGCTGTCGTCGTCGCCGGCCATCGCGGGGATGTCCCCGCGGCGCGCGTAGCGCTGGCCGATCCGGACCCGGCGATCCGGGCGAGCGCGCTGGCCGCGCTGGAGCGCGCCGGTGCGCTCGCGGCGGATGAGCTCGCCGTTGCCCTCACCGACCGATCACCGGTCGTGCGCCGCCGCGCCGCCGAGCTCGCCGCCCGCCACCGGGACGTCTCCCTCCTCGGTGCGTTGGCCGATGTCGACCCGACGGTGGTCGAGGTGGCGGCCTGGGCGTGTGGGGAGCACGAGCAGGCCGACCGCGACGCGGTGGCGCGGTTGATCGACCTGGCTGACGAGCACCGCGACCCGCTCGTGCGCGAAGCGGCGGTCGCGGCATTGGGCGCGATCGGCGACGAAGCCGGGTTGGCAGCGATCCTCGCCGCGACGCGGGACAAGCCGGCGGTCCGCCGCAGGGCGGTGCTCGCCCTCGCGCCGTTCGAGGGGGACGAGGTCGACGCCGCGCTGCGCCGTGCGCTCGAGGACCGGGACTGGCAGGTCCGCCAGGCCGCCGAAGACCTCCTGCGAGACGATGCGGGTCAACTGGCAGAGTGAGCCTCGTCCTTGAACAGGTTGACCTCGGGATGGATGCCGTCCGGATCGACGAAGTGCAGGCTGTAGAGCGCACCGAAGCCGCGGATCTCCGCGTCGGCGGCACCGGCGCCGTCGTTCTCGACGAGCGTCACCCACGACGCGATGGCACGCGGATGGACGGTGCGGCAGTTCCAGCGCTGGCTCCGCGACTGCCTGGTCGCCGTGCTCCTCGACACCGAGCACCGACGCTGAGCGCGGCGAGTCGGCGCGCTCAGCCGCCGGAGTAGCGATAGACGTGCGTCTCCCGCTTGACGAAGCCGAGGCGTTGGTAGAGGCGGTTCGCGGCCTCCCGGTGCGGACGGCTCGTGAGGTCGACCGTGCGCGCCCCCCGCCGCGCCGCTTCGGCGAGCGCGGCCCGGTTGAGCTCCTCACCGACACCCGTTCCACGCGCCTGACCGTCGACGACCACGTCCTCGATCCATGCCCGCAGCCCGGTCGGGATGCGGAACAGCACCAGCGTCAACGTGCCGACGATCGTGCCGCCCTCCCGGGCGATGAACAGCACGGTCGACGGCGACGTGGCGATCTCCTCCAGCTCGGCCGCGGTCGGCGGCGGTGCCGACGACGAGAGCTGGGGAACGAGCCGGGCGAACGCGTCGACCAGCTCCGGGGTGGCCTCGGAGGCGATCTCGATCGTGGGCACGGACGGGCACGGTACTGGCCGCTGCGGAAGGACGGCCGTAGAGTCCCGCGCCCGTGGGGGACTCCGTGTCGGCGAGCTCGTCCAAGCGGCTCCGGCGCCTCGCGGCGGCGCTGGAACCGGTCGTCGGCCAGGTGTACTTCTCGCCCGAGTGCCACGCGGCGTACACCGAACTCGGCTTCTCGCCGAGCCCTGGCGTCCGCAGCGGTGTCGCACTGCCGGACGGCCCGGCGTACTTCACCAGCCGCGGATCGCTGATGGGGCAGGTCCACGGCACGGTGATCGCGGCTGCGTTCGCCGTCTTCAATCCGGCCGTGGTCGTCCCCGCGGTTGCGTACGGGTGGACGTTGACGGATGCCACCACGATCCGGGCGGTCCGCCAGCAGGGGGCCGTCGCGCAGCTGCGGCGGATCCTCGGTCCCGCGCCGGACGGCGCCGAGCGCGCCGCCGAGTTGCTCGGCCGGGCCGTCGACGTGCTCCGCCCCGAGGGCAAGCCGTTGTTCGCCGGCGCGCTCGCCCAGCCCGTCCCGGACGAGGGCCCCCTCGGCGCGGTATGGCGGTTCGGTGACTGCCTGCGTGAGTACCGCGGCGACGTCCACACGATCTCGTGGGTCGGGGCAGGGTTCGACGCCGTCGAGATGGGGTTGCTCACCGAGCTGTACTGGGGTCTGCCACTGCGCACCTACATCCGTACGAGGGCGTGGAGCGACGAACAGCTCGACGCCGCGCTCGAACGGCTCGTGGCCCGCGGTCTGGTCGACGCCGACGGCGCCTTCACCCCGCAGGGGCGGATGCGGCGGGAAGCGATCGAGGCCGACACCGATCGCCGTGCCGAGCCGATTGCCACTGCGCTCGGCGACGAGATCGAGGACGTGTGCGCCGTCCTCGAACCGTGGGGCGCAGCGATCCGCACTGCTGGCGGGTACTTCACCTCCGGCCCGCACGAGCTCGCCCGCCTCAGGGGGTTGACGCCTCAGCCGGTGAGCGGCCAGGTGCGTTCCAGTCACGGCAGATCGCGCCAGCTGCCACGTTCGGTGACGAGAACGGTGGTGTGGTCGGCGGGCGATGGCGCGGATCGCTGCTGGGCCTGACGGCGCAGTGGCGTCAGGCGGGGGTGGCCGAGGATCCGAGGTAGGCCTCGATCACCTGCGGGTCGCGTTGGATCTCGGCGGTCGTGCCATGCGCGAGGAGCTGGCCGTGATCGAGGACGTAGATCCGATCGCAGACACCGGTGATGAAGTGCAGGTCGTGGTCGATGACGAGGACACCCGCGCCGGCTCGGGCCGCGGTCTGGCGGACGTGGTCGATCATCGCCGCTGACTCCGTCTCGCTCATCCCGGACGTCGGTTCGTCGAGCAGTAGGAACAGCGGCGACAGGGCGGCGGCGCGGGCGAGCTCGAGCCGCCGCTGCGACCCGTAGTCGAGCTGCGCGGCGACGCGGTCGCGCACTGGCCACAGGCCCGCCTCGACGAGGAGCCGCTCGACATCGGCGGCGGGTCGGCCGCCGTGCCGGCCGTTCTGCTCGCCGGCGGCCGCGAGCGCGGCG